>NZ_JBAURZ010000341.1:0-86978 GCF_049581445.1 Paraburkholderia sp. | reverse complement strand
CCGCAGAACAGGCGGCCCGTTTGTCCGACGAGACGGTCGTGTGCCGCTGCGAAGGCATCAGCGCGAGCGAACTGCGCCGCGTGATCCACGACGAAGGCGCGCGTGAGGCGAATCGCGCCAAGGCGTTCAGCCGGGTCGGCATGGGGCGTTGCCAGGGGCGCTATTGCGCTCATGCCGCAGCCGAAGTGATTGCCGCCGCAGCGGGTGTGCCGCTCGAAACGGTGGGACGCCTGCGCGGCCAGGCACCGGTCAAACCGTTTCCAATTTCGACGATTGTCGTCACGGCTGCAAGGCCCGACGTCACAAGTGCAACCACAAGCGCACCCGCAAGCGCGGCCACTGCAACGGATACGCTGGAGGACATATGAGCGGGACGAATCGGACCGACGCGGATGTGGTGATCGTCGGCGGCGGATTTATGGGCATTGCCTCCGCGTTTTTCCTCCGTCAACGCGGCCGTTCAGTGGTCGTGCTCGAACGCGGCTTGATTGGGCAGCAGGCAAGCGGGGTGAACTTCGGCAATGTGCGCCGGCAGGGACGTTATCTGCCGCAATTGCCGCTTGCAAACCGGTCGCGCGAGATCTGGGGCAAGCTGCCCGAGTTGATCGGACACGACGCGGAGTTTCTGATGTCCGGCCATATTCGCGTGTGCTATCGACAGGAGCAGGACGACGCGCTCGAAGTGTATGCGCGCGAAGCGGCGCATTATGGTCTGAAGCTCGCCCTGTATCGCGGCGCGGAACTGCACGCGAAATTTCCGTTTCTCGGCAGGGAAGTGTTATCCGGATCGCATTCGATCATGGATGGCCACGCGAATCCACGTCTGGCCGCACCTGCGTTTGGACGTGCAGCGGCGCGTGCGGGTGCCCGCCTCGAAGAGAACACCGAGATCGCCACCGTGGAGAAAGACGGCGATCTGTTTCGCGCAACCAGTACGGACGGCCGCGTGTTCTGCGCGCCGAACATGCTGATTACGGCGGGCGCCTGGGGCAACCAGTTGAGCACGCAATTCGGTGAAGCGGTGCCGATCATGGTCAACGGGCCGCAGATGGCCGTTACTGAACCGGTACCGTACTCGATCCAGCCGGTGGTCGGTGTAACGTCGCCAATGCTCGAAGAGATCATTTATTTCCGGCAAGTGGCGCGCGGCAATATCGTCATTGGTGGCTGTGCACGTGCCCCTGCATTTCTCGACCAGCGCCGCGCGAAAGTGCTGCCGGAGAGCACCTTGTTGCAATTCAAACAGCTCGCCCGGGTCGCCCCTGCTGTGACGAGGCTGAACATCATCCGCGTGTGGAGCGGGGTGGAAGGCTATATGCCCGACGATCATCCGATCATGGGGCCCAGCGGCAAGGTGGATGGCCTCTACTACGCATTCGGTTTCTGCGGACATGGCTTCCAGTTGGGACCGGGCGTTGGGGATGTGATGGCCGAACTGATCGACACCGGTGCAACCAGTACGCCGATCGAACCGTTCGCGATCCAGCGCTTCGCCACGACGGCGAATGCCACACCGATTGCGGCATAGCGGAGCGCGACATGGCAAAACATCTCGAGTATGCGGAAGTTGACATGCCGGTTTCTGGGTTCGTGCGTGAGCCGGAGACGGTCAATACGCCGTGCACGCCTTCGCGCGCTGTCGAACGGGCCGTCGCTTTTATTGAAACCTACTTCGCGCAGCCGGTGAGTCTCGCTACGCTCGCCGCGACGGCGGGACTCAGTGTGTCCCGTTTCGCTACGCTGTTCCGGCTGGAAGTGGGGATTTCTCCGCATCGATACGTCTGCCTGGTACGCATCCGGCATGCGCAGCGTCTGCTGCGTCATGGAATCCCGCCATCGGTCGTTGCGACCGAAGTCGGCTTCTTCGATCAGAGTCATCTCGGGCGCCATTTCAGGCGCACCGTCGGCGTGACGCCTGGCGACTACGTCATGCAGCCTTCGTCACGTTGATGCAGGATGATCTGCGTCGCGCCCGGGGCCATGCGCGACGCAGAATCGGAAAAAGGCCTGATGCAGGCCTTAAAGTATGAGGTGGCCAGACAAGCTGGCCGCGTGATGCAATGCATCACCATCCGTAAAATCGCGGCCATGTTTCGATGCTGCCGTCCTCGGCGAGTGCCTGGTAGACGGGATGTTGTGCGCCGGTTGCACACGCGTGATTGGGCAGGATCCGTAGTCGCGTCCCGATTGGAAACCTGTGTGCGATTTCGCGATCGGGTGTGCCAGTCCGGGAGATGATCCCGTGCTCCTGATTGGCGCCGCTCATCACATAGTCGCCCAGCACTTCGCCATTTTCCGAGCAGACCAGTCCGTATCCAAAGTCCCGTTGCTGGCGTTGCGTGCCACGGTCCCGGCTCATCGCCATCCAGCCAGCGTCGACGATCGCCCAACCTTTGTCTTCCTGGTGGCCAATCACGGTGGTCAACACGCTTAGAGCGATCTCGGATGTGTCGTTGACGCCCACGTTATGCATGACCAGATCGAACATCACGTACACGCCGGCACGGACCTCGGTAACACCTTCGAGGTGCTCAGCGGTCAGCGCGGTCGGTGTCGATCCGATGCTCACGACTTCGCACGGTATGTCCGCCGCGCGAAGCCGTTCAGCAGCGCGGACGCAACCGGATCGCTCCTGCTCGGCGATGCGCACAAGTGGGTCGTGAGTGTCGTATTCGTAGCTTGATCCGGCGTGTGCCAGCACGCCGCCAACGTGCATGCCGCCTTCTTTCAGAACCTTGCCAATCGCGAGGAGCAAATCGTCCTCAGGGAGGACGCCAGAGCGGTGACCGTCGACGTCGATCTCGATCCAGACGTCGAAGGCTTCGCCATGTTCCCGGCCGAATGCTTCGATTGCTTCTGCGCACGCGATGCTATCGGCAACGATCTTCAGATCGCAGCCTTGCCGGCGCAGTTCGAGTGCCTGACCCAGCTTGCCGGGTGCCATGCCAACGGCGTAGACGATGTCGCGAATACCCGTGGCAAAGAACTGTTCGGCTTCCTTGAGTGTGGACACCGTGATGCCTTGCGCACCGGCGGCAATTTGCGCGTCTACGACCTGAACACATTTCGTCGTCTTGACGTGTGGTCTGAAACGAACGCCGAGCCCATTCAGGCGCTGCTGCATCCGCTCGATGTTGCGCACCATGCGCGCCACGTCGATCAATGCTGCCGGGGTGTTCAGAGACTGCAGGCTCATCGGTGGCTCCCTTCGTTTTTGACGATTTAAACGTAGTCTGGAAGCGCGCTGATGCGCGTCCAGATGAAGAGGTCACTATAGGAAGCCGTCCAGCGCTTGTGTTTAATGCGAGGTGAACCCTCCGTTAAACCAGACTAAATACGCTATCAGCGGCGCCACGGCGGCGGATCGAACGCCCGCTTTGCCGCGTCGAGAAACAGGCGCTGGCGGCTCGACACGCCGTGGCGTGACGGCAGCAGGGCCATGACGGGAGCGGGTTCCAGGCGCCACGCCGGCAGCACGCGCACCAGTTTCCCGGTCGTGATGAGGCGGGCGGCATCCCACTCGGAACGCTCGATGATGCCGAGTCCCTCGACGGCCCAGTCGCTGATGACGGTACCGTCGTTGGATGACAGCACACCGGACATCCGTACCGTAACGGCTTTGCTTGTGTGGTTTCCGTCTGCATCTGCCTGGATGAAACGCAGGCGCATTGCATCTTCGTCGTTCTCGCGCAAACATAGACATTCGCACTGTGCAAGCTCGGATGGATGCGCGATCTTGCGTAGACGTCGTGCGAGTGCGGGACTGGCGCATAGAAAACGTTCATTCGGCGCCAGATAGTGCCCAATCCACGACGACGCCTTGATGTTGCCGATGGACACGACAACATCAGCTCCCGAAGCGGACGCGGGCGGGCTGTCTGACAGGTAGAGCGAAATTGCCAGATTCGGATGCGCCTGGTGCAGGTCACGGACCAGCGGTGCAATGTGCGCACGTCCGAACCCAAAAGGAGCGACGATACGCAGATTGCCGCTGACGGCCCCCAATTCTCCAGACACGCGAGACGGGATGGCTTCGATCCGCTCAAGCACTTCCGTTGCTTCCTGAAGCAGCCGCTGACCTTCGTCGGTCAGCGAGATGCCTCGTGCTTCGCGCACGGCCAGTTGCACGCCCAGACGCTCCTCCAGTCGCTGTAGCCGGACCGTGACGGCGGGCGGAGTGAGATTCAGGAGCCTGGCGGCTGCCGCGAGCGATCGCGACACGCCGAGGGCGCGGAACAGACGCATATCGTCCAGTTCGATCATTAAACTACCTTTAACGATGGATTCACTCGATATTAAACACGACAAACTTCTGGTTTCCTATAGTGAGCCGTATGAACCCTATCAGCCAAGTACCTGAGCGTGACAGCGTTGATCCGCATACCTGTCGCAGCTTCTATATCGACGGCCGCTGGACGTCGCCCGCTCACCCCGCCTCGATGCCGGTCGTCAATCCGGCAACCGAGCTGGTGGTGGGAGAGATCGCGACAGGATCGGCGGAAGACGTCGACCGTGCAGTCGTTGCGGCGCGTGCAGCTTTCTCTGGCTGGTCAACCTCGCCCGTAGCGTTGCGCGTGGGTATCCTGGACCGGATTCATCAGCTCATTCTCGAACGCAAAGAGGCTTTTGCGCAGACGCTGTCACTTGAGATGGGCGCCGCGATCGGCTTTGCGCGCGCAATGCAGGTGCCGCTCGCGGCGGAGCACGTTCGGGTAGCGCGGGATCTGCTGGCGAGCTATCGCTTCCGCACCGTGGAAAACGGTACCGCTATCGTGCGAGAGCCGATTGGCGTGTGTGCCCTCATCACGCCATGGAATTGGCCGCTCTATCAGATCACGGCGAAGGTGGCGCCGGCGCTAGCCGCCGGATGCACAGTGATTCTCAAGCCCAGCGAGCTATCGCCGTTAAGCGCGCTTCTGTTTGCGCAACTGGTCCACGATGCCGGCTTGCCCCCGGGCGTGTTTAATCTCGTCAATGGAAGCGGACCCGAGGTCGGCGACGCGCTGGCGAGGCACCCGGATATCGACATGATTTCGATCACGGGGTCGAACCGGGCGGGCGCGCTTGTCGCGCAGGCAGCAGCCCAATCTGTGAAGCGCGTGACGCAGGAGCTGGGCGGCAAGTCGCCGAACATCCTGCTTCCTGATGCGGATTTTGCCAAAGTGGTTCCGCTTGGCGTGATGGCCGCGTTTCGAAACGTGGGTCAATCCTGCAGCGCGCCCACAAGGATGATCGTGCCACGCGACCGGCTTGCCGAGGTCGAGGCGCTTGCCGCTCAGACCGCCAATGCAATCGTCGTTGGGGACCCGGCATCCGAAGAAACCGTGCTTGGGCCGCTCGCAAACGAGGCGCAGTTTAAGCGCGTGCAAACGATGATCGATGCGGGCATCCGCGAGGGCGCGAGGCTGATATGCGGCGGCCCCGGGCGCGTGGCGGCATTTAGCAAGGGCTTCTATGTTAGGCCCACTGTTTTCTCCGATGTCGAATCGCTGATGCGGATCGCGCAGGAAGAGATTTTCGGCCCGGTCCTCTGCATCATTCCGTACGATACCGTCGACGATGCGGTCCGCATTGCGAACAGCACGTCCTACGGATTGAGCGCCCACGTTCAGGCTCAAGACCTTGATGCAGCGCGTGCCGTTGCATCCCGCATTCGCGCCGGGCAAGTCCATCTTAATCATCCAGCCTGGGATCCGCATGCGCCGTTCGGCGGCTATAAGCGCTCGGGAAATGGACGCGAGTACGGCGTCTACGGGCTCGAAGAGTACTTCGAGACAAAAGCGATCATCGGGTTCGGTTGATTCCAGGCGAGGTTTTCTGAAAGCATGCAGTTGCACCTGAACGGCCGCGTCCGCGTTTACCGAAACATTGCAGCACCTGATTTCAAAGATGCAATCCGTTACTGTGCCGGTTTCTCTACCCCGGCTTTTTCCGCTGATAACAGGACCAGGACATGACCCTCTTCAAGCCCAAATACATCACCTTCGACTGCTACGGTACGCTGACGCGCTTTCGCATGAGCGATCTGGCACGTGAGATCTTCGCCGACCGCGTTGCGGCAGAGAACATGGAGCAGTTCACGAAGGACTTTGCGTCGTACCGCATGGACGAGGTGCTCGGTGCGTGGAAGCCGTATCAGGATGTCGTCAAGAATGCCGTGCGCCGCACCCTCAAGCGCTGGAACATCGAATATATCGACGCCGAAGCTCAACGCTTCTATGACGCCGTGCCAACCTGGGGGCCGCATGCGGACGTGCCGGCAGGGCTCGCAAAAGTAGCGCATGAAATTCCGCTGGTGATTCTGTCGAATGCCTCGAACGACCAGATCCAGAGCAACGTCGACAAGCTCGGCGCGCCGTTCCACAAGGTCTTCACCGCGCAGATGGCACAGGCCTACAAGCCGCGCTTGCCTGCGTTCGAATACATGCTGGACAACCTCGGCTGTGGTCCCGAAGATATCTTGCATGTGTCGTCGAGCCTGCGTTATGACCTGATGGCTGCAGACGATCTGGGCGTGAAGAACAAGGTGTTCGTAAATCGCGGACACGGGCCGTCCAATCCTGCGTACAACTACACGGAGGTTCAGGACATTGGCGGCCTGGCAGGTGTTGTCGGCCTGTGATGGTCACGAGCGGGCCGATCAGATAACCACGGCCTAACCGGCGCAACAGGGGCCAACATGTATCTGATTCCAGAAATCGAAGCGTCGCACGAAGAAATCAAGGCTTTGCGACGAACGATTTACGCGCATCCCGAGTTGCGCTACGAAGAAACGAAAACGTCGCAACTGGTCGCAGATAACCTCGAACGATGGGGTTTGAAGGTTTATCGGGGAATGGGTAAAACGGGAGTCGTCGGCCTGTTAAAGCGCGGGACGAGTTCAAAAAGCGTGGGTTTGCGCGCCGATATGGATGCATTGCCCATTGGCGAACTCAACGCGTTCGAACATAAGTCGCAAAACCCCGGCCGCATGCACGCTTGTGGGCACGACGGGTGGTCGGACGCCAGAACGTCGACCGTTCTGTCGAACCGACGATGAGCGGCGAAGATTTCTCCTTCATGCTGCTCGAAAAACCGGGATGTTATGCGTTCCGCGGCAATGGCGAAGGGTCGCATCGTGACGCCGGGCATGGCATGGGACCGTGCACACTTCATAACGCGAGCTATGATTTCAACGATGCTTTGTTGTCGACGGGTTCGACCTATTGGGTGAAGCTGGATGAAAGGTTTTTGTCGGCTTGACGACTACACTTACTCGCGTTATCCAACGCTAGCGCAATCTCGAACTGGAGCCGATTCATGGATGGTAGCGAACATAACTCTCAGCGTCCGGTGACGAGGAATCCCGATGGTCTTGCCACGCCGGGCGGCCACTACAGTCACGTTGCAATAGCCAACGGCATGGTTTTCGTGTCAGGACAATTGCCGATCGATGCGCAAGGGCAGAAGTTGACGAACGCATCGTTCGAAGCTCAGGCGGAACAGGTGCTGGCGAATCTGAAAGCGGCGCTCGCCGGTGCCGGTAGCAGCATCGAGCAACTAATCCAGGTGCGTGTATATATCGTCGATATCGAACACTGGGCGACCTTCAATCAGATTTATGCCCGATGGGCGAACAATGCCCAGCCGGCCCGCGCCGTCGTCCCGGTTCCCGTCCTTCACTTCGGCTTCAAGATTGAAGTCGAGGCCATCGCTTTACTGTAGGGTGTGGCCGGTCTACGGACTCCGCTTGGTCGGTGATATTGGGGCTGGATTCAGATCGACTACTGCGCGGTACGTCAACCCACCATGCACAGGGAATCAATCGACTTCCGCGGCAAGACGTTAAGGTGAGAGGTGGTATCAACATCCGGAGTCTGATCTCGGCTCCAGGGAAGCTCCCAGTGATGGGACGGTTTGATGCAGGGTAGATTGAAGAACCCATAAGTATGCCCAGCCGGAACGCGGAACGGGCGACGATAGGGAGACATGCTGTGCAAAATGAATCGACAAGCTGGTCAACCAGCGAGGTGGCGGTCGAAGACAGGACCGATGCCTGGCAGGACATACTGAGCGGAAGCTATCGTGAGTGGCAGGTGCCGCAGCGGGTGCCAGCCACGTTCTACGCGGCGCTACGCCGACACGATTTCGCCGGCGCCGAGATAGTGGAGACCATCTGCGACCCCTGCGTCGGAGAACGGACCGGCAAGCAAGTACACCGCGACGACGAGTTGTATGTGGGTGTGCAACTCACTACCAGCGGGCGCGAGCGATTCAAGATCGGTGACAGCGGTGTTGAGGTCCGCTCTGGCGACCTGGTGGTGTGGACGACCGACCAGGTGGTCCAGTTTGAAGTCATGGAGCGCCTGCATAAAGTGACGCTGATGATTCCATGGTCGCTGATGCGCGAGCGCATGCCTGAGCGCAAACAGCCACCGTCCGGTGGACGCATTGAAAGCAAAACCGGCGTCGGCTCTCTGCTTGCGGTTCACCTGCTTGCGCTATCCAACGAAATTTCTTCGCTCGACCCCACCGTCCAGGGATCGGTAAGCCGGTCGACCCTTGAGCTGCTGGGGATCGCCTTATCGGGTCAACAGCATGTCGCAACGTTTGACGCCAGCGCCATGATGCTGAGAAAAGTACACGACTACATCCTCCAGCATCTCCACGAAGACGGACTGACACCAGCGCGCATCGCAGAGTCATGCGGCATTTCTTTGCGTTACCTGCATATGTTGTTCCAGAGAAGCGATATGACCGTGTCCGGATACGTTATCCACAGTCGATTGATGGCATGCAAGCAGGCACTTTTGGACCCGTCTTATAACCGCTATCAAATCGCCGAAATCGCGTATCGATTCGGTTTCAACTCGACCAGCCACTTCTGTCGCGCGTTCAAGGAAAAGTTTGGCGAATCACCCGGCGATGCTCGCCGTGCAGCAATTGCATCGTAAAGGCCCACAGCGCCTGCGGGTACCTGCCAGCATCGCGAGCATGAGGAAGCAGTCTTCCATGCCCGTAGGCTGCCTCGTGTCAACTAAACATAGTGGCCCGCACGTTCCAGGACCTCAATTTTGTAGCCATCGGGGTCCTGCAGAAAGAAGAAGCGGGCAAGCATCTCATCACCGCGCTTGAATTCCTTGATGGGTAGTGGATTGAGTCCGAGGCCAGACATGCGGGTATGTTCGACTTCGAGATTCGGCACAGCAACGGCGATATGACCGTAGCCGTCGCCATGCGTGTACTCGGCGTCGCGGCCTTTGTTCCACGTCAGTTCGATTTCGACGTCGTTCTCACTGTTCTTCAGATAAACGAGGGAAAACTCGGGGAAGTCCAGACGATGACTGGTCTTCAATTCCAGCGCGTCCTCGTAAAACTTCAGTGACTTGGCGAGGTCGAAAACTCGAATCATGGAATGAATGATTTTTGGCAATTTCACACCTGTGCGTCCTGACGCAAAAAGCGACCCGGCGATGACCGGGCCGCTATGAGCTACTTGTTTAAACCGAGAAACGGCAGAGCGTCTCGCCACCGTCAATGCGGATGAGGTCCCCGTGCATGTAGCTCGACTCGTCCGACCCGAGGAAGACGGCCAGGTTGGCAATGTCTTCGACTTCACCCCAACGTTTCAGCGGGATGAGGTCCGTGAAGGCTTTGTCGAAGTCCTTGTCGTCGAACAGCGCGCGCGTCAACGAAGTCTTCGCGTACGTCGGACAGATACCGTTCACCCGAATCTTGTCGCGACCGTATTCGATGGCGAGACATCGAGTCAGATTTGCCGCGGCGCCTTTCGAGATGTTGTAGACCGACTGCTTCGGATGTCCCTGAAGGCCTGCGGTCGATACGATATTGACGATGTTTCCGCCGCGACCCTGCTTCAGAAATACCTTGATGGCCTCCTGGCAACCAAACCATGTGCCCCGCACGTTGACGTCGAAGCACGCGTCCAGGTCCTCGACCGTGAACTCGTGAGCGAGCTTTCCAGCACGGTAGATGCCGGCGTTGTTCACGATGACGTCGAGCCCACCGTACACGCGAACCGCTTCTTGAACGAGGTTGGCGACCTCCGGCTGCCTGGTGACATTGCACGACACGTAGGTTGCTTCGCCGCCCGCTTCCCTGATGGCAGCAACGGTCGTGAGTTGGGCGTTACCCTCAAAGCCGCCTTGATTCGGTTCTTCGTGAATGTCGCTGACGACGACCTTTGCACCTTCGGCCGCGTACGACAGCGCAATGCCGCGACCAAATCCTGAACTTGCGCCAGTAACGATGGCGACTTTGCCTTTTAACCTGTCCATGCGCTGCTCCTCCATCTAATGTGTGGGTCACGACTACGACGAGAATGCCGTAAATGTCTGAACAGAAATCTTCCCGTTCCTCACGAAGAGCGTGTCGGTCGCCATCGGTACCCACGGTTTTGCTTCCCACGCGAGATAGGCGACTTCCCGTTCGGTGCTCTTGCTGGTCACTTTGAACGCGGTCCAGAACGCTGGCTCCGCGCTATCGAGAAATGTCTTAAAAAAAGCGCGAATCTCACTCAACCCACGATATGTCTTGCCGGGCGTTACGAGTACCGAACGTTCATCGTAGTCCTTAAGGAGTTCGTCTAGTCCCTTCGCGAATGCGCCGAGGTGATGGTCGAATACCTGGCTGGTCAAGTCGTCAGCCTGCAAGGTTAAATCTGTCATGTTGACCCCTTCGTTGGTCGCGCGGCCATTGACGGAACAGTCGCCGGTCCGCACTGAATATGCAATGCCTTAACCGGCGTACGCGCGCTGCGCTTCGTCCCACGTCACAACCACGATGGGCGTGCCGTCTTCCTTGATGAACGAGAGCGGCCCGAGGAAGGTCATGTAGAACTCGCTATCAACCGGGAAGGACGTCTTGTCGTGGCGGGCGTTGGCGGATTCATAGCCATAGGCGGGCGCGACGACGGTGTCCCCCCCTTCCTCAGCGCCGCCGCGCACGTCCATGCGGCCTTTTGTCAGGAGGTATTCGCCGGGACCGACGTGGAAGTGCGCGTTGAAGGATGAACCTGCTGGGCAGTCAAAGATGGCCGTCCAGGCGCCCATCTCCGGCGAGGCGTGCAGCATCTTCCAGCGAATGCCGCCGCGCGACAGAGCGTCGGGGAAGGCTTTCCACGGGATGTCATTGATCTGGACTGCCTCTTCGCGCACATGGGGTTTGATTTCCATTGCCGTCTCCTTGAATTATCCAGGCATGGTGCCCGGGTGGGGTTGGGGTGTGATTCAAGAATAGGCGCAAGGGCATCGAAGTGATTGCACGGAAGTGCAGGAGCGATTGACCAGAAGTGCACTGCGGCGAGGGGGAAATCGCGAGCGATTTTCCGGTGATGGTTACGGAAAGCGGATAGATGCAGTCAGACCGCAAGGCGGCCGGTTGCTCGTCGCCGGTCGTTCATCGCGCACAGAGTGATAGCACTTGGCGAACCATGGTGACGTGGGCGCTATCGTTCGCTGTGCCAGCAAACCGGGGGGCCATCGCGTTGATCGTTTCGTGTCCCGGCGGAGGCAACTCGGCGTGTTGGCAGACGCCATGACTTACTGGACAAATACCTGGCGCGCGATGGCGACTTCGACTAACTAGCTCGTACTCGTCAAGGCGACGATAAAGTCGAGAAATACCCGTGTCTTCGCTGGCGTATGATGCCGCGACGGATGGTACGCATAGAGCGGAAAGCGTTCGTCGGACCAGTCTGGGAACAGATTAACGAGCCGTCCCTCCCGAATCAACGGTTCAGCGCCAAGCAATAACATCTGTACGATGCCGGAGCCGGCTAGACACGCGTTCAGCAGGGCACTCGGATCGTTCACGATAAGCCTTCCATTTGTTTCTACTTCAAGCTTTTTGCGCTTGCGATGAAACTCCCACAGATACGGCTTGCCAGTTTCCGGGTTCCGGAATTCGAGGCACCGGTGCACGCCGAGCCCTAATTCTTGCGGCTCCGTCGGCCGGCCGCGCCGGGCGAGGTAAGAGGGTGCTGCAACCGTGACAACCGCGGTGTCCAGAAGCTTTCTCGCAACCAGACTAGATGAGCGCGGTTCGCCGAACCGCAAGGCCAGATCGAAGCCGTCGACTACGAGGTCGCCCAGGTGATCTCTCGCGATCAGTTCGAGTTCAAGTTCAGGATGTGCATCCATGAATTTATCAAGCCCGGGGCCCAGAATAACCCGCAAAAAAGCCGGATCAAGATTGATCCGCAACTTCCCGCGCACTGTCGCGGCACCCCCTGTCGCGGCAGCGGCGGCTTCCTCCATTCCTCTTAAATGCGGCATGACCTGTTCGTAGAATCGTCGGCCCTCCTCAGTAAGGGAGACGGCACGGGTGGTTCGATTGAAGAGGCGTATTTTCAGCCGTTTTTCGAGTCGGGCGATTGCCCGGCTCACCCCGGGTGGCGACATGCCCATTACTTCAGACGCGGCTGCAAATGTCCCCGCATCGACGACGGCAGCAAATACGCTGATACCACTGGAGATGTTTTCGCTGGACGATCTCATAGGCGCTGCATTCGGGTCATGTTGGTGGTCTGAAGAATTCCGTCGAACGCTAACACACTGCTGCACCGGGGCCGACCACTGGGCTAGTTGACCCGCAGGGCGCGTTAAGTACCCTGTACGCGACATATTAGTAACTATATGTCACCTAACAAGTGCCATTCATGTCATTTTGTTTCTCATCACGTTTACCCACAATGCATCCCAAGGGCGCACATCACCCTCAATAACCCAAGGAGCATTGCTATGAATACCCGTCATCTCCTGCTGGCCGTCTCGGCCGCTATCGCCTTCCCTGTCGCTGGATACGCTCAGGAATCTGGCTCGACCGTTACCCGTGCACAGGTGCGCGCAGAACTCGTGCAACTGGAAAGCGTGGGCTACCGGCCCGGCCGTGCCAATAACCCCCATTACCCCGACGACATTCAGGCGGCCGAGGCAAAGGTAGCCGCGCAGACGAGCGCCAACTCGAACATTGACAGCGGCATAGGCGGCGTGCGCGGCGGTTCGTCCGCTTCAGGCAGCTTCGTGACCGCGCGCACACCGGTCACTTCGCTTTACACACATCACTGATTTCTACACAAGGAGTAGCAGAAATGTACGCAATTACAGGAATCACAGGAAAGGTTGGCGGCGCCGTGGCGCGTGCTCTACTCGCAGCGGGGCAGCCGGTGCGGGCGGTCGTACGGGATGCCGCGCGAGCACGGTCGTGGGCCGAACGCGGCTGCGAAGTGGTGACGGCCAACATGGACGATGCGACTGCGCTTGCCGCCGCCTTCGAGGGCATGGAGGGCGTCTTCATTCTGCCGCCGTCCGACTTTGATCCGGCGCCGGGTTTTCCGGAAGCACGTGTGGTCATCGACGCGGTGCGCGCGGCGCTTCAATCGGCGAGACCGGGCAAGGTTGTCTGCCTGTCGACGATTGGCGCGCAGGCCACCGAGACCAATCTGCTCACGCAGCGCACGCTGATGGAGGAGGCGCTGCGCGAGTTGTCGATTCCGGTGACATTCCTGCGTCCTGGCTGGTTCATGGAAAACGCTTCATGGGACGTGGCACCCGCCCGCGACACGGGGATCATCCGCAGCTTTCTGCAACCGCTCGACAAGCCCGTACCGATGGTTGCGACCGCAGACGTCGGCCGTGTCGCAGCGCAACTGCTTCAGCAGACGTGGAACGGTGTGCGCATCGTCGAGCTTGAAGGGCCGCGGCGCGTTTCCCCGAACGACATCGCGGCGACGTTTGCCCAGATACTTGGCCGTCCGGTACGAGCCGAGGTCGTCGCGCGCGACACCTGGGAGGCGCTGTTCCGCTCGCAAGGCATGAAGGAGCCGATGCCGCGCATGCGCATGGTCGATGGATTCAACGAAGGCTGGATCTGCTTCGAAGGCAAGGAAGTCAACGTCGTCAAAGGCGACGTGGAACTGGAAACCGTTCTGCGCGCGCTTGTCTCGCAGGAAGACTGAGGCAGGTGCACCTGGCGACGCGCACACGATGTCACGTTGCCAGGTGTCTGCTTGAACACTCCACTAGCAGGTGAATCAGGCGCGGGACTGGCACTACAGCCAACGCCAGATACCCGCGGCCCAACCGGCGAGTGGGCGATGAGCCCACGTCGCTGCGAGCCAGACGACGAGGCCACCCAGCAGTGCGTGCAAGCCGAATCCGCCCAGCCGCGCCCGCCCGGTGGCGATTGCCGCGAACGGCAGATAGCTCGTCTTTGACTCCCATTCGGGCCACAGACTGGGCTGGAGTTGTTCCTTCTTCCGGTCCTGGAATGCGGCCCCGACGAGCGAGAGGACGACGATAGCCGCTGCCAATACGATGTTCTTGGCCACCGGGAATACCGCGATGTGGCACAGCCCCCAAAGTGCAAACGACCACATCATCGGGTGACGCGTCACTGCGTACACGCCATGTGCCGCGGCCGGGAACGTACCGGGCGGCCCGCCGGTAGGAAACGCCGGGTTGCGGATCAGAGAGCCCATCAGGAGGATCGACGCAATCAGCATGAGGATGGTCACAACCGCCCAGAGCGCGTCTCCCGCCGGCCATAACGGTGCTGTCAAGGGCGCCTTCAGGTAGGCCACGACCAGCCAGCCGAGCGTCAGGAATGCAATCAGCGAATAGACGCCGAGGAACCCTACTTCGCCAAACGCGCGGACCAAACGGCCGCGCAGCGGATGCGACAAGAGAAAGTGGCTGCCTACGAAGGCGACTGCCGCCGCCACAACCGCATTGATGCTTCCCATTTGGCCCGGCTCCTTAAGTCATGTCGTCGGCTGACACTATTGACTTCACGCTAGCGCGGAACGCTGCGCCTGGCTGTCTCCACGATAGGCAGCACCTCGTTGGCCCATTCGAGCCAGCTCTGTTCTGTCATGATGCCGGCGCGCAGTACCGCATGCTGCAGCTTTTGCGCGGCTGACATGCGGCGCGCCGCAAAGTCGGATTGTTCGATCTCGAGATAGGTCGTCAGCCTCGCCTGGTGCTCTGCCATGAGCCGGCGCAATTCCTGATCAACCCCATGCGGCCCGATCACGGCCTCCGCCCGGAGCTTGATCAGCAGGGCACGGCTGGCTTCGCCATCCGTCGAAGGCTCCGATACCCAGCGTGCCAGTTCCGCCTTGCCTGGCTTCAGCACCTCATACAAGCGGCGCCGCCGCTTCCCCTCGTCGTTGTCATCGGTCGCAAGTATCCAGCCCGCTTCGGCCATGCGGCCGAGTTCGCGATAGATCTGCTGATGACTGGCATGCCAGAAATACCCGATTGACCTGTCAAAGCGCCGCGCAAGATCGTAGCCCGTGGAAGGCTTTTCCAGTAGCGAAGTGAGAAGGGCATGTTGAATGGACATGGGCGCCATTTTAACGGCTAGTGTCTGCGTCGCAAAAATTATATGCATCCAGTTGCATATCGTCCAGCACTTCGCTATCCTTTATGCAACCAGTTGCATATTGATGGGTCGTGAGGTGGTGTGGATGCCTGGAATCATCAATGCACGGAGGGAAGTGACCGAGCAGGGCTCGTCGACCGCTGATGGCTCTCATTGAGGAGACCTGTATGGAAGTGAACCGATTGTCCGACGCCGCGCAGCGCACGCTGTCAACCTGGCACGATCTGCTTCGACGCAATGCGATGGACGAACTGGACCCGCTGCTGGCCGACAACATCGTGTTCCGCTCGCCGGTGGCTCACACCGCCTATCCGGGCAAAGCCGCCATCAAGCTCGTGCTGAAAACCGTCAACACCGTATTCCATAACTTCCAGTACCTGCGGGGCTTCGTTAGCGAAGACGGCCGCAGCGTCGTGCTGGAATTCAGCGCCGAAGTCAGCGGCAAGGCGCTGAAGGGCATCGACATGCTGCGCTTTGACGATCAGGGCAGGATTGAAGAATTCGAGGTGATGGTGCGTCCCATGAGCGGCCTGCAGGCGCTCTCGGCCGAGATGGCCGCGCAACTGGCGCCTGCGCAGGCCGTACTGACCGGCAAGCGCGCCCCTGTCTGATCGGTTGCAATCCATTTTTGCCCGCTGTTGCTTGCTGCCGGCAAGCGGCGGGTATCGTTCCTTTCCCGTTGGAGTACTCAATGTCCCTACCCGCCATGCTCGAAGGCCGCCTTGCGCTGCCGATGATCTGCTCGCCGCTGTTCATCATTTCCAACCCCGATCTCGTGATTGCGCAATGCAAGGCCGGCGTTGTTGGTTCGTTCCCGGCTCTTAACGCCCGGACCGAAGCACTGCTGGAGCAATGGCTGGATCGCATCACGACCGAACTCGCCGAGCACAACGCCCGCCATCCGGGGCAACCGGCCGCTCCGTTTGCGGTCAATCAGATCGTGCACAAGTCGAACGACAGGCTGGAGCATGACCTTGAACTGTGCGCGCGGTACGAGGTGCCCATTACCATCACCTCGCTCGGCGCGCGCGAGGACGTGAACCGCTCGGTGCATGCGTACGGCGGGATTGTCTTGCACGATGTGATCGACAACGCGTTCGCAAAGAAAGCCATCGACAAGGGGGCAGACGGCCTGATTGCGGTCGCCGCGGGTGCTGGAGGGCATGCCGGCCGGCTGTCGCCATTCGCGCTGCTTCACGAGATCCGCGAATGGTTCGACGGCCCGTTGGCGCTGTCCGGCGCTATCGCCAGCGGCAATGCCATCCTGGCGGCGCAGGCGGCCGGCGCCGACCTCGCGTACATCGGCTCGGCCTTCATCGCCACCGCCGAAGCGAACGCCGACGAGCGCTACAAGCAGATGATCGTCGACAGCACAGCCTCGGACATCGTGTATTCCAACCTGTTTACCGGCGTACATGGCAACTATCTGCGCCAGAGTATCGCCAACGCCGGATTGGACCCGGATGCGCTGCCGCAGTCCGATCCGTCGAAGATGAACTTCGGCTCCGGCGGTAACAGCAAGGCCAAGGCATGGCGCGATGTCTGGGGTGCTGGCCAAGGGGTGGGCGCGGTCAAGCGGATCGTTCCCGCCGCCGAACTGGTCGCCCACTTTGCCGATGAATACCAGGCCGCGCGCCACAGACTGGATCTGACGTCCGGGGGAAGACACCGGCAAAATATTCAAGCGCAAAATGCATGATCCGTACTGGAAGGATCAGGCGCGCGTACATCCGCTACGCATTCCTTATTGATAAAAATGCTCTGACGGCCGTGTGCCGAAGCCTGTTCAGCTGCCGGGTGATTGCGCGTCAGATGACGCATGCAGTCGCCCGCAGTCCCGGGCGTATTTCTCATTCAGGCGTTGTCGCAGCAGGGGAATGCCAGGCGAATAGTTCCCGGTGCTGGGCCAATACCCCACGGACTCGAGTTCGGCCAGTTCACGCTTCAGATCGGCCTTGGTAACTTGACCATGCGCGGGCGTGAACGGGTAGCTGTTGCACTGTTCAGGTGTAAGTCGGTCGGCTGCAATAGCCCATACGCTAACGGTCATTAGCGCAACCGGAAATATGAATCTGAAAGGATGCGTCATGATGAAACGTCTCTACTGTTAGTTATCCTGATATATGCAGAATGGTGCGCGTCTGGATGCTTTGTAAGGTTTCCATTTCGATTGCGCAATTAGTAAATCGAAGTTGCAATACGGGCACCAGACACCGCGATAGAACGTAATGACCACCGGCCCGTTCTTCAGCAATTCGATCGATGAAACCGGTCGCCCTTGCGCATCCGGCAACGTAAATTCCCGATGGCCGACTCCCCGGCGCTCCCCGCTCCGCGATGCTTGACGCGAACCTTCCCCTTGCATTTTATTTCGATCGATATAGAATGGCGAAATACTGTATCGATAGATACATAACTAAATGCGTAGAGCAGCAGAACGTATGAACTGCTCGACGGCGGCTGGCAGTGCAGCACGCCGCTCGCGCTGACAGTGGACTGCGCCAGCTGGCATTGTGGGCCATCGGTCGTAATCGACGCGATCACCCGAGGCGTGCCTCTCTGGTGCGGCATGTCACCGGCGTACGCTACGGAAGGCCTCAGCTTCACCAGACAATTAACAGGAGTGGTTCCTATGACAACACGTTTTCCCCTCAAGGTAGCCGTGCTCGACGACTACCAGGACGTCAGTCGAAGCATGGCCGATTGGTCGCCGCTTGACGGACGCGCTGACATCACGGTGTTCAACGATCATGTTGCGGAGGGCGATGCCATCATCGCCCGCCTGCGGCCGTTCGACGTCGTCTGCGTGATGCGTGAACGCACACCCCTCCCGCGAGAAATCCTCGCTGGTCTGCCTAACCTGAAGCTGGTTGTCTCGACCGGCTCGGGAAACGCGTCGATAGACGAAGACGCGGCTGCCGAGCTCGGGATTCAGGTACGTCACACGCGGTATTGGTCAACGCCGACAATCGAATTCACCTGGGCACTCATTCTCTCGATGGCTCGCAATGTTCCGCGAGAACATCAATCACTGCGTAACGGTGGTTGGCAAGTAACGGTCGGCGACGAGCTGGCAGCTAAAACGCTTGGGCTGCTCGGCCTTGGGCGCGTCGGATCAGCGGTGGGAAAAATCGGGCAAGCGTTCGGCATGAAAGTCGTCGCGTGGAGCCAGAACCTCACGCCGGAAGCAGCCGCAGAGCAGGGCGTGGCGTACGTGACGAAGGACGAACTGTTCGAGCAGTCGGACTATGTTTCGGTCCATGTACGCTTGAGTGACCGCACGCACCATCTCGTGGGCGCGACTGAGTTGGCCAGGATGAAGCCGACCGGCCGCCTCGTCAATACGTCCCGAGGTCCTATCGTCGATACCGAGGCGCTCGTCAAAGCACTCGAATCAGGTGTCATCGCGGGCGCCGCCGTGGATGTCTATGACGATGAACCGTTGGCCAATTCGCATCCCTTGCGCCAACTGCCCAATGTGCTCGCCACGCCGCATATCGGCTATGTGTCGAAGGAACTTTATCGGACGTTCTACGGCGACACCGTACGAAATATCGTTAGCTGGCTTGATGAAACCCACGGCGACGCCGCCGTTGAACAGAACACGCCCAAGGTCTGACGCCGGGCTACAAACGGGCTAATGCGTCGGCTACCAGAGGGTATGTTTGGGCGGCGCGACCGCCAAATGTTGACGAGGAAGGAATCATGAGTGAAGTGAACACAAGAAAGCCGGACGAATTGGCGATCCCCTATCAGTACCCGCAGCCGGCAGATATGTCGGTAGATATCGTACATCCCGGTGTGCTCGACACCTGGCTCGAGGACGACAACCTGTGGGTGCCCACCACGCAGACGGTCTCGTTCAAGCCGCTGCTGCTAAGTGCGAGTCAAGGTTATTACGTCAACCTTCTGCGCGTGCGGCAGTCTGGCGTGCTGTCGCGCCACCGGCACACGGGGCCCGTGCACGCCATGGTCTTGCGAGGACGCTGGTATTACCTTGAGCACGACTGGATCGCGGAACAAGGCTCGTACGCCCATGAGCCTGCTGGTGAAACGCACACGCTCTACGTCCCCGAAGAAGTCGAAGAGATGATCACGTGGTTCCACGTGACGGGCGGCTACACCTATGTCGATCCGCAGGGTGTCGCAGTGGGCTACGAGGACGTGTTTACCAAAATCGATGCGGCCCGTAAACACTACGAGGCAATTGGCCTTGGCGCGGATTATGTGAAGCGGTTCATCCGCTAAACAATGTCGGCGCCGGCAAGGCGCCTATACGAGAGTGCGAATATGCAAAGAAAGACTGTAGAGGTAGACGGCATCGCCGCCAGCTACCTGAGTGCGGGCGACGAAGGCCCGGTCGTACTGATGCTCCACGGCACGTATTGGAGCCGTGTGTGGCAACCCGTCATTGATGATCTGGCCGCCGCAGGCCTGCGGCCGATCGCGGTGGACCTGCCCGGGTTCGGACGCTCGGCTGGTGAACTGACCGTAACCGAGGCATCGATTCCTGCCCTCGCCGACTGGGTCGTGCGTTTCGTCCATGCGCTTGAGATAACCGGAAAGATTGGCGTCGCCGGCCACGACATTGGTGGCGGAATCGCCCAGCACCTCCTTGTCGACGGAAAGCTTGAGGTGAGCCGTCTCGCGCTCATGAACGCAGTGATGTTCGACTCGTGGCCAGTGCCTGGGGTCGCGCGCTTCCGGGATCCGGATGTAGCTGCTGCGACGACGCCGGAAGAGGTGCTTGCCGCGCGACGCAGATCGGTCATCACGGCATTGGCGCGTCCGGCATCCGAAGCGGAGATCGCCGAATACCTGGACCCGTGGACGGAGCCGCGTGTCGCGCGTTCCTGGCTGGCTTTGGCCGGCGCCGCGTACAGCCACTTCACAATGGACCTTGTGCCGGATCTGCGAGCGTCTGAAGTGCCGAAACTGCTCGTTTGGGGAGAAGACGACAGTTTCCAACTGGTCGAGCACGCAGAACGGTTCGTGCAAGAGATTCCATACGCTTCGCTCGTTCGGGTCCCCGCGGCCGGTCACATCCCGACCGAGAATGATCCGAAAGCGGTTGCACGTGCTTTAATCGACTTCTTTGCGTGATCACTAAGGGGCGCCCCCCGGGTCACGCGGGGCGCGCTCGGACCAGGTAAGGATCGCGGGATATCGTTCGATATAAAATTCAGATTTCAACTTGCCACGGAGCCATGAATGGGCCGCCCCCGCGAATTCGACGAAACCAAGGTGCTGGACGCGGCACGCGACGCTTTCTGGGCGTATGGGTACGAAGCAACATCGACGCGCGATCTGGTTAAGGCGACGGGCCTCACGCAGCCAAGCCTTTACAACGCCTTCGGTGATAAACGTGGGCTGTTTCTGCGTGCTCTGGACTACTACCTGAAAAACACGCTGCGCGAGCGCATGCTACGACTCGAATCCACGGCGACGCCCGGCACGGCCATTACTGGATTCTTCGCCGAAGTAGTGCAGCGATCGCTCGATGATCGCGAGCAGCGTGGCTGTCTGATGGTGAACTCGGCGCTGGGAGCAGCGCCAGAAGATACTGAGTTGCGAGCGGCCATCACCGACGAAGTCACACAGATACGCGACTTTTTCCTGCGCTGTCTCGAAGCCGGTCAACGCAGCGGCGAGATCAAGAAAGCGATTCCTGCAGCCGAATCAGCACAACACCTGCTGGCTGTCTTGCTCGGTTTGCGGGTGCTGGCTCGCATCAATCCCAACCGGGACTGGCTGGTGAGCGGGGTCTCGCCGGCGCTCATTCAACTTGGCCTGCTTCCACCCGCCAATGCGTGACCCGCGCTGGCGGGTGCAGAATGTGACAAAACACTGAGCCATGAAGCCCGTCAAATCCGAACTGCTGGCCGGTATAGACCGAACGCTGCAACTGCCTGTCTATCTGCAGATCTGCGAACGGTTCAAGGCTGCGATTACGAATGGACACCTTCAGCCTGGCGCGCGAGTGCCGGCCGTTCGCGGACTCGCGATGGAGCTGAGCGTGGCCAGAGGGACGGTCGAGATGGCGTACCGCATCCTCGTCGACGAAGGTTATCTGCAGGTCCGGGGCGCGGCGGGCACGGTGGTTTCGCCGGCATTGCCTGAACTGGTTCTACGGCAGCCGCAAACAGCACAAAGAAGAGCGACAAAACACGCAAGGCCGGTCCCGAGCAAACCGCAGGAGTTTGCTATCCACGATGGGGGCGACCCGAGGCCGCTGCAACCCGGTCTGCCCGCGATCGACGCCTTTCCTCGGAAGGTTTGGGCCAGACTCGTCGCACATCGGTTGCGCAGTGCCGATCGTGCCGGCTTCGTTTATCCCGATCCATCCGGATACCGCCCGCTACGCGAACGCATCGCTACCTATCTCGGCATTTCGCGCGGCGTGCCTTGCCTGCCGGAGCAAGTGTTCGTCACGACCGGATACCGCGCGACGCTGGAACTGATACTGCGCTGTATTGCCAGCCCCGGCGACCGCTTCTGGTTCGAGGACCCTGGGTATCTGCTGGCGCGGCGCTTTTTGACCGAGGCAGGGGCTTCGCTCGTGCCTGTAACGGTGGACGACCTCGGGCTGGATGTTGCGAAGGGAGTGAAAGTCGCGCCAGACGCACGCTTTGCACTCGTCACGCCATCGAATCAGAGCCCGCGTGGCGTGACGCTTTCGCTGGAACGCCGCATCGCACTGCTCGATTGGGCAGGTGATGCTGGCAGCTGGATCGTCGAGGATGATTACGACAGCGAATTCCGATACTCCGGCCGCCCGCTACCGGCATTGAAGAGCCTCGACCGGCACGACCGGGTGATCTACAGCGGCACGTTCAGCAAGGTTATGTTTCCGGGACTCCGGCTCGCCTATGTGGTCGCGCCCGCGAACCTGAGCGCTCGCTTCAGACAAGTCTGCGAAAGTATGAACGCCGGGGCGCCGTATCTGTTTCAGGCCGGTGTGACCGACTTCATCTCCGAAGGGCATTTTTCACGTCATTTGAAGCGTATGCGTTTGCTACATGCAGAGCGGCGCGCGTGGATCGCTTACGCATTGGAACGTGAGTTCGGCGATCGGCTGAGGATCGATTTGCAGCCGGGCGGCCTGCAGATGATCGCAAACTTCACTGACATGACGGACGATGTAGTCGCCGTCGATCGCGCTCAAGCCGCCGGGTTGGGCGTTTATGCGCTATCCGCGTGGTACGCCAGAAAATCGCCGCATGCCAGGCGTGGTCTGTTGCTCGGTTTTGCAAACGTCACCAGTCCGGACGACGCTACCCGGATCGCACGGATGCTCAGGCGAGCGATCGACGTCTAGGCCTCGACGCATTCAGAAGCGGCCTGAGAGCCGCGCCTGAGCGGGCGCTCAAAGTGGAGTGTTGACCGTAACAACGATCTCTTTTGCAAGCCGGTAACCGTGGCTCGTCTCGCCATGCGGGCTTGCGTTCAGCAGCAGGACGTTCATCAAGCCTCCTTAGGAATATTGAGGGGCTCGACGAGATGCATGCCGCGCGCGAGCAGGTCGTTGCGAAAGTAAATCAGCGCGTTGCGACGGGCCATGTTATTCATGGCGTCACCGTCGGATGGGTATTGGGAACAATCTCCGGTTCCTGATTCGTCTGAGCGTCGACCCGGAAGGCCTCATCGTTGATGCCGAGTTTCTCGCCCAACCACAGTGAGTCGGAAAGGTGATCGCGCCGGGAACGCCCGGTATTGGGGTGGATCAACACCGCGAGGCCGCGTTGATTGATCATCAACCACGGCACGAACCGGGCGAATTCGGACGTCGAAAACGCCACCTGGTACATCGGTCTCGTATGTGGCCCGATCGGGTGATCGTGCCAGCGCCCGATGAGGACAGAGAAGCGCTGCGCGATCTCTTCTCGCAAGATTTCGGCGATGCCACGCTGCTCCTGACCATCGAAATAGATATGAGCGTGATAGCTCCGAATTGCGTCTAGCTGTTGAACTGTCATGGCGGGACAAAACTCCTGATAGGTCGATGTCCGGTTATTTCCAGACATCGCGATTTGCTCCTGTCTTTTGAACGGGCCGTCTCGATGGGCTGGTTAGCCGGGAGGGCTGTATGCCGAAGCTGTCGAACAGATGAACGAGCGTACGCACACTGAGATACCCAATGAACAGGTTGGCTGCGACAAATACCGGAATCGCCAGCATTTGTGCGGGTGCCAGACCCGCCTGCGCAAGCTTCATGCATGACAGGGTCGCCGACGCGATGCCAAAGGTGTAGGCCCACCATGAAGGTGCAAACGGATTTTTCGTGAGCCACACGCCGAGTCGCAAGCCGATCATGATCTGGAAAAGCCCATATCCAAGCAGCATCACTATCCAGTGATCGGTCGAACCAGGCAGCAGGACCAGCGCCGCGGCTGCGCACACAACGGGTGGGGCAAACTGAATGCCAAGTAACGGCCGCAGCGACGGCGCGACAGGCTGGCCGTGCCACAGGCGATTAATGATCAGTGGCTCGATAGCGAGCCAGGAGAAGACGCCCGCGCCGAGCAATAGCCAGCCCCATTCGGGTCGACCCAAGGTCGCGAGTGCGGCAGCGCCGGTGAAGTTGCCAGCCACTGAAGGGAGATAAAGTGTCGGCGCATTATCGAGCATATTGCGCTCGCCCTGCCACAACATGCCCGTATGCCACAGGGCGAAGGCCAGATGCCACACCAGTCCCACGACAGCGAGCGCGGTGCCGAGCGTGTGCGAATACGGGAACACTGCCTGCACAACCAGAAACGTCGACACGCCAAGCAAAGCAGGGGTGCCGCCGGCGACGGGATGCCTGAATTCGTCGACGACTCTCGCGGGCTGAAGCAACGCGTGCAGTGCGTAAGCGATCAGTAACCCGAACCAAACCAGTGTCGCGACGAACAATATTGCCTCGCCCATCACGGCCGGCGCGTGCCACATGCGCGCTGCGACGCGCCACGACTGACCAAGACCCGACAAGCCGAGAACGATACTGAAGAGCGACGCAGGAATGGAGGTGCTTTGCACAGAAAGGTCTCGTTCTTCCCAGGCTATTCCGGCAGCTTGCGAAACGCAATCGCGAACCGGTTCCAGCTGTTGATTGCCGTGACGAGCAGGGTCAAGTCGACGATTTCTTCGTCGTTAAACAGTGGGCGGAGCGTTTCCCACACGCTATCTGGAACTCGAGTCTGTGCGACCAGGGTGACCGCTTCGGTCCATTCGAGGGCAGCGCGTTCGCGCTCGGTGAAGAAGGGCGCTTCACGCCATGCAGCTACAGTTGCGAGTCGACGAGCGGTTTCCCCGCCCTTGACTGCATCCGCCGTGTGCATGTCAAGACAAAACGCGCATCCGTTGATCTGCGAAGCGCGAATTTTGACTAACTCCTTCAGTGCCGGCTCCAACGGGCTTTTTGCAATGACTTTCTCGACACCCATCAGCGACTGGATGGCTGCAGGGTGTGCTTTCAGAAAATCTAGACGGGTTTTCATGGTAGATCCTTGGTTTGGCCTCCAAAGAGGCCGTCAATCGACGCGGGGACGGTAGCGGTTCGTTGAGGCAACCACTCGCTTGACCTTCATTGTGAAGAAACCTTGGCCCGGTACACAGAGCCAAGAATGTGAAACACGACCAGGCCATGAAAGCCATCAAATCAACTGACGGAAGGGGACGGCGATCGCGTCCCGGGCGCTCAGCGAGTTTCGAGCCGCTCCTGCAACGAATAGCGCTGCATCATCCGCTCCATCGTGTCGAGAAAGGCGCTTTCTGCGGCGTTCATTTTGCGGCCGCGATGCCACAGCAAATGAATTTCGACATCGGCAATCCCTTCCTTGGGCGGCAACGGCCACAAGCGTTGCTGCGCGATGTCGTCGCGCACGATGTGCTCGGGCAGGCAACCAATGCCATAGCCCGCAAAGATCAGCCGACGCACTTCGTCGAGGCTCGCCGAAGCTGCCACGATACGGCCCGTGAAGCCGCGCTGGTCGCGGAAAACCGTCAGCGGCGACAAGCTGTCGCCGATCTGGTCGCTCGTAAACGAGACGAAATTTTCGTTTAGCAGATCGTCCATGGTCAGTGCCTGGCGCCCAAACAGCCGGTGATGCCGGCCGCAATACATCGCATACCGCTGGCGCAGGAAGCAGCGTTGTTCGAGCTTTTCAATGGGTGTGCGGCACAGGCCGAGCCCCGCCGTCGCAGTTTTTTGCAGCAGCGAAGAGATGAGGTCGGACGAGCGCATGACCTCGATCTGCAAATCGACTCGCGGGTAGCTTCGATGAAACTCCGCCAGAAACGCGTCATACAACGCTGAATCGATCCGGCTCACGCTAAGTAGACGGACCGAGCCAGTAATGTCGTCGGTTCGGTCGTCGAGTTCGGTTTCCAGCCGCGACATGTGACCGTAGATGTCATTTGCAATCCGGTATACCTCTTCCCCGGCACGCGTAGGCTCGAAGTGCGGTCCACGCCGCTGGATCAGCGTGCGGCCGAGCGTGTCTTCGAGCCGCTTCAGCGCCTGACTGATGGCCGGCTGCGTCAGATGCATGCGGGCCGCGGCGCGGCTCAAACTGCGTTCCTGCATGATGACGAGGAACGTGCGCAGCAGGTTCCAGTCGAGCCTGTCGTTCAGGAAACGGGCCACTTCCGCACGTAGCTGGGTCATTGGATCTTCCGATGGACTGGCTTGAGGTATTAGCCAGACTTATACGGAGAATAATAAACCGAAATTTGACTAATGTTTTATGGATGCTGATAAAGGCAGGGTCCCGTCGCGCAGCGTGATCTGCGCGGTCCCAATAACGACGCGTCCGGCCGTGCCGGCGTGAAAGGAGACCCCCCCTTGAGTTCAGCCCCCCAGCCCGTTCGGCAGCCGGCTCGCGCCGCTGCGGCCGCGTTCATCGGCACGATGATCGAGTGGTACGACTTCTACATCTATGCAACTGCCGCTGCACTTGTGTTTGGTGAGCTGTATTTCCCGTCGCACGACCCGTTCATCAGCACGATGGCGTCGTTCGCCACGTTCGCGGTGGGCTTTTTCGCCCGACCGCTAGGAGGGGTGATATTCGGTCACCTTGGCGACCGGATTGGCCGCAAGAAGGCGCTCATGACCACGCTGATGATGATGGGGATCGCCACCGTCGGCGTCGGCCTGCTGCCGCCCTATACGCGGGTGGGGCTGCTCGCGCCGGTGTTGCTGGTGTTGCTGCGCGTCGTGCAGGGGGTAGCCGTGGGCGGAGAATGGGGCGGCGCGGTGCTGATGGCGGGCGAGCATGCGCCGGAGGGACGCCGGACTTTCTTCGCGTCGTTTGCACAGCTCGGCAGTCCGGCCGGCTTGATTCTGTCGCTGATTGCGTTTCGCGCAGTGACCTCGATGGAGCACGCGGACTTTATCGCCTGGGGCTGGCGCCTGCCGTTCCTTGCGAGCGCGCTGCTGTTGATCGTAGGGATTGTCATCCGGCTTGGCGTGAATGAATCGCCTGAATTCGAGCAGGAAAAGCGCCTGAAGCGTACGGTTGAGCTTCCCATTGCCGAAGTGTTCCGGTCGTCGGGTGCGCTCGTCGCGCTGTGCATCGGCGCCAACACGATCGGTATTGCTGGTGTGTACTTCACCAACACCTTCATGATTTCGTACACGACACAGTATGTCGGCGTGACGAAGTCGTTGATTCTCGACTGCCTGTTCGTGGTGGCGATCATCCAGCTCGTGTCGCAGCCGCTGGCTGCGTGGTTCGCGGAAAAACTCGGGGGCGCGCGCTTCCTTAAGTTCGCTGCGCTGTGCGCGATGGTGTCGCCGTATCCGATGTTCATCCTCGTGCAGAGCGGCACCCCAGCGTCGATGATCGTGGGCATCGCGCTCGCGGTGGTCTGCATGGCGAGCTTCTATTCGGTGATCGCCGGGTTTGTCTCCGGGATATTCCCGACGCACATCCGCTATTCGGCGATCTCGCTGTCGTATCAAGTTTGCGGCGCGATTGCAGGTGGCCTGACGCCGCTTGTCGGGACCTACCTCGCGCACCGGTTTACCGGGCAATGGTGGCCGCTTGCGGTGTTCTATACGTGTCTCGCGGGCTTGTCGCTGGTGTGCATTGTGGCGCTTGACGCATTGAAGCATCGCCGTGCCGACGCACCCGATGCACTGCTCACACGTTGAATCGCATTGAAGGAGTCCGAAACGATGTTGCAGGTGAACGGCCCGCGTCTATGGGCAAGTCTGATGGAAATGGCGAAGATCGGCGCCACTGGGCGGGGCGGCGTGCGCCGGCTCGCGCTGACCGACGAAGACCGCCGCGGTCGCGATCTGTTCGCGACGTGGTGCCGTGAAGCGGGTATGAGCGTGAGCGTCGATGCCATCGGCAATCTGTTCGCGCGTCGCGAAGGCACCGATCCTGCGCAAAAGCCCGTCCTGATCGGCAGCCACCTGGATACCCAGCCTGAGGGTGGCCGCTTCGATGGCGTCTATGGTGTGCTCGCGGCGCTCGAACTCGTGCGCACCCTTAACGATCACGGTATCAGCACGGAAAAGCCTATCGAGATCGTCTCGTGGACCAACGAAGAAGGTGCGCGCTTCACGCCGGCCATGCTCGGCTCGGCGGTGTTCGTCGCCGCTACGCCATTGCAGGCTGCGCTTGAAACCCAGGATGTGGATGGCGTGACGCTCGCTCAGGCATTGAGGCAATGCGGCTACCAGGGCGAGCGTCCGGCGACGGGGCAAGCGGTCGATTCGTATTTCGAGGCCCACATCGAACAGGGCCCGGTGCTCGAGAACCACGGCAATTCGATCGGCGTGGTGACGGGCGGACAGGCAATTCGCTGGCTCGATGTGGCCGTGACGGGGGTTGCCGCGCATGCGGGTACGACGCCCATGCCTTATCGCAAGGACGCGTTCTTCGCGAGCGCGGAAATGGCGCTGGCGCTTGAGGCCATTGCACAACGCTTCGCGCCGCAAGGGCTTGTTACGATCGGTCAAGCTGGCATTGCCGCTTCGTCGCGCAATACGATCGCGGCGCGCGTGGCTTTCACAGTCGATCTGCGTCACCCTGACGACGCGCAGATCGCTGCGATGGAGCGTGAGCTTCGCGACGCATTTGCGCAGATCGCAAAGCGCCGTGGGCTGAATGTGGCGATCGATTCGAACTGGACCAGCCCCGCGACGCCCTTTGACGAAAGCTGCGTCAGATTCGTGGAAGACGCGTCGCAAGCTCTCGGTTACCGCTATGAACGCATAGTCAGTGGGGCAGGGCACGATGCGATTCTGCTTGCGCGCCACGTGCCGACGGCAATGGTGTTCATTCCTTGCGTCGATGGACTGTCGCACAACGAAGCAGAGGATGCGCTGCCGGAAGATGTCACGTGCGGTGCGAACGTATTGATCAATGCAGTGCTGGCGCGTGCGGTTGCGCTTGCTTGCACACCCGCATGACGCTTTAAAGGGATTCGCTGGATATGCTGACTTTTTTTCACCCCGAGCAACTGAAACATCACCCACGCAGCTATCTGTCGCGTGGGAAGTTACGCACGCCGCAGGAAGTGCCTGAGCGCGCAGTGCGACTTGTCGAGGCTGCGAAGTCGTTGGGTTTCGACGTCCGCGAACCGGCTGACTTTGGCATGGCGCCACTGGCCGCTGTACACGGCATGAACTATCTGCGCTTTCTCGAAGAGGCACACGCCGAGTGGAAGAAAATGCCGGAAGATTGGGGCGACGAGGTGATGTCAAACATCTACGTGCGCGAGGGCAATCCGCTGCGCGGCGTACTCGGCAAGGCGGCGCGCTATCTCGCGGACGGCAGTTGCCCCATCGGTCCGGATACCTGGCGTTCGGCGTACTGGTCGGCGCAGAGCGCGGTCGCTTCTGCGCTTGCGATCAACGAGGGCGAGCGCGAAGCGTATGCGCTATGCCGTCCGCCGGGCCACCATGCACGAGCGGAAGGTGCGGGCGGCTTCTGCTATCTGAACAACGCAGCAGTCGCGGCGCAGGTGTTACGGGAACGATTTGGACGTGTCGCGATTCTCGATACGGACATGCATCATGGCCAAGGTGTGCAGGAAATCTTTTACGGCCGCGATGACGTACTGTATGTATCGATACACGGCGACCCCACCAACTTCTATCCGGTCGTGGCGGGTTACGAAGACGAGCATGGTGCGGGAGCAGGCGATGGCTACAACGTCAACCTGCCAATGCCGCACGGCTCCGGCGAAGAGGTGTTTTTCGAGAATCTGAATTCGGCATTGCGCAGTGTCCAGCGTTTTAAGCCGGATGCGCTGGTGCTGGCGCTTGGTTTCGATATTTACAAGGAGGATCCGCAAGCGATGGTTGCCGTGACGACCGAAGGCTTCGGACGGCTTGGCGGAGCCATTGGTGCGCTCAAACTGCCAACCGTGATCGTTCAGGAAGGGGGTTATCACATCGACAGCCTCGAGGCGAATGCGCAATCGTTTTTTACTGGCTTCGATTCACCAGCGGCCGATTTCTAAAAGAAGGTGGCCAGGTCGATATGAATCAAACGTAGCATGCAGCACTCGGGCGATAGCGGTCTTTCGTCACGGTCTGCGTGCCCGAGCAACTCCTGAACCGTGCGAGTGTCATCCCCTGACTTCCACCGGTGGCTACTTGTGGCTACGTGTGGCAACATCGCTGTGATCTCTAAGTCACGTTAGACCTCGCACAGGCCCACACACTTCAGGAGAGCTCATGTTCGACCACGTCAAATTCGGAGTCAGCGACTATGCAGCGAGCAAAGCGTTCTTCCTCAAGGCACTCGAACCGCTCGGCGTAGCTGTTGTCTCGGAGGGGCAGCCGACGTACGGTGTCGAGCTAAGCCCACCGGGGGGCAAAGCTTCATTGTGCCTGTACCAGACTGAGGAGAAGCCGGCGCATCTTCACCTGGCGTTCATGGCTGAGAATCGCCAGCAAGTCGACGCTTTCTATCGGGCGGCTCTTGAGGCGGGTGGCAAGGACAATGGTGCGCCTGGTCCGCGCCCGCGCTACCATGCGAACTACTATGCAGCTTTCGTCATTGATCCGGACGGGCACAACATCGAAGTGGTTTGCCACCAACCCGAGGCCTAGTCCTTCCATCGAGCGGACTCGCGAGGCGAGGCCGCCTCTCCAGAGCCAGGATCACTGCGTAACAAAGATTTCACCGAGCGTGACAATCTACCGCTAGCCGGTCATTTATTCCCTTTCTCCCACCTTTCTCCTTGCCATGAATTCAGATTATTCAGCCTCCTCGCCGGCAGCAGAATCCCCCAGTTGTGCTCCTTTTGGCAGCTGGAAGTCGCCCGTTACCGCCCAACTGGTCGTTGGTGAATCGATCCGGCTCGGGCAGCCCCGCATCGGCAGCGACGGCGTTTACTGGACCGAGGGGCGTCCGCAGGAAAAGGGCAGGAATGCAGTAGTGCGGCTTCGTCCCGATGGCGAGCTGGAAGAACTGACGCCGGCACCCTTCGATGCAGCAACGCGTGCCCACGAATACGGCGGCGGGGCACTTGCGGTGACTGCGGCTGGCGTTTTCTTCAGCAACTTCAAGGATCAGCACGTCTATACGGTCGATACCTCCGGCCAGCCGAAAGTGGTGACGAAGACCGATGGCCTTCGCTACGCGGACCTGATCGCCGATCAGGCTCGCGGACGTTTGATTGGCGTATGTGAAGACCACCGTCAAGCTGGCCACGAACCCGTCAATACATTGGCCAGCATCGATCTTGCGACGGGCGCGACCGAAGTCATGGCAGACGGTCACGATTTCTTTTCGTCGCCTTGCATGAGCCCCGACGGAACGCAGCTTGCATGGTTGACCTGGGATCACCCCAACATGCCGTGGGACGGCACGGAACTGTGGGTCGCGGCGATTGCGGCCGATGGCACACTCGGCAAGCCGCGTAGGGTTGCGGGTGGCAAGGCCGTGTCGCTGTTTCAGCCCGCATGGTCACCGGCTGGCGATCTGTATGTCGTATCGGACCGCAGCGGTTGGTGGAATCTGTATCGGGTACGAGGCGGCTCGTTCGACGCCGGACTCGCGGATGACGCGCTTGAGACCCTTCATCCGTTGGATGCCGAATTCGGCAAGCCGCAATGGATCTTCGGGATGACTACCTACGGCTTTACGCCAGACGGCCGCATCGTGTGTCTTTACCAGCAGGACGGCGTCACGCATCTGGCCGTTTGTGATCCGTCGACCGGCGCGTTCGAGGAGATTCCGACGCCGTACAGCACGATGCGCGACCTGCAGGTCAACGGGGAAAAGGTGATCTTCGTCGGCAGCTCACCGACCACCGGGGAAGCGATTGTCGGTCTCGATCTAGGCACTCAGACGTATCAGGTGCTGCGCAACTCGGACCGTGCCGAGGTTGACGCCCGCTACGTGTCAGTGGCCGAGCCGATCCGCTTTCCGACCGAAGGGGGGCTGCACGCACATGCGTTCTTCTATCCGCCTGCGAACCCCGACTTCAAAGGTCCGGAGCGCACCTTGCCGCCGCTCCTCGTGATCGCCCACGGGGGTCCGACCTCGGCCACCCATTCGGGGCTCAGGTGGCCGGTCCAGTACTGGACCAGTCGTGGCTTTGCCGTTGTCGATGTCGACTATGGCGGCAGCAGCGGACACGGCCGCGCTTATCGGCAACGCCTCGACGGGCAATGGGGCATTACGGACGTCAACGACGCGATCAATGCCGCGCGTTACCTGATCGAGCAGGGCCGTGTGAATCCGGACGCGCTTGCAGTTAGGGGCGGCAGCGCAGGGGGTTATCTGGTGCTGTGCGCGTTAGCCTTCCACGATTTTTTCAAGGCGGGCGCCAGCTACTACGGGGTGGGCGACCTCGAAGCCTTGGCACGAGACACCCACAAATTCGAATCGCGCTATCTGGATCGGCTGGTTGGCCCATACCCCGAAGCGCAAACCCTTTATCAGGCGCGTTCGCCGATCCATTTCGTCGAGCAGATGTCGAGCGCGATCATCCTGTTCCAGGGCGGAGACGACAAGGTAGTGCCGCCCAATCAGGCCGAATCGATCTATCAGGCGGTGCGCGCGAAGGGGCTGCCGGTCGCCCATGTGCTGTATGAGGCGGAAGGCCACGGCTTCAAGCGTGCCGAGAACATCAAGCATTCGCTGGAAGCTGAATTGTTTTTTTACGGAAAGATCTTTGGATTCGAGCCCGCTGACAAGATTGAACCGTTGGCGATCGAGAACATCTGAGGTAGCGGTCAGACCGTCGCGCTGCGTGTGCCGAATACGCGTATCGTGCTGAGTGAATGGTGCCCCGCAACTGGCGATATCATATCCACCGTGGATGCGATAGCTCTACGACGAGGCACGCGTATTGACTCGATGGAATCCGCCATGACCAAAGACTCTTCAGGTAAGCCCCACGAGCTGTCGTCAGGCGGCAGCCGCCACCATCAGATCTATCCCACGCTGGACGAAAAGCAGCTGGCGATACTGGAACGGTACGGCGAGCGACGCAAGCTTAAAGCCAACGACATCCTCTATTCCGAAGGCGACCGTCATACCGGGATGTTCGCCATTCTTTCCGGAACGATCGAGTCGACCAGAGGGTCCGTTCACGGCTCCCAATCGCTTGGCATCCATGGCCCCGGCAGTTTCACCGGCGAGGTTGGCACGCTCGCCGGGCGGGCTGCGGTGGCAACGACACGCGCTACCTCCGATTGCGAGGTCATCGACATCGATGAGGACTCCCTCCACGCGCTCGTGATCGCAGAGGCGGAGCTGAGCGAAACCATCATGCGCGCCTATATCCTGCGCCGGGTCGCTTTCATTCAAGGGCCACAAGTCGGCTTGATGGTGATTGGCAGTACGTCCTCGGCGCCGACACTACGCCTGCGCCACTTCCTGAGCCGCAACGCTCAGCCTTCGGCCTACTTCGATATCGTTGCGCACACCGAAGCCAAAGAACTCCTGACGCGCTATGGCGCAACGGAAGCCGACATTCCGGTGGTGATCACCTTGCAAGGCGTCGTGCTGACGCAACCCAGTCATAGAGCCGTCGCGGATGCAATCGGCTTGAGTCCGGACCGGCTCAATGGCGAGCACTTCGACCTCATTGTGGTGGGGGCGGGGCCAGCAGGGCTCGCTGCCGCGGTTTATGCCGCATCTGAGGGGCTAAAGGTGGCGGTTCTGGACGCCAAGGCGCCGGGAGGACAGGCAGGCACGAGTTCGAAGATCGAGAATTACTTTGGCTTTCCGACCGGTATATCGGGGCAGGCGCTAGCCGGCCGCGGCCTGTCTCAATGTCGCAAGTTCGGTGCCGAGGTCGGCGTGCCGATCGAAGCACTGACGATAGACTGTACGGACACCGAATCGTTTCACATTGGCCTGAGCGAGAGTGAGTCCGTCTACGCTCGCGCTGTAGTCATTGCCACGGGCGCGCGTTACCGGAAGCCAGACCTTCCTCGTCTTGAGCATTTTGAGGGCCGTGGCATCTACTACAGTGCGACCTTCATGGAGGGTGGGTTTTGCAACAACGAAGAGTTGATCGTGGTGGGCGGCGGCAATTCAGCCGGACAGGCCGCGGTATTCCTCGCGAGGTTCGCGCGTCATGTCCACGTCGTTGTCCGTGGCGACGGACTCAGTGCAAGCATGTCGGCGTATTTGATCAGGCGGATTAACGCGGCGGCCAATATCACGCTTCACACGCGCACGCAGATCGTCGAGTTATGCGGCGAGTCGAGACTTGAAGCGATACGGTGGGACCGGCAGGGGCAGAACGAATACAAACCCATTCGGCACGTTTTTCTGTTTCTCGGCGCCGAGCCCAATACGCGGTGGCTCGGCGATTGTGTCACCCTGGACAAGGATGGGTTTGTGCTGACAGGTGGCGACACCGGAAAGAACTGGACAGCAGAGCGGCCGCCGCATGATCTCGAGACCAGCCGGCCCGGCGTCTTTTCAGCGGGTGACGTGCGCAGTGGCTCCGTCAAGCGCGTGGCGGCTGCCGTCGGGGAGGGCGCGGCCGCCATTCAGGCTGTGCACCAATATCTTGCACGGGACCGGTGAGTGTCCGGACGCGTGGAAGCCTTGTCGCCCGTTCAATTGCTGGCCGTTTCCTTGGCGAGATTCGCCGCTAGTCAGTCGCTTTCCAGGGTTTACCCAAATACAGGAACAATCCCTTCCAGCCGCCCCCATTAATCTTAAACGCTCGCTTACCTACACTGTCGTTACTGATTTACGAACAGGGCTGTTCGTAGCAGGACAAAACATCTGGAGGTAAGAAATCATGAAGTCGCTCATTCAAGCTGTTGTGGTAGCCGCTGCCCTCGTCGCTCCGGCTATCTCGTTCGCGCAGACAAACGGCCCGCTCACCCGCGCGCAAGTGCGCGCTGAACTGGTTCAACTCGAACAAACCGGATGGCGTCCCGCCTCCGGCGCAGATCCGCGCTACCCGGATGACATCGAGGCCGCAGAAGCCAAGGTGGCTGCGCAGAACAATGCGACCGGCGTCGGTGGCGTGGTGAGCGGTTCGTCGGAAGCAGGGCGCCCGGCAGTGTCGAAGGCCGACTGGAACGCAATGTACAGCCACCCGTAACGGGTTGATCCGACGTACGGGCAAGCATCAAAGGTGACGAAGCTCTCGCCGCAAGATCTTGCCCACCACCGATTTGGGCAGGGCATCCACAAAGCGGACGATTTTCGGCACCTTGTAGCCAGCCATGCCGGCGCGACAGTGCGCAATGAGCGCTTCCGCTGTTACGTCGGCCCCTGGTGCTTTAGTGACGAAGAGCGTCAGCGCCTCACCCGTCTTGTCGTCCGGCACGCCGACGCAGGCGCATTCGGCCACGCCGGGGAACGCTGTCGCAACCGCTTCCACTTCGTTCGGGTAGACGTTAAAGCCTGAAACGATGACCATGTCCTTCTTGCGGTCGACGATCCTCAGGAAACCCTGTGCGTCGAAGACGCCGATGTCTCCGGTGCGGAAATAGCCATCCTCGGTAAATGCCGTCGCATTAGCCTCGGGGTTTTGCCAGTAGCCAGGCATGACCTGTGGCCCCTTCGCGCAGATCTCGCCAGGCTCGCCAATGCCGACCTCACGGTCCTCATCGTCCAGTAACTTCACATCGGTAGAGGGCACGGGAAGCCCGACCGTCCCGGTGAATCCGGAGACGAACTGCGGGTTGAACGTGAGAATGGGCGAAGTCTCGGACATGCCATAGCCCTCGCGGATAAAGTTGCCCGTTGCGCACTTCCACCGCGCCGAGACCACTTCGATGATGGCAGAGCCGCCGCCTGCGCATAGCTTCAGACGCGACCAGTCGACCTCCGCGAGACGCGGGTTGGCGACGAGACCGGCGTAAAGCGTGTTCACGCCGGTGAAGATCGTCGGCCGCGCGGCCTTCAGTGTTTCGATGAATGCGTCGCCATCTCGCGGATTGGCCACGAGCCAGTTCTCTGCACCGACCGAGAAGAAGGCGAGGAAATTCACCATCAGCGCGAAGATGTGATATAGCGGGATCGCGGTGACGATGACCTCTTCGCCGGGTCGCTGCGCATCGGGCATGAAAGCCTTGAATTGCTCGATGTTAGCGATGAGATTGCGGTGCGACAACGCGGCGCCCTTTGAGGCGCCGGTCGTGCCGCCGGTGTATTGCAGGAACAGCAGGTCATCGCCGTTGACGTCTACCGGATCCAGCTGAAGCGTCTCGCCCTGAGCGATTGCAACTGGGAATGCGATCGCATCGCGCAACGATGCATCGACCAGGGGCCCCGGGATCGCGGGGCCACCGCTCTTGCCACTGTCACCAAGGCCGACGGTGATGACCGTCCTGACACCCGTCTTACCGATTACTTGCGCCAGCGTGGGCGTGGAGCCGTTGTAAGCCACGACGACTTCTGCACCCGCATCGTTGAGTTGATGTTCGAGTTCGCGCGCCGTATAGAGCGGATTGACGTTCACCTGTACGCCGCCGATCCTGGCGATGGCTATGAACGCGATCGGAAACGCCAGCAGGTTGGGCAGCATCACGGCCACGCGGTCGCCTTTTTTGACGCCGACTACTTTCTGAAGATAAGTGGCGAACGCTAACGATGCGTGGGCGACATCCGCAAAGCTCAGTGTCTGGCCAAACGCGCGGAAGGCTGGCTTGGCGGCGAACTGGCGCATCGCCTCGTCCAGCAGCGCATTCACGGATGGATAACGGTCGGCGTCGATATCGGCGGGGACCGAGCCATAGGACTGGCTCCAGTGTCTCTTGATCATATTGGTTTCTCGCGCTAAGGCAGAGCATCTCATGGGGTACAACTATGGAGTGATAGTCGCACCTTGGAAATGCTCTACGCGGCCAAAACCATGATTGAAATGGACAAGCAGCGTCGTCGCGCGCAACGGCCAAGGTTCTGGACGGGCACTGCAAGCGAACGCCCGCGCTGTCTGTCAGGGTGAACCCTATGGCAGACACGGGTGATCGAGCGCAAAATCTCATACCCAGATTGGGTATCGTTTCGGACACAGGGCTCCCCATGCAGCGCAGCGCGGTTGGTCAAGCGCCGGCAATACGACATCACAGCAATCGATGGACGCAGGCGTCGTTCGCCATCGTCTTGCGCGAAAAACGTTTCTCTCCGGCCAAGCTCGCCGCGCTGATCGAGGTCGCCTCGCAAGCCGGCCTGGAAGCCAGCGTGGTGCTTGCCGGCACCGATCTGGACATCAACTCAATCGCCGACCCGTTCACGCTGACTTCGCCGCTGCAGTTTCTGAGCGCCGCGCGCAACGCGCTTCGCGAGTACAAGAAGTCGGACCTGGGCGTCCAGGTCGGCCGCCAGATGCATGCATCCAGCTACGGGATGTACGGTTATGCACTGCTATGCGCCGACACGATGGCCTCTGTGTTCGATACGGCAGTCAAATACTTCGAGCTTGCCAATGGAATGCTTGACCTTTGCTGGGAGACCCGCGAAGGCGTGGCGTCGTGGCTCTTTCCTCAGCAGGGAGAACTCCTGTTACCCGAGGTGGACGAACAGCTTTATCACTTCCTGGTCGACCTGCAATTTGCGGTGCATGTGACAGTAACCAAGGATGTGATGGGAACATGGTGCGTACCGGCTCACGCGGCCTTCACGCAGGCAGAGCCTCCACACGCCGCTGTGTTGGCCGAGGTGCTGGAATGTCCGCTTGCCTTCGGCCAGTCGCGCAACACGCTCAGCTACCCGGCGGCGTGGTTATCGCGCGCTCCTCAACTTGCCAACCCCATCACAGCGGCGCAGGTATCCACGGAGTGTGCCCGTCTGCTTGAAACATTGCGCTGGCAAGCAGGGGTGAGCCGGCGTGTCTATCAGGAGCTGATTAGAACGCCGGGTCAGTTCCCCGCAATCGAACAGATCGCAGAGAGCCTTTGTATGACTTCACGCACGCTTCGTCGCAAGCTGGAGGCTGAGGGAATGTCTTATAGTGAACTGCTGACGAGCGTGCGAAAAGCGCTCGCCATCGACTATCTGACCACCACCACGCTTAGCACCGAGGACATCGCCTTGACGTTGGACTTTAGCGATGCTGTGAGCTTTCGGCATGCCTTCAAACGGTGGACAGGAAAAACGCCAACTGAAGTCCGGCAAAATCGGCTGACTTTAGTTGGCGGACGGGAGGACGATCGGTGACTAAAGGTGATTACCGAAAACGCTCGAGCGTCTGCCCGAGCAGTTCCAGTCCCAGGTCAATCTCGTCCTCGTCATTGAGCAAGGCGCGTAAGGCCTCACACTGCGTCGGTCATTGCAGACCCGCGAGCTTCCCCGCGCACGAGTAGCAGCAGCGCGATCAGCACAAGCAGGATCGTCAGACCGGCGAAGAGGAGGGTAGCGCGCTGGATACCGGCGAACTGGACGGCTATGCCCAGTCCGATCACCGGAAGCGAGATTGCGACATAGAGTACGACGAAAAAGCTCGATGTCACTTCGGCTCGCCGGTCCGGTGGGCTCTTTGTCGTGAGTTCGCCCAGCCCCGCGCGCAGGCTGATTCCCTGTCCGATTCCAGCTAACGCGGTACCTATCAGCAGGGCGGCCAGCGAGCGTTCCGGGACACACAGTGCCACGCCCATCAAACCGGTAAGCAGACCGAAGCACCCGAAGGCTTGCCGCCAGTGCGGCGCAATGTACGCCTGTACGATTTGCCCAAGCGCCGAACATGCAAACAGCAAAAATACAATCGCGCCGACTACTACGCCACTGTGGTAGCCGAGCACGACCCGGATCAATTGTGGCGCAACGGCTGCAAAGAAGCCCACCACGACGAAGCCTGCGAATCCGGCTAACGCGGCAGGCATGAACACGCCACGTACCTCGGCGGGTAACGAGATTCTTTGAACGCCGAGTTTCACCCGCTGCGGAAGCTTCGCCGTTTCAGGCGCACTCCATACGCCAAATATGGCAAGTGCCACGAGCAGCAAATGCACGACATAAGGGGTCTGCGTTGGATGTGGCAGAAGTTCGACGAGTATGCCGCTCAACAATGGACCGCAGCCCAAACCCAACATGTTGGAAGCGGTCGCCGCGAGGGTGGCGTGCTTGCGCCACGCTGGAGGCGCCAGTTCAATCACCGCGACGGTTGCGGTTCCGGTAAAAATCCCAGCCGAGACACCCGATAGCAATCGGCCCAGCATGAGGCCGGATTGCCCGTGGCTCAGGAGAAACGTGACCGCCGACGCCGCTGACGCACACAAGCCGGCCAGCAGCATGCGCCGGCGCCCCAGTTGATCCGACCAGTTGCCGACAATTAGAAGCGCACCCAGGACACCAATTGCATAGCAGGCGTAAATCACCGTGATGACGGTTGCTGTGAAGCCATACTGCAGTTGATAGTATCGATAGACCGCCGTCGGCAGGGTGGTGCCCATCATGTTGATCAAAAACGCCATGACGACCGCCAGAAAGGCGGTGACCGATTGCTGCCCGGGATTGCTGGTATTCATCAAACTGTCCATTCATGCCTTGCTGGGATCCGGCTCACTTTCAAATACGCGAGTCGTAGCACCTAGCAGGCGTGGAGGACGTTGATGGCTCGCTTCGCGAGCAGTGGGGCGGTCTTGCGGGCGTATTCGGCCATATGCGAAGAGGCTGCATGCGCTTTCAACGCTTCAGCGTTTTCCCAGCGCTCGACTACGGCAAACGTATCGTTGCCGAGCGGCGTCTGAAAACCACCAAAATCGGGCACATCGACGACCGCTTCGTAACTGATGCAACCAGTCTCCGCCAGCACCGCAGGAAGGTTCTGGGCAAATAGCGCGAGCACAGCCTCCCGTTGACCGGGTTGAGCAGTGATGGTGGCAAAGACATGGATCATTTGGGCGTTCTCCGGTTATGGTTCGGCGGCATATCGCCGGCTGCCATGATAGCCGGGTTCGCTCGTGCATGCTGCGGAGCGGACTCGCGAGGATTCGTGGGCGCCGAACGAATTCATACCAAACGAAAATCCACACGCGGTCGCGCAATGCGCCCTTAGTTCCCTCGTCAGTGTTGCGTTCTCGTTAATAGTCTTTTTGAGAAATTTGCGTCCCTTTGCCGCTGCATTGCCGCTAGTATTCCTCGGCGCGGTATGCGCTCGCTAGTCAATAGGGATTTTCATGAACCTTGCTTCGATCCGCAAAGACGCCTTTGCGATGCCCGTTCACAATCCGGCTTATCCTCGGCCACCTTATCGCTTTTTGAATCGGGAATATTTCATCATTTCGTATGAGACCGATTTCGATGCCTTGCGTGCAATCGTGCCGGAACCACTCTATCCGGAGAATGATCTGGTGCATTACGAATTCATTCGCATGCCCGACTCTTCCGGTTTCGGTGACTACACCGAGAGCGGTCAAGTCATTTCCGTGCGCGACCAGCAAGGGCGCCTCGGCAACTACACCCATTCGATGTACCTCGACGACGAAGGCCCGATTGCTGGCGGTCGCGAGATCTGGGGATTCCCGAAGAAGCTCGCGCGGCCGACGCTAAGCGTCGACGGCAACGACACCCTGCTTGGCACGCTCGACTACGGCACGCAGCGCATTGCGACCGGCACAATGGGCTTTAAACATGTACCGCTCGATATCGAAACCGAGCGCAAGAAGCTTGCGGACACACCTAACTATCTGTTGAAGGTGATCCCGCACGTCGACGGTTCGGCGCGTATCTGCGAACTGGTGCGCTTCTATCTGCGTGATGTCTCTGTGCTCGGTGCCTGGACTGGCCCGGCCGCACTCGAACTCCATCCACACGCATTGGCGCCGATCGCTGATTTGCCGGTCAAGCGTGTGGTGTCCGCGCGCCATGTGATCGCCAATCTGACGCTGGATATCGGCGAAGTCGCGTTTGATTATCTAGCCACGACCGAGAGCATGAAGCTCGCGGCCAATCTATAAGTCTGCTGAAGAGGTAACGAAGATGTCGTTGAAGAATAAAGTCGCTCTCGTGACGGGCGCAGCAAGCGGTATTGGCGAACAGTGCGCGCGTAAGCTCGCGAGCCTTGGCGCCGCCGTGGTGATCGCCGATCTGAATCTGGAGAACGCGCAGAAGGTGGCGAGCAGCATCGTCGCAGAAGGCGGCAAGGCATTGGCCGTGACGATGGACGTCACGAACGAAGAAGCCGTGAATAGCGGTATCGAGCGTGCGGTGAAAGAGTTGGGCAGCATCGATGTGCTGGTGTCGAATGCGGGCATCCAGATCGTTGCGCCGATCGAAGACTATGCGTTCTCCGACTGGAAGAAAATGCTGGCCGTCCATCTGGACGGCGCCTTCCTCACCACCAAGGCTGCCATCAAGCATATGTATGCGGGCGGCAAGGGCGGCTCGATCGTCTATATGGGCTCCGTGCATTCGCACGAGGCATCGAAGCTCAAGTCCGCTTACGTGACCGCCAAGCACGGTTTGCTGGGTCTTGCGCGTGTCGTTGCGAAGGAAGGCGGTTCGCGCGGCGTGCGCGCGAACGTGGTGTGCCCCGGTTTCGTGCGCACCCCGCTCGTCGACAAGCAGATTCCCGAGCAGGCCAAGGCACTGGGTATCTCCGAAGAAGAAGTGGTGAAAAACGTGATGCTGAAGGAAACCGTCGATGGCGAATTCACGACGGTTGAAGACGTCGCCAATACGGTGGCGTTCCTTGCAGGCTTCGAGTCGACGGCGTTGACCGGGCAATCAGTCATCGTCAGCCACGGCTGGGCGATGCAATAAGGAGTTCGTGTATGCGCAGCAGCACAAAAAGAACAGACCGGCAGCCGGGCGCATTTGAGCTGCCGCGCTACGACGAAATTGCACTCGTGCTTCAGGGCGGCGGTGCGCTTGGCTCCTATCAGGCGGGCGTCTATGAGGGTTTGACGCAAGCCGGTGTAGAACCGCACTGGATTGCCGGCGTATCGATTGGCGCGCTGAACACTGCGATCATCGCCGGTAACGCGCCAGAAAAACGCGTGGAGGCACTACGCGGATTCTGGAATGCGATCTGCCATCCGCTTGACTGGTTGGGTAGCCTGGGCGCCTGGACGTTGCCCGGATTGGGCATGGAAGAAGCGTCGCGCAAGTGGGCCAGCATGTGGGCCGCAGGGCGTGCGCTGACGGAAGGTCAGCCAGGGTTTTTCTCGCCGCGCTTTCCGCTGCCTATGGCCGGATTCGGCAAGACAACGCCTAATGCCGTGAGCTATTACAACACGGCAGCGCTGCGGGAAACCTTGTTGAAGTTTGCCGACTTCGACCGTATCAACGATGGCGAGGTCCGGGTTTCAGTCGGCGCGGTGAACGTGCGGACCGGCAACCTGGTGTACTTCGACAACAGAAAGATGCGGCTCGCGCCGGAGCATTTCATGGCCTCCGGTGCGTTGCCGCCGGGCTTCCCTGCGGTTGAAATCGACGGCGAATACTACTGGGACGGCGGTCTCGTTTCCAACACGCCGCTCACTGAAGTGCTTCGCGACGCAGAGCACAAGGACACCCTGGTGTTTCAGGTGGACCTGTGGAGTGCGCGTGGCAACGCGCCGGGCGATTTCCTTGATGTCTCGGAGCGCGCCAAAGACATTCAGTATTCGAGCCGCACGCGGGCGATTACCAGCATGCTGGCTGACCGGCAGAAACATGCCCGTTTCATCAAGGAACTGCTGGCGCACGTCCCGCCGGAGGTGCTGAAATCAGACCCGTTGTTCCGGCTGGCTGAAGAGGTCGCGGACGGCAGCGCAATCAATGTCGTGCATCTCATCTACAAGAACAAGCCGTACGAGGGGCATTACAAAGACTATGAGTTCAGCGTCGATACGATGCAGGGGCACTGGGAGAGTGGTCTGGAAGATATCCGCGACTCGCTCTCGCATCGCGAGTGGTTCGACGTGCCAAGCCGCGAACAGGGCTTCGTGACGCATGACGTGCATCGTCCGGCGGATTCGGTGCCGCAGTCGGATCGTGACACGCTTGAACTGCCAACCGCAGTGGAAAAGAAACTCGCGGCTTGAGTGCCGGGTCTAGCCGTCCATCCTGAAGCGACTTTCAAATGATGGACGGCGGTGAGTGCGTGGCCATGAACCTGCGGCCGGTATTGACCGCCTCACAACCCGGGTATTGCGACACCAAAGGTCTGCAATAGCAACACCACATTCAGCGCCAGAATAACCACGGTTCCAAGGATCGCTGCGCCGGTCACCCATCTACGATTCGCAAACGGACCCATCACATCGCGGCGTGAGGTCAGGATCACCAGGGCGATCATGGGCACGGGTAAGGCGAAGCTCAACACGACCTGGCTATAGACGAGCGCGTTGGTAGCGTTCACACCTAGCGCGATCACGATGAAGGACGGCACCATCGTGACGAGTCGGCGAATCCAGACTGGCAGGTGCAGGCCCGTGAAGCCTTGCATGATCATTTGCCCTGCCATCGTTCCCACCACGGAGCTGGATACGCCAGATGCCAGCAGCGAGACGAGAAAAATGCCCGCCGCTGCAGTGCCGACCAGCGGCGTCAGGCTGTGATAAGCGGTTTCTATTTCGGCGACATCGGGATGGCCCGCGTGAAATGCACCCGAAGCCATGATTACCATCGCCATATTGACGAGCCCCGCTACCGTGAGGGCAATCAACACCTCAGCGTTCGAAAAACGCACCAGCTTGTGGCGTGCCGAATGACTTTGTGCCCGCGCGCGATTTTGCGTGAGCCCCGAGTGCAGGTAAATGGCATGCGGCATGACTGTCGCCCCGAGGATACCCACAGCGACAGACAGCGCGCCAGCACCGTGCAGTTGAGGTATCAAGCTCCCCGCTGCGACAGCCGACCAGTTGGTATGCACGATCAGCAGTTCGAGCACGTAAGACAATGCGACCGCCGCCACGAGGCCGCCAATGATCAGTTCGAGAGGGCGGAAGCCTTGCTTCTCGCCTGCAAGAATGGCATACGTCACGATTCCGGTGATGACCATCCCGAGCAGCAAGGGAATGTGAAACAGCAGTGAGAGGCCGATTGCGCCGCCGAGAAACTCGGCGAGATCAGTCGCCATCGCCGCGATTTCGCTCACGCCCCACATCCCATAGACCACAGATGCCGGAAAATGCTGACGGCTTAGCTCGGCGAGGTTGCGGTTCGTGACGATGCCGAGTTTGGCTGAAAGCGCCTGAAACAACATCGCAATCAGGTTTGCACCAAGCACCACCCAAAGTAACGAATAGCCGTACTTTGCGCCCGCCTGAATATTGGTGGCGAAATTGCCGGGATCCATGTACGCGATGGAGGCGACGACAGCGGGTCCGGCAAACAGCAGCTTTGAACTCCAGCGATGGTTGCGCCCGGCCAGCACGTCGGCGATGGCTCGCGATGTGCTCTCGCTCATTCCCAATTGTCCTTCAGCAGTGCTCATCTCGATCCTCCAGCCCAGGCAAGCGCACCAACGCTTTGGCACGAGCAAATAGTGCCGGGAATCCTGCGGAAAGAACAATTGATCCTTCCAATAATGTCGATTAGGGTTTCTCGCGTTCTCGAAGCAAATGAGAGGTATAAATGCTATCTATTGGAAAGAAACAGGCGCCGTTGCTATGATTTTCGGACCACTCGCGATTCACGGTAACTCGTGTCGTCATAGCGGGTTTTGTCGAAAACTCAGGAGGACACATGGAAGCTGCAGGTGACATGGCGGGGCATACAACACCCACTAACGATGAGATGCGTGAGGTGGCAGCGAGAATATTCGACTTCGCCCGCAACGGCGAAACGGATGCGTTACAGACTGTCATTGAACGGGGCGTGCCTCCGAATCTGCGTAACGAGCGGGGCGACAGTCTCATCATGCTGGCTGCCTATCATGGACACGCTGCGACGGTCGGCAAGCTGATGGCGCTGAAAGCAGATCCCAACCTGACGAATTCGATGGGACAGACGCCCTTGGCAGGTGCGGCGTTCAAGGGATTTGCTGAGGTGGTTCGCGTACTGCTCGACGGGGGCGCTGATGTCGAAGGGCCATCGCCAGACGGCAGAACCGCGCTGATGATTGCCGCGATGTTCAACCGCACCGATATCATTGATCAACTGCTTGAGCGGGGTGCCAATCCAGATGCTCAGGACGTCAATGGCGCCACGCCACTGGCGGCTGCCCGGTTGACGGGTGCGAAGGACGCAATTGCACGGCTCGAGAAGATCAACGGCTGACTTGAACGGACAATATGGTCGAGCGGAGAGCAGGGCATATCTGCAAAGGGCTCGGCCAGAACTGGCACGCGTCAACATTGAAGGCCTTGCCCGCTTGTCAGCAAGCTGGATTAGCTGGAGTAGTAAAGCTGAAGAATGGTAAATCGGCGCGCACGGCCCTCAAGCATTTGCATCGCCGAAGCCAGATTGAGAATGACAAAAGGCTCACCCTGAGAGTCTGCGATAACGGGAGCGGGCAGCGGAAACTGCATGCGCTCGATCTGTTTTTCCCCTTCCAGATGGGCAAAGCCACGCGTGCGATTGACGGCCGCGGCGAGCCTTGCTCTAGTGACCGTCACATAGCGGAACCGTCCACCGAACTTCGCTTCCATCTGTTGTAACTCGTCGGCTTCAGGAGTGGCGATATAAACGCCCAGCTCTGTCTCGATCAGACGCCCCGGCGTCAGATGGGATACATACGCGGATTTCATGGGACCAGTTCCTCCACAAGTGCGATTGGTTCTCGCCCTGAAGTCACGCTGTAGCGCAGACCACACGCAACAGTCGCCCAGGATGGTACGTATTCATGGATTGTGCCCCTTTGTTTGAAAAAAAAGCCATGCGTCATCAGAAAACGATGATGCATGGCGAGCTTACGAGTACCGATGGAACATTTAACAGCGCGCGGCAGTTACATTAGCCGCGGAGCTTTTCGATTGCAGCGGCGACGCCTTGGCCGTATTCGGTGTCGGCAAGCGTGCAGTGCTTGATGTGCCGTTCCTGAACCGGACGTGATACTCCCGCAATGGCCCGCGCAGTGTTATCGAACAGCGCTTGTTTCTGGGCCGGTGACATCTTTCGGAACAGATCGCCCGCTTGCGAGAAATAGTCGTCGTCGACGCGATGGTTCCAGTGATCCGCCGCACCTTCGATCGACAACGGCGGCTCGCGATAATCCGGTTGCTCGGTCCATTCACCACGCGTATTGGGTTCGTACGCGATCCTGCTGCCGTGATTGCCGTCGATCCGGCCCGCGCCGTCGCGGTGGTAGCTGTTGTAGTTAATGGTCGCACGCGGGTAGTTCACTGGAATCTGTGCGTAGTTGATGCCGAGGCGATACCGTTGCGCGTCCCCGTACGAGAACAAACGCCCCTGGAGCATCTTGTCCGGTGAAAAGCTGATGCCCGGAACCACACTTGCCGGCGCAAACGCGGCTTGCTCCACGTCCGCGAACTGGTTGTCGGCGTTGCGATTCAGCTCGAATACACCGACTTCGATGAGCGGGTAATCGGACTTCGGCCAGACTTTGGTCAGGTCAAACGGATTCACCTTGCAGGCCGATGCCTCTTTCTCCGGCATGATCTGCACCGACATCGTCCAGCGCGGGAAATTTCCCGCTTCGATGCTTTCGTAGAGGTCACGATGATGAGACTCACGGTCCCGGCCGATCAGCGCGCCAGATTCAGCGTCCGTCAGGTTCTCGATGCCCTGTTGTGAACGGAAGTGGAACTTCACCCAGAAGCGCTCGTTGGCAGCACTGATAAAGCTGAACGTATGGCTGCCGAAGCCGTGCATATGGCGGTACGAGCGCGGAATACCACGGTCGCTCATGACGATCGTCACCTGGTGGAAGCTCTCGGGCAACTGCGTCCACCAATCCCAGTTACTCTCTGCGTTACGCATACCGGTGCGCGGGTCGCGCTTGACCACGTGATTCAGGTCAGGGAATTTCAGCGGATCGCGGATGAAAAACACGGGCGTGTTGTTGCCCACGAGATCCCAGTTTCCTTCCTCGGTATAAAACTTCAACGAGAAGCCTCGGATATCACGTTCAGCGTCCGCTGCGCCACGCTCGCCCGCGACCGTTGAGAACCGCGCGAACATCTCGGTTTTCTTGCCGACCTGCGAGAAGATTTTGGCCCGCGTATATTTCGTGATGTCGTTCGTCACGGTAAAGGTGCCAAATGCTCCCGATCCCTTTGCATGCATACGACGCTCTGGAATCACTTCACGATCGAAGTGTGCAAGCTTCTCAAGAAACCATACGTCCTGAAGCAGCGCGGGACCGTTGGGTCCGGCGGTTTGAATATTCTGATTGTCAACAACCGGCGCACCGAACACTGTGGTGAGAGGCTTCTTTTGCATACTCCGCTCCGTTTTCCGTGAGATAGACTTCGGTCCAACCGACGAATCGTCCTGTTCGTGTTGGAGTGGGTGAACAATATCAAGTCCTTGAACTTTCTTGAATTTGTCCTTTTCTACCATCGAGATAGGCGATTCCTAATGGAATGAGAAATTTCAATAGATTTCGCCTAACGCCGGTCCTAAGCCCCTCAAGCCTTGGCCGCCGGTGCCGTTAGCACGGTAAACCTGTCCATAAAACGGCCGGGCCGCGTGCGTCCGGGCAGAACGCAGACTACCGACAGACTATGAAGCGGGTTGAAGTGTTGGCCGTGCATGGCCGGAGTATGTTTTCCCATGGATGACGTTTCCATTGAACGGAACGCGAATGACAGCGTTGCCGCGCGCGCACCGGCGATCGAAGCCCAACTACGGGCGGCGCGCGACTGCGGCCGGCAGTGGGCTGGGACATGGGCCTGGTATCGCGCAGGCGAGGAGTTGCACCTCGCCGCACAGGGCGGCGACGCGTCGTTCGACTGGCCGCAAGACATCGCCGAAGGGCGGCTCACCCGGCTATGCTCGCTGCGCGGGTGGCTGCGCTGGCCTACAGGCCGTGGCGACAGTGTGCTCGGCTGGCTGGTCGCGCCCGCCGAATTCGCGGGCGACGAGTCCCTGCTGGAATTTGCCCGAAGTTTGGGCGAGCGAGTGCAGGCTGACGCCCTCGCGCGCGCTCAGAACACCCAGCGCGTGTTGTATGAGATCGCCTATCTGGCGAGTTCGGTACGCGATCGCGCGGAGTTTCTGCGGCGTGTGCACGAGCATCTCGGTACGCTGATCGACGCCGAAAACTTCTACCTCGCGCTTTACGACCGCAAGAGCGGCAAGATCACCTATCCGTATTATGTGGACGTGATCGACACCGATGTGATTGAGGCGGAAAACTACGACATCCTCAACCCGGAGCGTCTGTCGATGACCGCGTACGTGCTGACGACCGCTCAGCCGTTGTTCATCGATGCCGCGATGATGCGCGCGGCTGAGGACGAAGGCATCATCTGTCCGATCGGCGACCGTCCCGAGTTCTGGATGGGGGCCCCGCTGAAGAATGCCTCGGATGAAGTGTTCGGCATGCTGGCGATGCAGGTCTACGACGTCTCACGCATCTACAGCGCCGAGGATCGCGCGCTGTTTCTGGTAGTGGCGCGACACGTGGCCATGGCGCTCGATCGCATCCTGCACCGCGCGGATCTCGAGGAGCAGGTCGCCCGGCGCACGTCTGAACTGTCGCGCGTCAACGAGGCGTTGCGCGAAGGTATCGCGGAGCGCGAACGCGCAGAACACCTGCAAGCGACGCTCTTCCAGATCGCGGAGCTTTCGAGCCGTCCTGGCGACATGGTCGAGTTCTTTCGAAGCCTGCATCAAATCGTCGGAGAGTTGCTACACGCGCGCAATTTCTACATCGCACTCTTCGATACTGAAACGCAGCTCGTTTCGTTTCCCTACTACGTCGATGATCGTTTGCACGAGCCGCCGCTACCGCGCCTCGGACGACGAGGACTTACTGAATATGTGATCCGCCAGCGCCGCCCGTGTCTCATTGACGCGGACGGTGCATTACGCTTGATAGCCAAGGGCGAGATTGATATGAGCAGCGAGGGCGTGCGTCTTTGCTCATGGCTCGGCGTACCGCTGTTCGATGGTGACGACGTGCGCGGAATGCTCGCTGTTCAGAGCTACGAATCACTCGTGCGCTATACGCAGCGTGATCAGGAGTTGCTGACGTTCGTCTCGCGCCACATCGATACCGCGCTGTCCCGCCGGCGTGCCGCCGAGGCGCTGCATACGGCGAACGCAGAACTTGAAGCTCGCGTGCAGATTCGTACGCGGGAGCTGGATAACGCCAACGCTCGCCTCGTGCATGAAAATTCGCATGACGCGCTGACGCGCCTGCCCAACCGGAGCCATTTGCTGCAAAGTCTGGAGGCAGCGTGGGGCGCATATTGCGCGATCGGTCATCCGGTGACGGTGATGTTCATTGATCTGGATCGCTTCAAGTTCGTGAACGATAGCCTCGGCCATCATTGCGGAGACCTGCTGCTCGTGCAGGCGGCCGAGCGCTTGCGTGGCTGCTTGCGCACGACTGACTTGCTGGCGCGTCTCGGTGGTGACGAATTTGCTGTTCTCTCACCGGAAGTTCCCGTAAGCGATGCCGTCGCTATCGCGGAACGCATTCTCGCGGCATTCGACCTGCCGTTTGATATCGACGAACATGTCGTGTTCTCGTCATGCAGCATCGGCATCGTGAATGCCGACAGGCAGTACCACGGCAAGCCAGCCGATCTCCTTCGCGACGCCGACATCGCAATGTATCGCGTGAAAAACGCGGGACGCGACAGCTTCATGGTGTTCAACCATGAGCTGCGCCGGGAGGTGCTGGATCAGGTGGAGCGCGAGGGCGCGCTGCGCAATGCGCTCAAACGCGACGATGAACTGTTGCCTTTCTTCCAGCCGATTGTCGACGTAGCGACGGGCAAGGTTGTTGCGCTCGAGGCGCTGATTCGATGGCGGCAGCCTGATGGGCGCATCGTCGGTCCGGGCGAGTTCTTGCCGGGTGTCGAAGGGTTGCGGTTGATAGGACGCCTCGACCTTTACATGCTTACGCGTATAGCCATCATTCTTGCGAAGCCGCAGCACGCGAATTGGCCGCCTGTGCACGTGAACTGCTCGAGCTTTAGCATGACGCGTCCCGAGTTCGCCGACGAAGTGCTCGCGCTGTTGCACCGGCACGGTGTGGCGCCGTCGCGAGTGTGCCTCGAATTGACGGAAGGTGCGCTAGTGGCGGAACCCGAGCTCGCGCGCGACACGATGCAGCGTCTTGCGGACAATGGCATGTCGGTTGTGCTGGATGATTTCGGGGCGGGCTTTTCGTCGTTGAGTTACGTGCATCAGTACCGCTTCAGCGGTCTGAAGATTGATAAGTCGTTTATCTTCGAACTCACCACGAGCCCGCGCAGCCGCGCGATTGTGACGGCAATCGTGCGTATGGCGGAATCGCTTGGGCTCGCGCTTGTCGCGGAAGGTGTCGAGGATGCCGAGACGCTTGCCGTGCTGCGGGAAATGGGTGCGGCCCAGGCACAAGGTTATTTCTTCGACAGACCGATGCCGCTCGAAGCGCTTCTACGCTCGCCCCACTGGGAGCGGCTGACTTACCGGGCTGCGGAAATACCGGCTTTCTGACCCGGCGAAGAACTGTGGCGCTTGACATTCCAACGATTGGAAGGTTGACGATGGTGCACTCAAGTCATTCACCGATCAAGGAAGTCACAATGAAAGCCAACCGTTTGCTTGCTACCGCCTCTGTCGTTCTTGGAATCGTCACGTTTGGCGCCGCATTCGATGCGAGCGCGCAGCAATCCGGCGCGATGGCCAATGGCCAGATGAACATGTCTTCCGGACAAATGGCGATGCCTGCGCAAGCCGGTGGCACGACGTCTGCATCCACTCAGGCGTTCGAGCAGAACGCTGCGAACATGATGAAAAACATGAGCGCGCCCGGATACACCGGCGATACCGATGCGGACTTTGTGGCGCACATGATTCCGCATCATCAAGGCGCGGTGGACCAGGCCAAAGTGGAACTCGAGTACGGCAAAGATCCACAAATGAAGGCACTGGCGCGGAAAATCATCAAGGCGCAGAACGAAGAGATTGCCTACATGAAGCGGTGGCAAGCCAATCATAAAGAGAGTGAAGGGAAGTAACGGGGCGCGCGGCACTTGTTCTGGCCGCGCCCGCAAATGCGGTTGGCGAAGCTACGCGGATTGATCAATCCCGCGCATTCAGTGGCCGTGTCGCTCTCCGACCGCGATGGGCGCATGCTTCGACTGTTTGCTCAGCATCAGCGTGACGACAGCGGACACCGCCAGGGTTGCGCCGACCACGTACAAGCCCGCGGAGTAACTACCTGTCACGTTCTTGAGCCAGCCAATCACAAACGGACCAACGAAGCCCCCCAGATTGCCGACCGAATTGATCATCGCGATGCCCGCCGCCGCACCGGCGCCCGACAGGAACATGCTTGGCATGGCCCACAACGGCGCTTTGGCCGCGCTGATGCCGATGTTCACAATGACGAGAGCCAGAATGATCATCAAGGCTGTGGTGGCGCCGCCTGCCATGACAAAGCCAAGACATGCCACCACACAAGGAATGACGACGTGCCATGTGCGTTCCTCGGTGCGATCCGAATGCTTCGCCCATACGATCATCGCGACGACGGCGAGGATGCCTGGTACACCGGCCAGAAGACCCGTTTCGAATGAGCCGAATCCATACTGACGGATGATCAGCGGCGCCCACAAGCCGAGCGTGTACAACCCGGCCGAGGTGCCGAAGTAGATCAGTGCCAGCGCAAGCACTCGCGGATCGCGCAAAGCGCTCAGCGCGCCTGCAGTATGACCCGCATGCGACTGCTTCGCGTCGGCTTCCATTTTCATCTTCGCAGTCAGCCATTCACGCTCTTCGGGCTGAAGCCACTTTGCTTTAGACGGCGTGTCAGTCAAATACTTCAGCACGAAGAAGCCGAGGATGATTGCGGGCACCGCTTCGAGAATGTAGAGCATCTGCCAGTCGGCAAAACCGGCAATGGGATGCAGTTTCATGATCGCGCCAGAGAGTGGTGAACCGATTGCCGTGGAGATCGGCGCAGCGGCCATGAACCATGCCGCGGCCACCGCGCGTTGACGCGCCGGGAACCACAAGCTGAGGTAAAGAATGATGCCGGGAAAGAAGCCTGCTTCGGCAACGCCCAGGATAAATCGCAGCGCATAGAAGCTGTTCGGACCGACCACGAAGGCCGATGCAAACGACACCATCCCCCAGGTCACCATCACGCGTGCGATCCACCGGCGCGCGCCGACCTTATGAAGAATCAGGTTCGACGGCACTTCGAACAGAAAGTATCCGATGAAGAACAGTCCGCCACCGAGTCCGAATGCCGTCGGCGAAAGACCGATGGCCTTGTTCATCGACAGCGCGGCGAAGCCCACATTGACGCGGTCAAGAAAACTCACGAAATACAGCAACATCACGAACGGAATGATCCGCAGCATGAGCTTGCGGGTCACCCGGCTTTCGAGATCGGAAATCATTGTCTCCTCCTTGGAGGCTTGAGCCGTGCTCTATTCAGAATCGGATTCGGCATACCGTGCGCGTCGTGGCCGTCGAGTGCGGCGCGGGTTTGTTCGGCGCGCAGGCTGTTTAAATGTGATCGCTAATCAGGCGTGTCGACCGCTCCTGCCATCGCGGATATACCGGGAGGTACTGTGAGTTGCCGCGCCAGGACGAGCGGGTTCCCGGCCGCCGGATGGCGGCCTGTGAAGATCAGGCTCTAGCGGAGCCGCTTAAATTGCTTAAGCGGCGTTGGCTGCGGGCGCCGCAGCTTTCTCGATGAACGCGCAAACGGCGGCCGTCACTTGCGCAGTCGTTGCGGTGCCGCCGAGGTCGCCGGTATGCAGTGACTTGTCCGCGGTCACAGCCTCGACGGCTTGCATCACGCGCTGCGCGGCGTCGAATTCGCCGAGGTGTTCAAGCATCATGACGACCGACCAGAACGTGCCGACCGGGTTGGCGAGACCCTTGCCCATGATGTCGAAGGCGGAGCCGTGGATCGGCTCGAACATCGACGGAAAGCGGTGTTCGGGATCGATATTGCCTGTCGGTGCGATGCCCAGGCTGCCGGCGAGTGCGGCGGCGAGGTCACTGAGAATGTCAGCGTGCAGATTGGTGGCGACGATCGTGTCGAGCGTCGCGGGACGGTTGACCATGCGCGCCGTGGAGGCGTCGACCAGTTCCTTGTCCCATTTGACGTCCGGGAATTCCTTCGAGACTTCGAGCGCGATCTCGTCCCACATCACCATGGCGTGGCGTTGCGCATTGCTCTTCGTGATGACCGTCAGCAGCTTGCGCGGACGGGATTGCGCGAGACGGAACGCAAAACGCATGATGCGCTCGACGCCGGCCCGGGTGAGAATGGATACGTCCGTCGCGGCTTCGATCGGATGCCCCTGGTGGACACGGCCGCCCACGCCAGAATATTCGCCCTCCGAATTTTCGCGGACGATGACCCAGTTCAGGTCCTCAGGCTTGCAGCGCTTCAGCGGTCCATCGATGCCTGGCAGGATGCGGGTAGGGCGGACGTTCGCATACTGGTCGAAGCCCTGGCAAATCTTCAGACGAAGACCCCACAAGGTGATGTGATCGGGAATGTTCGGGTCGCCGGCCGAGCCGAACAGGATTGCGTCCTTGCTGCGGATGGCGTCGAGTCCGTCCGCCGGCATCATTACGCCGTGCTTACGGTAGTAGTCGCCGCCCCAGTTGAAGTTTTCGAAATCGAATGCGAACGACTTCGTGGTCTTGGCGAGGGCTTCAAGGACCTTCGCGCCAGCGGGTACGACTTCCTTGCCGATGCCGTCGCCAGGGATGGTTGCGATGCGATAGGTTTTCATGTCTCCGTCCTTCATGTGTTGGGTGTGTGAGGTAACTTTACCCATGTCTGGAAGCAAAAACCGATGCTAGACTCAAAGCATCTTTAACTTGAATTCACAAGTGAAAGCTATGAGCGATACCGTCCTCCCGTCTGATCTGAGCTTTTTCTCGACGCTTGCCGCGTCCGGCAGCCTGAGCGCGGCGGCGCGGGAGCTTGGCCTGACGGCAGCAGCGGTCAGCAAGCATTTGACGCAGATGGAGAGTCGCGCTGGCGTGGGTCTGATCAACCGCACCACACGCCGGATGATGCTAACGCCGGAAGGTGAGTTGTATCTCCAGCATGCGCGCAGGATTCTCGACGAGATCGATGAACTGGCCGAATTGCTGGGAACGTCGACGAGGAGTCCGAAGGGATTGCTGCGGGTCAACGCGACGCTGGGGTTTGGGCGCAGCCATGTTGCCCCCGCGATTTCGCGGTTCGTCGCGAAGTATCCGCAGGTCCAGGTTCAACTTCAGTTGTCGGTCACACCGCCGCCGTTGACGGACGATACCTTCGACGTCTGTATTCGCTTCGGCGAGCCGCCCGATGCGCGGGTTATCGCGCGGCGGCTGGCGGACAACCGGCGCTTGCTGTGTGCCGCCCCCTCGTACATTGCATCGCGCGGGATGCCGACGACCGCCCACGATCTTACGCGCCACAACTGCATCGGCATTCGCCAGGGCGACGAAGCGTATGGCGTGTGGCGTCTGACTTCGGGAAGAGGGGCGTCGCGCAAAACGGAAGCCGTGCGGATCAGTGGAACGCTGACTACGAACGATGGAGAAATCGCAGTGAAATGGGCACTTGAAGGACACGGCATTTTGATGCGAGCCGAGTGGGACATCCAGCAGTATCTGGCTGACGGTTCACTGGTCCGTGTATTGCCCGATCACGACACCCCGAACGCCGATATTTTTGCGGTGTATTCGCAGCGGCATCAGATGTCGAACCGCATTCGCGCATTTGTCGACTTTATCGCTCAGGACCTGCGAAGCGAAGCAAGTGCGCGAGCGTAGCGCGCTGTGGAGTTTTTGGCGAACGTTGAGCGCGAGTGCGCTGGGCACGATGGCCAACGGCGTGCTCACGCTGTGCGAGTAGCCTAGAAGGCATGCTCAGTTGCTATTACCTCGCGAGCCAACCCAGCGTGCCTCGGACGCTTTCAAATGCGCCCGCATCGCAGTTTGCGCTTCGAGTGCGTCGCGCGCTGCCAGTGCGGCCACGATCATTTCATGCTCATGCAGCGCCGCGCTCCATGTCGAGTCGTTTTCGGTTTGACGGCGCAACTTCTCCGCAATCGGTGCGTGACGCTCATCAAAGAGTTCGCCGACCAACCTCGTCAGGACCGGATTCTGCGCCAGTGCGGCAATGAAGAGATGGAACTGTCGATCCGCCACGACAGGCGATCCGCCCTCAACGATTGCACGACGCATCTCACCAAGTAATGCATTGAGCCGCGCGATGCTGTCGTCGGTCACGTGAGCGCAGGCAAGCGCCGCGACGCAGCCTTCGATTGCCGCGCGTGCCTGCATGATGTCGCTAGGGCTGTCGCCGATCTTGTCACGCAGCGCATCGGACATGGGCGCTGGGGATCCAACGAACAGACCGGAGCCCATTCTGATCTCGACCACACCCTGAATCTCAAGCGCAATGAGGGCCTCCCGAACGGAAGGCCGCGACACGTTCAACTGCTGTGCCAGGTCTCGTTCGGGCGGCAACCTGTCGCCTGGAGAGAGTTGATTGGCCGCAATATAGGCTCGGATCTGGTCTCCGATGAGGTGATAAAGGCGACGGGGCTGTACTGACTGAAGATCCATATCCGAAGTGTCTCAACGTTCACGAGCTTGAATTGGTCTGACCGGATACCTTGCAAACTTAAAGATTTTTGCGGGTTTACCCTTGAGAAATCGGCTGAATTGAGCCTTGATACTCCGTGTTTTCCCTTTGTTTTCGAAAGTGGCTTGACCAATTGCTGCCGCGAAAACTATTCTACCCTCAACAAAGCACCGTGTGCCGCGGTACTTCAGAAGCCATAAAACTAACCTGATGCGGGCGGCTGAACGTCGCGGCGCCTGGCGTTTTTGCGCATCGCAAGACACGGACATACGAGCCCCAATGCGGGGGCTTTTGTCTTGCGATCGACGCTGATCAATATCCTTGGAGGTATGTTAGTCATGCTGACGGTTATCTGTGAAAAGCCGGGAACACTTCTGTCCGAGACGCGCCAAACCCCTGAACGTATGAAGGGCGAGGTCTTGCTCAGAGTCCGGCGCGTTGGCGTGTGTGGTACTGACATGCATATCTTCACGGGAAACCAGCCCTACCTTCAATATCCCCGGGTGATGGGGCATGAACTGTCCGGCACAGTCGAAGCGGCCGACGACGATTCCGGCTTAGAGTATGGCGATCCCGTCTACGTGATGCCGTATCTTTCGTGCGGCAAATGTATTGCCTGTCGTAACGGCAAAACGAATTGCTGCGTGAACATTCAGGTTCTAGGCGTTCACCGCGACGGCGCAATGACCGAGTATCTGAGCGTGCCAGCCCAGTTCGTCCAGAAAGCCGAAGGCATTACCCTTGATCAAGCGGCCATGCTTGAGTTTCTTGCGATCGGCGCGCATGCCGTTCGACGCGGAGACGTGGGCGCAGGGCAGCGCGTGCTGGTGGTGGGCGCAGGCCCGATTGGCATGGCAGCCATGATCTTCGCGAAGCTTCGCGGCGCAACGGTGACAGCGCTCGACTCACGTGAAGACCGTCTAAGGTTCTGTTCCGACAAGATTGGTGTGGCAGCGTCAGTGTCGCTTGGAGACGCCGACGCGGAAAAACTGAGCGATCTCACCGATGGCGAGTTTTTTGATGTCGTGTTCGATGCGACAGGCAACGCAAATGCGATGCGTCGCGGTTTCGATTTCATTGCTCACGGTGGAAAGTACGTATTCATTTCCATCGTACGAGATGTCATTTCGTTCTCGGACCCGGAATTTCATAAGCGGGAAGCCACGCTGTTGGGTAGTCGCAACGCAACGCAAGAGGACTTTGACACGGTTCTAAAGGCCATGCGCGCTGGACTGATTCCTGACGAGGCCTTGAATACCCACCGTTTGCAACTCTCGACCCTTCCTGCCGATTTTCCCAAACTACTCGACCCTTCCGCTGGTGTCGTGAAAGCGATTGTCGAATGCTGACGGGCAGGAGTTGAGAATGACCGTCAAGACCTGCCCGATTCTCCAGTTTGGTACCAGTCGATTCCTGCAAGCGCACGTCGATCTTTTTGTCTGCGAAGCAGCACGTCGCGATCCGGATGATGCATTGGGAAAGATCGCCGTCGTGCAGACGACTACGAGTGCGCAGAGCCGCGCCCGCATCGATGCACTCCGTTCAACGGGGCGATATCCTGTCCGCATTCGGGGTTTGCGTCGCAAGGAGCCGGTCGATCTGAGCATTGAGTGCGATAGCGTCGCCCAGGCGTTCCACGCTGACGATGACTGGAGGACATTACTCCAGTCCATCCAGCACGACGTGAAAGTAATCGTCTCCAATACGGCTGATAGCGGTTATGCCCTGTTTCTCGAGGATAAATCTTCCAGCTTGACCGCCGAATCTGCACCTCGCGGATTTGCAGCGAAACTGGCCGTCTTGCTCCACGCACGTTACCGTGCTGGTGGCGACGCGATTACCATCCTTCCTTGCGAACTGGTTTCTCGCAACGGCGATGTCCTGCGTGACCTCGTGATCTCCGTCGCTCGCGACTGGCAAGCGGACGCGGGCTTCCTCAATTATCTGAGCCATGGTTGCATCTGGGTCAATTCGCTGGTCGACCGGATCGTTTCCGAAGCGATTGAGCCGGTTGGAGCGGTGGCCGAACCCTATGCCTTGTGGGCCATTGAACGTCAGGAAGGCATGATGTTGCCCTGTCGGCACGAGAGCATCGTGCTAACAGACAAGCTTGCCGATTTCGAGCGCCTGAAGCTGTTCCTGCTCAATCTGGGGCACACGATGCTTGCGGAGTCCTGGCTCAATACGAATGGCGACGCGAGTTCAACGGTGCTCGATGGTATGCGCAACGAGGCCTGGCGTTCTGCACTCGAATCGACGTGGAAGGACGAAGTGCTTCCGGTTTTCGACGCCCTTGGGCAGTATGAGAGGGCCCAAGACTATCTCAACGAGGTGCGCGACCGGTTCGAGAATCCGTTTTTGGCGCACCGTCTTGCCGATATCGCCAACAACCATCAAGAAAAAAAGCAGCGCCGTCTCAAGCCGGTCGTCGATCTGGCTGCGGAAATGGGTATACGGGTCGAGCAGAAGCGGCTCAGGGCAGCATTGGCCGGTAACTAGTTACGCGAGTGGTCCCCCTTGTTGTTAAATTAGAAGCGATCGGTCCAACCGGCGAGCCGGCAAGCGGAACCGTTAGCCATGAAGTAAAGGAGACAAGCATGCGCAATATGCGTTGGATTGTGATACTTCTTTGTTTTCTCGCGATCTCCGTGAATTACGTTGATCGCGCGAATCTCGCTGTTGCCGCACCGCAGATCCAGAAGGCGCTCAGCATCGGTCCGGCTCAAATGGGTTTGATCTTGAGCGGATTTTTCTGGACTTACGCGTTGATGCAGTTGCCGTTCGGCTGGTTCGTTGATCGCGTCGGAGCGCGTATCGCCTTGCCGCTCGCGGTCGGCTGGTGGTCGCTTTTCACGGCGCTAACCGCGAGTGTATCGAGCGCGGCTGCGATGTTCGGCTGCCGTCTGATGCTAGGTGTGGGCGAGGCTGGCGCATACCCTTCCTGTGCGAAGCTCGTCAGTCAATGGTTCAAGCCGGCACAACGTGCGTTTGCTACCAGTATCTTCGATAGCGGCTCGCGCGTCGGTTCTGCGCTCTCGATTCCTATAGTGGCCCTGATCATCGGCACGCTGGGCTGGGAAGCGTCATTTGTCATCACGGGCGCAGTCGGTTTCGTCTGGGTCCTCGGATGGTTTCTGATTTACCGGAATCCTTCACGCGGCGATTTGACGGGCGAGCCTGATGCTGTTTTGCCGCCGCAAACCGTACCGACTCAGAAAGTCACGTGGCTTTCGCTCTTCAAGCATCGAACCACGTGGGGCATGATGCTTGGCTTCTTCTGCCTGAATTTCGCCATTTACTTCTTTATCACCTGGTTCCCAAGCTACCTCGTTCAAACGCGTGGCTTCTCGTTGAAGTCGCTCGGCACATTAGGGATGATTCCCGCGTTGTTTGCCATCCCTAGCGGCTGGCTTGGCGGCTTTGTGTCCGATGCGCTGTATCGGCGCGGCTGGAGTCTCACGGCAGCGCGTAAAACCTGCATCGTGGGTGCCATGCTGCTCTCTTCGATCATTACGCTTTGTGCATTCACGTCGGATGTGTACCTGATGCTGGCGTTTTTCGCCATCGCCTACGGCAGCCTTTCATTCGCGGGCGCTAGCATCTGGGCGCTGCCCGGAGATGTTGCGCCGACACGCGATCACGTGGCGTCGCTGGGCGGCATTCAGAATTTTGCGTCGAATCTCGCCGGTATCGTCATCACGACTTTCACCGGCATGATGGTTTCAATGACGCATGGATCCTTCACGATTCCGCTGTGCGTCGCGGGAGGTTTCTGCTGTCTTGGTGCGTTCAGCTACCTCGTGATCGTAAAGAGAATCGAGCCATTTTCCATGGGCGGCGACAGCGACGCTCTCGCGGAGAGTCACGCCCATTCCCCGGTATAAAACATCATGTCTACTTTGTCAGCCGTATCGGACCGCGCAATCATTCGTCTGCATGCCAACGACGATGTCGTCATTTCAACGCGTCAGTTGATGTCGGGCGCGCGCCTCGAGTCAGAGAATCTCGTGGTTACCGGGCTTATCCCGCCGGGCCATAAGATTGCAACACGCGACATCGCCGCCGGTGAACCGGTGAAGCGCTACAACCAGATCATCGGTGTGGCGAAGGAAAAAATTTCGCGCGGCCAGCACGTCCACACGCATAACCTCAGCATGGCTGAGTTTTCGCGCAATCACGAGTTTGGCGTCGACCTGCATCCCACGGACTATGTTGACAGGCCGGCTACGTTCATGGGTATCCGGCGCCATGACGGACGCGTTGCGACCAGAAATTTCATCGGCATACTAACCAGCGTCAACTGCTCAGCGACCGTTGCAAGGGCGATTGCCGATCATTTTCGACGCGATGTCCGTCCGGATGCGCTCGCGGATTATCCGAATGTCGACGGGGTGATTGCACTTACCCACGGACTTGGTTGCGGGATCGATACGCTGGGCGAGGGCCTTGCGGTCCTGCGTCGCACGCTTGCAGGGTATGCGGTTCATCCGAATTTCTACTCGGTTCTGTTCGTCGGGTTGGGTTGCGAGACCAACCAGATCGCAGGCGTTCTGGATTCTGCCGGCCTGAAAGAAGGCGAGCAGATACGCGGCTTTACGATCCAGGACAGTGGCGGGACGAGAAAGACCATCGAGCGCGGCATCGAGATGGTAAAGGAGATGCTGGTCGATGCAAACCGGGTCAGCCGGGAACCCGTGCCGGCGTCGCATATTATCGTGGGTTTGCAGTGCGGTGGCTCCGATGGATATTCGGGAATCTCGGCGAATCCGGCCTTGGGGGCTGCTGTTGACCTTCTCGTGCGCAACGGCGGTACTGCGATTCTCTCTGAGACGCCGGAGGTCTACGGTGCGGAGCATCTGCTGACACGTCGTGCAGTGAGCCGGGAGGTGGGCGAAAAGCTGCTGGCGCGAATTGCGTGGTGGGAAGCTTATTGCGCAAGAAACGGCGCTGAGCTTAATAACAATCCGTCAGCGGGGAACAAGGTCGGCGGATTGACGACCATTCTTGAGAAATCGCTTGGAGCCGTCGCCAAGGGCGGCACAACGAATCTCGTCGAGGTCTATGAATACGCCGAGCGGATTGACGCCAAGGGCTTCGTCTTCATGGACTCGCCGGGCTACGATCCGGTGTCGGCGACGGGCCAGGTTGCGTCGGGCGCGAATGTTATCTGCTTCACGACCGGACGCGGCTCGGCGTACGGCTGTGCGCCGTCACCGTCCCTCAAGCTCGCGACGAATACCGCGTTGTGGGACAGGCAGGAGGACGACATCGATATCAACTGCGGCGGCGTCATTGACGGCACCACAACCATCGCACAACTCGGCGATGCGATATTTCAGCGCATCCTCGAATGTGCGTCTGGCGTCGCGTCCAAGAGTGAGGTCTACGGCTACGGGCAAAATGAGTTTGTGCCCTGGCAACTGGGCGTCATAACCTGATCGTCGAGAGCGGGCAACTGCGGTTATTCCGCTTTGGGCCCTGTCACTCGCCCAAGGAAACTGCGCATGAGCGCCGCGATCTCGTCAGGTTTCTCGTTCAGTGCAAAGTGGCCAGCATCGAGAATATGAACCTCAGCTTTCGGCAGATCGCGCTGATAGGCCGCAACTTCGGCGACCTGGAACGACGGGTCGTATTTCCCCCAGACGACAAGTGTTGGGGGTTGGTGCGCTCGCAGCCATGCCTGCCAGGCGGGATAACTGGCTACGTTGGTCTGGTAGGAGTAGAAGAGGTCAGTCTGTATGTCCGCCTCGCCCGGACGGCTCAGGAAGGCGAATTCGTCCGTCCAGAGGTCGGGGTTGATCGTCTCTGGATGTGGATTCGAGCCCACATGACGTTGTCGCGTCGAGGCCAGCGACAGGAAATTCTCGCGAAGCGCGGCCTCGTTTGCTGACCGGTCCTTCCAGAATTTCCTCCGCGTGTCCCAAAGCGGCCCCAGCCCGTCTTCGTGGCTGACCGCATTCTGTATGATCAGTGCGTCGATCCGCTCCGGATGCGTCACCGCAAGACGCATGCCGATGGGTCCTCCATAATCCTGCACGTAAAGCACATAGTGGTGAAGGCCCAAGGCTTCGGTGAAGTGCTGCGTGACTTCTGCCAGATGATCGAACGTGTACGAGAAGTCTTTAGCACTCGGGGCATCGCTGTGACCAAACCCAGGATAATCCGGTGCAATCAGATGGTATTGGTTAGACAGGCGTTCAAGGAGCGGGTCGTACATGCGCGACGAAGACGGGAAGCCGTGAAGGAGCAAGATGGTCGGCGCGTCGGGCGGACCGGCTTCCCGATAAAAGATTGACAGGCCGTCGACCTTGACGCTGCGATAGTAGACTGGCTCGTCTGTCGCGGTGTTTTGCGTCAGTGGCGCAGCATGAACCTGACGGGCCATTACTATGCTAAGGCAGGCAATGGCAACAGCAAGAAAACGCAGCTTGAACATGGGGGCTCCTTTTGACCTGACAGGAATCCTGAAGGATGCCACTAGCTTGCTGATAGCTTCCGAATGGTCATCTTAGCCAGGCAACTTGATCCGAACAAGTGATGAGGACATTCCCTTTGCCATGGCCAGCGAAACAATTCCATGGCCATGAGCCGCATGCGTGCTGGCACGGTGCCGAACCACATGATTGACGCACAGGAACAATTGAATTGCTGCGAGCGCGGTAATTCTGCGTTGAAAATCGCCGAGAATAATGCTATCTGCGATCTCATCCGAGACGTCGCGAGGCGCGAGTCCCGTCCTGTTTAACTTGCGCGTCGCCTTATCCTTATCAGGAAAGCAATGAAAAAGCCGCTCAGAATTGATTTTGTTTCCGATATCGCGTGCCCGTGGTGCGCTGTCGGTCTATCCTCGCTCGAAGTTGCACTCTCGCATCTTGGCGAGACTGTCGACGCCGAACTGGTCGTGCATCCGTTCGAACTGAATCCGAATATGGTCGATGAAGGCGAAGTCCTTATTGAACATATCGGCAAGAAATACGGGCGCACTCCGGCGCAGGTACTCCAGGCACAGGCCGAGCTTCGCGAGCGCGGAGCGAATGTGGGTTTTACCTTCGGCCAGCGTTTGCGCATCTATAACACCTTTGATGCGCACCGCCTGTTGCATTGGGCCGGCATCAAAGGCAAACAATTGCCACTCAAACAGGCGTTGCTCAAGTCCTACCATGGCGAGGGCAAATCCACGAGCGATCATGATGTATTGGTTGAAGCCGCGGAATCTGTGGGTCTTGACGGCGCAGAGGCGCGCGCAGTCTTGCAAGGCGGTGATTACGGCAACGAGGTTCGTGCGGAAGAAGAGCATTACCAGGCCATGGGCATCCATTCGGTGCCGTCGATCATTTTCAATAATCGCTACCTGCTGACGGGCGCACAACCTGTCGAAGCCTTCGAGCAAGCCATTCAACAGATGCTGGCCGAGGCGTAATGTGACCTCGACGGCGCAACTTCGGTTCGCCGTCGAGTCCTGAGTGCCTGCTCTGGACCAGTTGATTTTGAAAAACTGGAGGTTCGATAGGGTCCGTGATTCGCTAAGATTGCGGCGTGATCTTCAGCTACAGGCCGCACATGATTCGCTCGACCCTCGCGGAACATTTTGACGCAACGCGCTCCCGCGAAGCGGGGCTGGTCCACGGGCAGGTCGAACAGATCAAGCAGTACGGGCCTGCGGTAACGATACTCAGGATCCGCCTCGCGCAAGGCGAAGCTTTCGCCTGGTCGCCGGGACAATATATCGACGTGCTGGCTGACGACGGGCGTTTCAGGAGCTTTTCGCTCGCTCAGTCCCGCCTCCAGGACGGATGCATCGAACTTCATGTTCGCCGCATTCCCAACGGCATATTCAGCGACCGTGCAATGCGCACGCTCAGGCGCGGTGACAGCGTTTCATGGCGCGGACCGTTCGGTGATTTTGGCTGGCAATCCAGACCCGCAGCAGCACACGCGGTTTTCATCTGTACCGGGACCGGCTTTGCCCCGGTTAGAGCGATCGTTGACGCCACTTTGTCGGAGGCCTGGAATCGGCCGGTTTCGCTTTACTGGGGCGGCCGCGGGTCTACCGACCTGTATCTGCAGGATGTCGCCCGTGAATGGGCCAACTCGCACGACAACTTTCGCTTTGTTCCCGTGCTGTCGCGCAGCGTCGAAGGTGTCGACGATGGACGCTACGGGCGCGTGCAGCACGCAGTCATGGAAGACTTCGGTTCGCTCGCGGACGCTGACGTGTACGCATGCGGTTCGCCCGCGATGGTGGCCGATGTCCGCGACACGTTGATCGCGCAACGCGGTTTGCCCCCCGAGGCGTTTTTCGCCGATCCATTTGGCGAAATTGCAACGAAGCCGCCGTCCAGCCTGGGCGGCGACATTCGCGTCAAGGCCAATGGCATCGATCATCGGGTCTCAGCCGATCAAACCCTGCTGACCGCGCTACGCAGCTCGGGCGTGGAAATTTCCAGCATCTGCGGTGGCCGCGGTGCATGCGGGACGTGCCTGATCGAAATCGACGATGCGTCGTGTGCGACGTTGGCGCCGCCACGCGGCGACGAACAGGATTTGCTCGAATGCCTGCCCAACGTCACGGCCCGATCGCGGCTCGCGTGTCAGATACGGCTCGATCAATCGGCGAGCGGTCTTTCTTTGTCCATTCATTCAACCCCCAACCCCTGCAAACAATAACGGAGCATTTCCCCATGAGTACAGTCGACTTGACGGACCTCGAACGTGTCGGCGCTTCATTCGCTGCCGATACCATGCTGACCGTGCGGGACAAGACCCGCGCCGCAATCCATGCAATTGCCGGGCGATGCCATCCGGGCATGGTCGAGGAAGACGCGGTCGAAATGGCGAAGGACATCCTCAAAGCGGCCGGCATGCGGCGCGGCTGGCACGACGTCTACGTGAGGTTCGGCTCCAATACGACCAAGACTTTCGGTGCGCCGTCGGACCCTGGCATCGTGCTGGGCGCCGACGATATCTTCCTGATCGACATCGGGCCGGTCTGGGAGCAATGGGAAGGCGATGGTGGCGACACCTTCGTCACTGGCACGGATGCCGACATGGCCCGCTGCGCGCGCGATGCGAAAGCACTGTTCCATGAGGTCCGCGCCAAGTGGCGTGACGACAAGCTGACAGGCGAGGCGCTCTATCAATTCGCCGACCGTCGTGCAAGCGAACTGGGTTGGAAGCTTAACCTCGATCTGTCGGGTCACCGGATCTCCGATTTTCCGCATGCGGCGGTTTACGAAGGTCCGCTTGCCGAGGTTCCGTTCACACCTTCGCCGCTACTTTGGGTGCTCGAAATTCATATCCGGCATCCTGAGAAGGCGTATGGCGCATTCTTCGAAGACATGCTGCTGGACGATACGTACTTCTCAGACGAAGTCTGACGTCCGAAACGGATTTAATGAGGATGGCTAAAGGCGTCATGCAACGGCATGACGCCTTTGCCGCTTTCTAGTCGTTCAGGCTTTTCCAGCTTGCTGCCAGCCGCGTGACCGCTTCCTCGAGTTCGTGCTCGTCAAGGCTCGCGAAGCCTAGTCGGAGCCCCGAAGTCGGCTCGCCCGACATCGAGTAAGTTGCGCCTGGCAAGAGCTTCACGCCGTGCAGTGCGGCACGCGCGACCAGTTTGCCCACGTCAACGGTGTCGGCGAAACGCACCCAGAAGGCGAGGCCGCCATCGGGTACGTCGAACTCGATCGCCGAGCCGAAATGACGCTTTAGGAGGTCGGCAAACAATAGGCGCCGCTCGTCGTAAATGCGCAGCACCTTGCGCGCGTGACGGCGGATTTCGCCGGCTTCCATCATCTCCGCCACCGCGCGTTCGGTGGCTGGATCGCCCTGACGATCGATCAACAGGATCTCTTCAGCCACCCGATCGACAAACCGCTTAGCCCCCGCGATATAGCCGCTTCGCAAGCTCGGCGTGAGCAGTTTCGAAAGCGAGCCGATATAAGCCACCTTGCCCCATTGGTCCGCGCTTGCAAGCGGCAACATGGGACGATGCGAGAAGTGGAATTCGTGATCGTAGTCGTCCTCGATGATGGCGAAGCCAAATTGATCGGCCAGCGCGAGCAGCCTCAAGCGCCGTTCCGGCGGTAGCAGAACGGTCGTCGGAAATTGATGGTGCGGCGTCAGATACACGCAGCGAACCCGCTTGCGCCGGCAAATCTTCTCAAGATCATCGAGTCGCATACCCTTGTCATCGACATGGGCGGTGACGACCTCAACGCCGTTGGCGAGAAACGCCTCGCGCGCGGGCGGGTAACTCAATGACTCCAGCACAGCCGTGTCGCCGGGTTGCGTCAGCACCCGTGCGGCGATAAAGATCGCCATCTGGCTGCCGCGTGTCAGACAGATGGTTTCGGCGGTCGTGTTGAGGCCGCGGTCGGCGTTGAGCATCGCCGAGATCGAACTGCGCAGTGCCCAGGTGCCACGCGGATCGCCATATCCCAACTGATTGCCACGGCTCAACAACATCAGGCTGCGCCGATACGCGCGCGCCATTTCGTTGACGGGAATGAGCCGCGTGTCCGGCGCGCCGTCGTCGAACATCAGCTTGCCTGGCTCGGGCAACAGGAAATCGACGCGACTCTTTTGTCCCGGCAAGCGAAAGTCCGGTTCGTCGGGCACGCGTGGCGCTTCGACGGGGCGAAACGCGAACGCGGCCGGTTGCGCGGTCGGCAAACGGGGCGACACGAACGTGCCACGGGCACGTTCAGGCGTCAGCCAGCCCTGGGCGGTGAGTTCGTCGTAAGCCAGGATGACGGTTTTGCGATTGACCTCAAGCGAGTCTGCCAGATCGCGGCTGCCCGGCAGCGCGTCGCCCGGCTGGAGGCGCCCGCGGCGAATTTCTTCGATCAGGGCGTGAACGATCTGCAGGTAAGGCGGGGTTTTCTGATCCCGGTTGATCGTAATACCCATCTCCGACGGTCGCAGCATACTGGTCCACCCTTGTTTAATTTTCTGGATGATTCATCTGGTCCAACGGAATCGTAGCATCGGTTCACTGATAACGAAGCCCGAATCTTTATTCGCGGCACCCCCAATCCGTCGTCGTTGACCTCAAGGTGCATCCATGGAAAGCAATCCGCTTCGCGCCAACTGTCTGAATTTTTCGGAGCTGCTGGGCCAGGCCGTCGCACTCATTTCGCCGACCATGACGGCCGCGCTGATCATCCCGGTCATGTTCTCGAATACCGGCAACATGAGCTGGCTCGCTTACGCGTTGGGCACGGTGATGCTGTTGTTCGTCGCGTTGAACCTGAACCAGTTCGCGCGACGCTCGGCCGGCGTCGGGTCCATGTACGCGTACACCAGCCGGGGCTTGGGATTGACCGCTGGCGGTATCGCTGGATGGTCGCTGGTGTGGGCCTACCTGGGCATCGCGATGGCCGGCATGACCGGTTTCGCGGTGTTTGCGGGCAAGCTGACCGAGATGGTCGGCTTCAGTGTCTCGCCGGTTGTGTTCTTCGTGATCTGCGCCGCGGCGGCCTGGTACTGCGCGTGGAAGAACGTTCAGCTTTCGGCCGTGCTGATGCTCATTCTCGAGGGCGTGTCGATGCTGCTGATCATCGGACTGTGCGCCATCGTGCTGTCGCAGCATCATTTCGCCATCGATACCCGTCAACTGAGCTTGAGCGACACGCCGCTGTCGAGCATGGGGCTTGGCGTGGTGGTGGCGATTTTCAGCCTGGTGGGTTTCGAATGCGCGACGGCATTTGGCACTGAAGCCAAAAATCCGCTGAAGTCGATTCCGCGCGCGGTGATCTGGAGCCTGATCGTGTCGGGCGTGTTCTTTGTGTTTGTGACGTATGTCATGGTCGACGGTTTCAACGGTTATTCGACCACGCTGGACAAGATCGACGCGCCGCTCAACGTGTTGGCCGAACTCGCCCACGTGAAGTTCCTGCAGGTGCCGCTATCGCTGGGTGCCATGTTCACGTTCTTCTCGCTGGCGCTGTCGTGCATCAATGCAGGCGCGCGCGTCATCTTTGCAATGGGGCGTCACGGCCTCTTTCACGCATCGACGGCCGGCTCGCATTCGACCAACGCAACTCCACATGTGGCCGTGTCCGTGATGGCAGCGATAGCGTTTGCGGTGCCGACGATTCTCTGCCTCGCACACAATGCGCCGCTCGATATTTTCAACTGGGTCGGCACGCTAGCCGCGTTTGGCTTCCTCGTGCCTTATTTCCTGATCACGATTGCTGCGCCGGTTTATCTTGCGCGAATCGGCCAACTGCGCCAACGGGACATTGGATACTGTATTGCGGCCCTGTTGCTGCTGCTGATTCCGGCCGTGGGCAGTGTCTATCCGTTGCCGCCGGCGCCGGTGGTCTACTTCCCGTATCTGTTCCTCGCCTATCTGGCAGTCGGCATCGTATGGATCATGTCCTTTCACCGACGCGTCCCTGCGGCACGCAATCGAATCCGCGAGGAACTCGCCTCGACTCACGAGCCGTATCCGCTGTCGGCACCCCAGGCCATCAATGAGATTTAATGAATGAAACAGGTTCTCGCCATCCGTCACGTCGCGTTCGAAGATTTGGGTACGTTCGAAGCTGAATTCGCCGCTGCGGGCTACTGGGTCAAGTATGTGGAAGCCCCAACAGACGATCTGCAGAGGCTCGACATCTGCGCTCCGGATGTCGTCGTGATTCTCGGCGGCCCGATTGGCGCCTACGAAGACGACAGGTATCCGTTCTTGCGCCATGAACTTGCGCTGATCGAACGGCGGCTGAAAGCTGATCGCGCGTTGCTCGGGATCTGTCTGGGCGCGCAGTTGATCGCGCGGGTATCTGGCGCGCGCGTCTATCCGGGCGCGTACAAGGAGATTGGCTGGGGCGACGTGAGCTTGACGGAAGCCGGCGCTAAATCGGTGCTGGCGCCGTTGTCAGCGAAGCTGCCGGTGTTGCACTGGCATGGCGACTCGTTCGACTTGCCTCAGGATGCCCAGCGCCTGGCATCCACCGCGCTTTACCCGAACCAGGCGTTTTCGATCGGACCGCGCGTACTCGGATTACAGTTTCATCTCGAGGCATCTGCGCGGACGCTCGAGAGCTGGCTGGTGGGACATGCGGTCGAACTGGCGCACGCTGGGATAGACATTCAATCACTACGTCGCGATGCTCCCGATTCATCGTCTTACAGCCGGGAGATTTTGCGGACCTGGCTGGACCTTCCCGCTACTCTTGAAAGTTGCTCATGACTGTCTTTCCGGTTACCGCTTGATTGGGGTTGAGGTCTCCTGGAGACTCTCGCTTGTGCCGTACTTCGTTTGCTGTTCTCACCCCTGGATCACCCCATTGCGAGGAACCCGACATGAGCAATTCACAGACGGGCAGTGAAGGCGTGGCGGCGGCCGCAAAAGCGCAGGCGGTCGACATGAAGCTCGAGGTCGTTATTGTTCCGGTCTCGGACGTCGATCGCGCGAAGCAGTTCTATGCCAGCCTGGGTTGGCGGCTCGACGTGGATATAGCGAAGAGTGACCAGTTTCGGGTGGTGCATTTCACACCTCCGGGTTCGCAATGCTCGGTCCTGTTTGGCAAGGGCGTATCGACGGCCGAGCCAGGATCGGCGCAGGGGCTCCATCTCATCGTGTCTGACGTAGTGGCCGCACATGCGGAGCTTGTCGAGCGTGGCATCGATGTGAGCGAAGTCTTCCACGACGCTGGCGGCCTGTTCCATCGTGGGGATGAGGAAGGACGCGTGAGCGGTCCGCAACCAGAGCGGCGCAGCTATGGGTCTTTCGCCTCGTTTAGCGATCCAGATGGAAACGGCTGGGTTTTCCAGGAAGTGACCTCACGGCTCCCCGGAAGGGCGGATTCGCCTGTCACCTCGTTCACCTCCCCGACGGGGCTCGCTGGCGCGCTTCGTCGTGCCGCCGCCGCGCACGGCGAGCACGAGAAACTGACCGGCCAGCATGATGACAACTGGCCTGACTGGTACGCCGAATACATGGTCAGTGAGCAGTCTGGCGCACCGCGTCCGACATGAGCATGGGCGCAGTTATCCCTTTTGACACGCACGCCTTAACCGTTAGGTAACCAAAGTTATTAAGGTTGTGCGACGTTGGTCAACGTTTTCGTAATAATGAGCCAACGGCTTTCCTGCCGGATGAGGGAAAAATAATTGTAGTAATTGAAGCCCATCATTCTGACGTTTAGCCTGGCCGTCGCAAGATTTGCAGTGATGTCAATGCCAAGCAGATGCATGTCCATGGGTTCCCCTTGCTCTCTTGGGGACTTTCGGCTCGCCACACCAGCAAGATATTCTTCGATACTTTTATAGTAAGGGACGCCGTTCACTTCGCCCGCAACGACGGCCCGAGGATCGAAAGCCGTGCGCATTTTCTCGACTTGACCGTTGTAAAGACCGTCAAAGTACGTCTGGACCAGCGCTTCAATTTCCTGAATGTCTTTCATGGGAAGTGGTTCGTAGTGTGAGAGCAAAATTTGAGTTGAAAGTCGGCGCCCCGGCGCTATGCACAACGCCGGTGATACCCCCCAACCCAAAGGCAGTGAGCCTGATCGAGAAAGTTCGCCATTTGTGATGGTATGCGGCCGGGAATGATTCGATGACCGGCTTAGACTTCGACTGCGTCATCGGGTTGATGGTATAGCCGGCCGGATAATTTTCAAGTGAATGAAAGTGGTGAGGTGTGTCGTATATTTGAACGGCTGGAAACAGTCGCTTGCGGTTGCCCGAGAAAAGGCAAAAGGTTGGCGCGCTATCCGTACGAGCGCCTCGCCGACTTATTGAACTATTTCGGATACCCGTGCCAGCAATCTGGTGTCGTCCAGTGGTTTGGGAAAGAAATCAACGGCCCGTGTACCCGCTACTCTGGCAACGATGTCGGGCGTTGCGTGCGCTGTAATGAAGATTACCGGAATCCACCCAGCATGCCCGGTAAGGCGGTCCAGAAGCGTAAAACCGTCCATTTCCGGCATTTGCAGGTCTGCGATGACCAGGCGGAAGTTCGCCTGGCCGAGTTCGGAGAGCAGATCGTTGCCGCAAGCATACGTACGCACAGCCCAACCGCATGATCTCAGCAAGCTGGCTGCCGCCACTCTGACCGACTCGTCATCGTCCACAACCGCTAGAGTTGCAGGCAAGGAAGTATTCATCTTATGCGAAAGGTCGCCACTGAAATGGTCTGTCCGCGATGTGTTGACCGTAATCTGAACCTACACGGCTGGCAATTCCAGCGCAATCATACATTCGTGTTGATGTGGCTGCATGTGGATAGGCTGCAGGGATCTCTTAGCAGACGGTGTGCCCGGACCGCCTTTTTTCGCTAGCTAAAGGCGTTTGGACGTGTTTCAGGCAAATTTCGCTATCCCAAGCTTTTCTGCAACCTGTTGGTTTTTTCTGACGCGTCTTTCTGAACAGGTCGGACGCAGAGTGCGCCGCAGTCCGCTCCGACCGTGCGGCGCCTCGCTTAACCACTTCGATACAGAAAGCTTCCGCTACAAAATCGGGTCAATGGGAGAAATCGGTGTGCCGCGCGCCTCGATCGCTTTGCCTGCGAGCAAGCACAAATCCTCCCGAAAGTGATTCGCGACGATCTGTACGCCGACCGGCACCGATCCGACCATACCAGTGGACACGGTCAGCCCCGGCAGACCCATTGCCGGCAGCGCGCGCAGGGTGAGTTGCGCTTCCCACACACGGCGAAAGCCCTCCTCACCCTCGATGTCGAGTCCATCAGGGAAGGGCAATTCGGCGGAAACCGGCAGCAACAGCACCGGATACTTCGTGAGAAACAGACGCCATTGGCGGGTCAAGGTGGTGCGTCGGACCAGAGATTGGCTGATGACGTCGGCTGGCAGCGTCGCCACTTTGGCCCTGACCGCAGCGACAACTGCACTTGCCCCCGGATCGCCGTCACGGGCGACCGCCTCAGTCAGCGCCGCGAAACCATCGCCTAGCCAGAGGCGCTCCTGAACTTCGGCGGCCTCGCGTATCAACGGCGTGTCTTCGATCTCTTCTACTTTCCATCCCGCGTTGGCAAGCCGGCGTCCCGCGTCGAGGAGGGCGGCTTCGATCTCCGGTTTGATTTGCAGTCCACCTGGACGCAGGCAAATCGCAGCGTGAAGGGGCGCTTGCGGACCATCGAGCGGCGCCGGCGCCCACCAGGGATCGCGTAGATCGCGTGCCGACATGGCCATCAGTGCGACGCGGAGATCCTCAACGGTACGCGCCATCGGACCGGTAGACGACATCAGCTGCGCGCCGATCGGACGTTCCGGCGAGGATGCGTTGAACGCGGGAACGCGCCCAAAGGAGGGGCGCAATCCATGTATGCCGCATGCATACGCTGGGTAACGGATTGAACCGCCTATATCCGTGCCAAGCGCAAGGTGCCCGATACCTGCTGCAACGGCTGCGGCGCCGCCTCCGCTGGATCCCCCCGGCGTAAGTGACGGATCGCGCGGGTTGCGGGTCGCTCCGTGGACCAGGTTGCTGGTGAACCAGCGCAACGCGAACGTTGGCGAGTTGCTGCGGCCAAGCAACACGGCACCGGCTCGCCTGAGGTTATCGACAGCCGGGCTATTGACCTGAGCGATCAGGTTTTCTTGTAGCCGGGTGCCGTTTGTTGTGGCGAATCCCGCTTCATCTGTATTGATCTTGACCGTTACGGGGACACCTGCCAGCGGGCCTGGATCTTCGCCGCGCGCAATGGCCTGATCCACTTCGTCAGCTTGTGTGCGGACCCAATCGGGTCGATGTGCAACCACTGCGTTGATCTGCGGGTTGACAGCATCGAGCCTTTGGAGCGCGGACTCAGCGGCTTCCCGAGCTGAGACCTCCCGAGTCCGGATGCGTTGAGCGAGTTCGGTTGCGGACAAACGCCAAAGTTCAGTCACGGTGTCTCCTTGTTCAAGTAGGGTTTCATCACAGTCGCGATTGCTTGCCGGCAGCATCCGGCGTTGATGTATTTGAACCTGAGAACGTATCCGGCATGTGTCGCGAAGATAGCGCAAGTGCAATGTTTCGTGTCGGGAAACAGTCTGGATACATTGCGATACAACGGGTCGTGCGTAGTGGGCTATAAAGCATTCATTCCCGCTGTCGCACGGGTGTGAGAGGTGGTGCGGTTGGGAGCTGCTTATGCTGTTGACCTTGCATACCAGACACGTGAACCATCTTTGAGGAGAATCGACCATGCCGGACCGCATCAACATTCGACGCCGCCGTCTGCTGGGGACCACCATTGCGGGTGTCAGCCTGCTGGAGTTGGGCCTGAGCGGGCTCGTCCATGCGCAGTCGGTCGTAACGACGGGTGCGATGAAAACCCCATCGTTCGACAACCTTCGTCATATCAACGCGGGGACGCTGAGTGTCGGTTACGCGGAAGCGGGTCCGCAGAACGGACCGGTCGTGATCCTGCTGCACGGCTGGCCGTACGATATCTATAGTTTCGCTGAAGTCACGCCCTTACTCGCCAAGGCCGGCTACAGAGTGATCGTGCCATATTTGCGCGGTTACGGTCCAACGCGCTTCCTGTCGGCAGATACGCCGCGCAACGGGCAGCAGGCGGTCGTGGCGGTGGACATCATTGCGCTGATGGATGCATTGAAGATCGAGAAAGCAACCTTCGGCGGTTTCGATTGGGGCGCACGCACGGTCAATATCATTGCCGCGCTGTGGCCGGAACGTTGCAAGGGAATGGTGTCGGTAAGTGGCTATCTGATCGGCAGTCAAGAGGCCAACAAAAAGCCGCTGCCGCCGAAGGCGGAACTGGCCTGGTGGTATCAGTTCTATTTCGCCACGGAGCGCGGCTATGCGGGTTACGACGCAAACCGTCACGACTTCAACAAGCTGATCTGGCAATTGGCATCGCCCAAGTGGAATTTCGACGACGCCACTTTCGAGCGTACGGCCGAGTCGTTCGACAATCCGGATTACGTCGCGGTGGTGATTCATAACTACCGCTGGCGTCTGGGACTGGCTCAGGGCGAGCCGCAATACGATGCGTTAGAAGCGCGTCTGGCTACCTCGCCGAACATCTCGGTACCCACCATCACGATGGAAGGCGACGCGAACGGCGCTCCGCATCCGCCGCCGTCAGCGTACGCGAAGAAGTTCACCGGCAAGTATCAGCACCGGAATATCGACGGTGGGATCGGCCACAACCTGCCGCAAGAGGCACCGAAGGCATTTGCCGATGCAATGCTTGACGTCGTTCGGCTCTAGAGACGTAACAGCGTGCAATGCTCAAGAATGAGGGCGTTCGAAACGAACGCCTTCGCGCGTGACTCGACAACCCGATCGGGTTCAAAGGGTTCCGGTTATCTGATTGAGTCGTTGCTCGACATCGGGCGAAGTCTGTAGCCCCATCTCCATGAGTTTTGTAATGCGCCGCTGCGCTTCCGGTTGCTGCACCGAACCGATAAACGCTGTCCATTCGGCATTGATATCTGGGTCGCTGGGTAGGGTCGCGTGATTGACCAGGCGCTTGACGTTGCTAATGACCGATTTGTCGAAGGTTGCAATGCGCGACGCGAGTGCGTCGACGAAACCGTCCAGTTCGGAGTCCGGAAAAGAACGATTCACATAGCCGTACAGCTCCGCTAATTCACCATTGATGTCAGCGGCGCTGAGCACGACTTCTAGCGTGCGACCGCGCCCAATGAGACGAGACAGTCTTGCCATCGGGCCGCCGCCTGGGACAAAACCCGCTCCCACTTCGAATTGCGACAAGAACGCGTTTTCCCGGCTGGCGAAGCGCATGTCGGTTGCAAGCGCGAGTTCGCTGCCGACTCCTGTTGTACGTCCCCGTATTGAAGAGATCGACACCACCGGCGCGCGGGAAAGGCGCGCCAGCAAGTCGGGCAACGGATGCATGCCCGTTGGACCGGGCGCCAGACGGGTGGACTCTTCAAGGGGGCGTGTGAAGTCGTAATGGTTAAGGAAGAAGCCCGGTACCGTGCTCTCGAATACCGCGACTTTCACTTCGGGATCTGTTTCGAGCTCGACAATCACATCGCTTAGATCCGGGATCGTGGCAGGGCCAAAGATATTGAAGGGTGGGTTATCGAGCAGCACTTTCCAGTAGCTACGTGAGCGGCGCTCAATGCGAATCTGCTTGTGCTGGATATCTGTTTCCATTGCCACTCCTGGTTCGTATACCTAAGCGAATGTGAGCGTGGCGATCTTGCCGCGATCCCGTCAAACAGGAATGCCTGCGAAGGTCCGCAATCAGCTCACGGGGACTCTAGGATACGAAACGCAATCCCGTTTGCCGAGTTTCCGGCAGGAAAAGCACCTATTCCATCGGGAGGGGCTGTGGCGTGTCACGCATAACTGTTTTGACGGAGCAGGTATTTGTGTGCCCCATTCGTGAATCTAGAGTTAGCATGCGTGCTTGACGGGCATTTTCAGCAAGTGCCACCCGACATGCGCCTGCATCGCGCCCACAGTGTGGACTTCGTTGATCGGATTCGCGCGTTGCGATTCGCGACGCAACCATCACGGAACCGGGCAGCATGTCATGGACGCCCTTGAGTTTTTTTTAATGCCACTGTCAAATCAGCAAGCGATAGTTGTTTGCCTATGTACTGAAGATTCGACGCGGACCCTTGGCGTGCGGAGTGACCTGTGCGGGATCGGGTAGCGCCGTAGCTTTGGAGCCGCGATCTATACGGCGATTTGTCGTGGCCCAACCGGAGCGAGAAAATGAAGGTAATCAAGACATTCAAACTGATGGGCGGTGCATTGGTCGCCGCGATATCGATCAGTGCGTGGGCGCAGGCTAGCGATACTGGCGCGGCACCGGCGCAATCCAGCGCGGCGCCGACGAGCCATGGAAGTTCGAAGTCCGCGAGAAAGGCCAATCGGGTGCTGGGCAGGAAGGTTCTGGACGCACTCTCGAAGGCCGACGTTTCTACCACTGGAATCAACGCGGTTGCAAAAGGTGGTCACGTAACGCTGGAAGGTTCCGTCCTCGATCCGGCGCTAATTGATAAGGCCGGCCAGGTGGCGAAGGGTGTGCCGGGAGTCACCTCGGTAAAGAATGATCTGACCGTTAGGGAAGAGGGACAGTAACTCTTCCCGATCAGGTTGACCGAGGTGCGTTGACTAAATGACGGCCGGGGACGGCGCGAGTACGCAGTACGCCGTCTCTGCCGCGATCCCACTCTTGACCCGCAGTATCAACTGTTATTAGCGCGACAGCATTTTTCCCGGGCTGAAAATTTCGTACCCTGATTCAAAGCCCCAAGGAGATGCCATGGACATGTCGATACCCGTCGCCGATCACGATTACGTCGATAAGCTCAGTAGTGCCGTTTGTTTTGACTCACACCCCGGCTACAAGCGGGTGTTTCGGGAAGGCGAACTAACGGTCGGTCTTATCTTGCCGCTGGAAACGCATCCACATTCGCCGCAGCCGACCATGAAAGATCATGTCGAAATGGCACGGCTCGCAGAAGATATTGGCGTCGCCGCCTTGTGGGCGCGGGACATTCCTTTTTATGACCCGGCGTATGGCGACGTCGGCCAGATCTTCGAGCCGCTGATCTACATCGCGCATCTGGCCGCGGGCACAAGCAACATTACCCTTGGGACGGCAGGGATTGTTCTGCCGATGCGTGACCCGGTGCTGGTTGCAAAGCAGCTCAACTCGCTTGACCAGTTGACGGACGGGCGGCTGGTTGTGGGGATGTCCTCGGGCGACCGCGCGTCTGAGTATCCGGCCTTCGGAATTGATTTTGAAACCCGCGGCGAGCGCTTTAGAGAGGTGTTCAGCCTTTACCGGAAGGTCAGCGAGCGCTCGTTTCCCCGCTTCAGTTCGTCCCGCTTCGGCCAGTCCTCTGGCTCGCTGGATATGTTGCCGAAGCCACCGTACGGCCGCACACCGGCCATCGCGGTTGGCCGGTCCCAGCAGAGTCTGCAGTGGATAGCCGAAAACATGGATGGCTATCTCGGGTTCGTGCCAAACCCAGAGGAGTTGAAGAGCTTTGGGGAGAGTTGGAAAGCACTGATTCCGCATACGTCGAGTGGTGAGCACTTCAAACCACTCGCTTTTGGTGGATTTCTTTATCTTCATCCCAATCCTCGATATCCATTCAAGCGGATCAGAGGGGGATTTGCAATTGGCAGTCTGGCGTTGCGAGATTTTCTTGAGCGGGCGAGAGATGCCGGCGTGAGCCATGTTGCGTTGAACCCGAAAGTCACGCCGCGTCCGTACTCCGAAATTCTCGCCGAACTGGGCAGCATAGTTTTGCCGGCGTTTTCTGCCAACCAGGAGTTTGTCTCCGGCCTCCCTTGAGGATCAACACCATGCGTATTAGCGTAATCGATCCGTGGATGCAGACGATACGACAGCTGTTGCCCGCATCGCCTGCCATGGATGTCACCGATGAGAGGAGCACGCTGGTAAGACGCGCGCTATCTCCGTACTACGAAAAGCCTCTCAGCGTCAGCAGCTCGCCTCATCTGGTGGTCACGCTGATTGAACGGACCACCTCGTCTACCGTGATGATTGCATGGCGAGACTCGACGCGATGCTATTACGGCGAGCAGATCTGGCGCTCCGCAAGGGCAGCTGTTGCCGGGACATGCGCAATGAGTGGAGCGCAGATCAGGCGAGGGGATCGGGTCTTTCGTCCGCGACGTACGAAGCCTGTACCGGTTAATGCGGGCGCGATGATTCTTGCGTCTGTGATCGAGGCGTATTAGGCACTGTGGGCACGCCTGGCGAGTTGTGTGCTGCTCGCCGACGGGCGCGCCGGCTACTTCTTGTGCGCCAACAGGATTGAAAATTAAACGTGAATCCGCCTACTATAAGTGAAGGATCGCTGATAGATTACGGTAACCGATTTTCCCGAAGACTCGACGATGAAAAAGGACGACATGGGAACACATGGCCAGTCGCTGCCGGAGTCGCTTGTCTATGTGATCGATGACGACGAATCGGTCCGAAATGCGTTGGTGACGCTGCTTCGATCGGTTGGAATTGCGGTGCGGGCTTTTGATTCGGCCGATAGTTTTCTCGACGCCGAGATGCCAGACGTGCCGAGTTGCATGATCCTCGACGTTCGGCTGCGGGGCGCAAGCGGCCTGACCTTGCAGCAGAACGCTTTCAAGGACCGGATCCGTCTGCCGATCATATTTCTCACCGGGCACGGCGACGTCGAGATGTCGGTGAAGGCGATGAAGGCCGGCGCGTTTGATTTTCTGATGAAGCCGTTCAAAGAGCAGGATCTGCTGGACACCATCACAGCGGCCCTGAAAAGCGACAGGAATCTCAGGCAGCGGGAGCGACTCGTCGCAACGGTCCGTCAAGCCTACAATTCGCTAACACCTCGCGAGCGAGAGGTTATCTGGTTAGTCGCAGACGGGTTGATGAACAAACAGATTGCCGACCGCTTATGTCTAAGCGAGGTGACGGTCAAAATTCATCGGGCCCAGGCAATGCACAAGCTGGACGCCAACTCGGTCCCGGATGTCGTCAGGAAGCTGCAGCAGGTCGCGCCAGAGCGGGACGGCGCCGAGTAGCGCTGCGGTCTGCCCCTCCTAATACGTACCGGTACTAATATCATGCGAAGGTCTTATTGCCGGCGCGATCGTGCCCGGTTAGTTTGTCCTGAGGATTTGCCGTCCCAGCGTCACTCGGTAGACGACCTCTGGACTCGAAATGAGATTAAGGCGCTCTTCGGTAGTCATCGGGGTCGTGGACGACGACGAATCCGTTCGGTTGGCCACGAGCAGTCTTTTACGTTCTGCGAACTGGCAGGCTATCAGCTACGCGACGGCCGGCGATTTACTGAATGATCCGAAGCGGGGGAAACTGGGCCTAGTTATTGCCGACATGGAGATGCCGAGCATGAACGGCTTCGTTTTGCTCGACGCTATCAAGCAGTGGAAGCGGCCCATTCCCGTCATTTTCATCAGCGCTTATGCCAACCAGGATCTTGTTGAGCGATCGCATGCGAGCGGCGCCGCAGGGTTCTTCTCCAAACCATTGGACGACGCCGGGCTGCTTGCGCGAATCGACGAACTCGTGCGGAAATAGCATCCCCCACCGTTGTCTCTGACGGACCGTCAATTACCCCCTTCTTTGTCAGACCATTGCAGTCCTGATGCCGGGTGTTAGTCCGGCATGCAGGCTTGCGCACAAACGGATCGGCCGCGCTCAAGCCGAAGGGTGCGCGAGGCATCCGAACGTATTAAGTAAACATGCGACGGCACGACGATTAGCATCATATCGGACGATGGAGCCGGGCCCTGTTCGCAGTTATGCTTACTCCGTCGGCCTAAGCACTTAAAAGATATCTACTCCACTCTGGAGTCATCGAAGGCCGCGCCCGATCAATCGCATACCTTGTGATTGCGGGTATCACTGCAGCGGATCAGTAGGTCAGTCGTCGCCTTGTGTTTTCCCCGGGGGTATTTGCAGAAAAGATCGGCGCTTACTATCGCGCATGGATTGGTAACGGTTTTCAGAAAGGGTCCGAGTTGTTGGAAGGTCGTTATCTGTGACGGTTTTCGCGGCTCGATATTATCTTTATGAATTGCGAGTGAGGTGCGAGATGGATCAGCTTTACATGTTGAGGGCATTCGTCGCAGCCGCGAGGTATCAAAGCTTCAGCAAGGCAGCGGAGTCGCTGAATGTCACCACCGGATCGATATCGAAAGCGATTGCCAAGCTCGAAGCGTGCATTCAGACGCGGGTATTGCTAAGGACAACGAGATCCGTCGCTTTGACAGAGGCTGCCCAATCATATTATTTGAGTTGTTGCCGCTTGCTTGAAGAGCTCGACGAAGCGAATCGTCGCGTGACGCAAGAGCGTGAAATCGACAGCGGCAGGCTAAGGCTCATCGTGCATCCGATGCTGATGAGCGAGGTTTTTGCCCGATTGGTGAGCGGCTATCACGCGATTGCTCCCAATGTGAGCCTGGTTGTTTCCGTGCAGGAGGGGGCCGCAAATCTGTACGACGGCCGCTGCGACATGGCGATTCTTCCGCCCCATCTCGTCGAGCAATCTGCCGTGATTCGTCGCACACTGTGCAAGTCACCGCGCATTCTTGTCGCGGCACCGGGGTATCTGGAGCAATATGGCACGCCCCAAAACGCCTCCGATCTTGCCAATCACTTCCTCTTGCTCGACCCGGAGTCGAGGAAGAACGGCCTGGATTTCGTCGATACGCTTGAGGACGGTAGAAGCGTGAGCGTATCTCCCAAGTCCTCGATGGACGGTAACGAAATATTGCTACGGGCCGCGGCACTAACGGGGACCGGCATCGCCGCATTGCCGGAAACCATGGTCCGCGAAGACATAAAGGGGGGCTATCTCACGCATATCCTGCCTCGCTGGACGACCTCAGACGGCAACGTGGAAATTTGTCTCTTCTATTCGCATCGCGAACTACTTCCGGCGCGGCTCAGGACGTTCGTCGATTTCTGCATCGAATTTTTCAGGTCACCGGCGCGACACGGCATGATAGAAGCGAAATCGCTGTTGCAGCGAACGAACCGTATTGAAGACTACACGTTCGCGACCAATTGCGGCGCCGAGGCGGCAAGCGAGTTACATCGCTGGCATGGTGACCGGCAGACGTCCACCATGTAGCAATGGCGCGGGGGCTAGTTGAACGGCGGGTTGCTGCGTGGGTGACCTTCGAATGGCAAAATGAGCGGCACACGGACCGGCATGCGGTGCAGTCTCCTCACCGTATGCCGGTGCGCGATGCGCCACTGTGCGTCGGCAAAGTGAACTGAAAGATGGCGCCGTTCGGCGAATTCGCTGTCACCCACATTTTTCCGCCATGACTCTCGACAATCGAGCGGCAGATTGGTAGTCCCATCCCCAAACCGTCAGGCTTGGTTGTATAAAATAGCTCGAACACGCCTTCAAGGTGCTCGACGCCGAGTCCAGGTCCCGAGTCCTCAACGGCAATGTGAAGTTCGTCGGCTTCCAACCTGCTGGTCTTGATCAAAAGCGTTCGTTCGCTGGCATCCATCAGGCTCATCGCTTCGATCGCATTGATCATCAGGTTGAGCATCACCTGCTGGAGTTGTACCCGATCACCCTGAATCTGTGGCAGTCCGTCGACGAACTGGACGTCGACGTCAATATCGTACTTGCTTGCCTCGCCTCGCATGAATGGGATCAACTCAAGAATCAGCGCGTTGATGTCGAGCCCATCTTTGCGTTGAGGCTCTTTTTTGAAGAAGGCGCGAGTCCGGTCCACGATATTGCTGGCGCGCGAGCTATCCGCAACAATTCGGTTGAGCGCCAGACGCGCCTCATCCAGATTCGACGGTCGGGCCGCCAGCCAGCGCAAGGCAGCACTCGCATAGGCAGAGATCGCGGTAATGGGCTGCTTGACTTCGTGAGCAATAGAGGCTGACAGCTGCCCCATCGTCTCCACCCGGTTTGAGTGCGCCAATACCATTTGCAGGTCGAGATATCGGCGTTCGCTGTCGCGTGCTTCCTGCTGAGCCCGTTTCTGATCGGTCAGATCGAGCACGAAGGCTACGCCCTGATTCTTGCGATCCCCAAACGCGGCCGCGCCGATCAGCACGGGAACACGGCTGCCATCCCGTCGGTAGTATTCCTTTTCAAAAGGCTGAGCGATTTGGGTTGCACGCAATTCCGCCAACGCCAGTTGATCGCGGCTGCGCCACTCAGGCGGGGTCATTTCCGTCCACCGGATACGGCCTGAGAGAAGATCGTCCCGGCTGTAATCCAACGTGCGCAGAAAGGCGTCGTTGGCCTCGCTAATATGGCCTTTAAAATCATAAATGTGGATCCCAATGATATTGGAATCGACCAGGCGCCGAACCTTGGCCTCGCGCTCCTGGAGATCGGCATACAGGCGGGTGTTCTCCAGTGAGATTGCCGCCTGGGACGCCAGCAGGTCAAGCACTGCCGAGCGACGCGCGGTGAAAACATGCGAAGCGCTGGTATTCTCGAGGTAAAGGAGCCCGCCAAGCACGCCTTGTCTGACGAGAGGCAAGCAGAATACCGAGCGGGTTGCGCGGCTCGACAGGTAGTCATCCTCAGAAAATGGGTTGGGGCTTAATGCATCGTCGATAAGGACACTCGTTTGCGTGTGGATCACATAGCGCAGTATCGCTGCGGGCACGGCGGAGTGGGCGATGGGGCCTTGACTCAACACGATTCCGTCGCCGTTGGTACGTGCCTCGGCCTCGATGCGATACCCGTCCGCTTGCGGAATGATCAGCAGACCCCGGTCGGCGCCGGCCGTCTGTAGCGCTATCTTCATCAGGTGCTCGATCAGTCCGGTCAGTTCGATCTCGCTGGACAGCGCCTGGGAAGCCTTCAACAGCGTCTCGGCGTCGAACTGCCGCACGTCGGAGCGAAGCGTTGTCCTGCGAGCGGTCGCTTCCGGCACGGCGAGGCGGGGATATTGGGCGTCGAGTTGCGCGACCTTGCCGTCGGCCCCCCAAATCGAAAAGCATTGACGCGCGTTGCGCAGATACGCTTGAGCGTTCGTCTCGAAGCCGCGATCCAGATAGAAGCGGCCAGCAAGCTCATTGACGATGCCTTCGATGTGAGCAAAACCGCTTTCGCGAGCCGAATGCACCGCTTGCTCGTAAAGGCGCATCGCGTCAAGATCGCGGCCTTCCAGGCGCGCAAGCTCGGCTGAGACCAGCTCATGACGGTTGCGATAGTTCTCGGGACCGTGCTCAGCCCAAAGCGCGAAGTTCTTGAGTTTCGCCGTAAGAGTGCGCCTGTAGGCATGCTGCTGAAGGGCGGTCGCGTGAGGATAGAGGGCAGTCAGGGTGAGCGCATGAATGAAGTGATAGGTCGGCTCGATTGCCAGTGCCATGACAGAACTGAGGACCGCCTCCGCTCGTTCCGCAGCCTCTAGCGCGTCGGCGTACCGGCCATCAAGGAAGGCAAGTATGACCTTGATGATGCGATAGACGCCAATAGCACAGCCGAAATTAGATTTGATGATGGCGTCGAAGCAGGCCGCTTCATCAAATGAATCGTCGTTCAGTTGCAACGTCTCGGTCGTCTTACCCCGCAGACTGACGACGAACTGCCGCTCGACCCGGATCAACTCATACACCGCGTCGTTGTGGCTCTCCCGCATGAGCGCGGCGTACTTTTCTGCTACCGTCTGCGCGTCCTCGAGAGAGGTCCCTTTCTCGATCGTCTGCCAAACCGCGTTGAATGCGACGTTGCCTGCAAAAACGAGGTCGCCCACTTCCATGCACGCAGCGGTCGCCCGTTCGAGAACCGGCAGATTGGTGGCAATGTGGCCGCGCCAGAAATTGACATGGGCGCCGTGCAGGTGAAGCAGCTTGCCATTCAGGCGACGATTGCCGAACTTTTCGTTCAGCTTCAGCGACATTTCCGAAACTTGCACCGCGCTGGGGATATCGCCAATAAGCGAGACCAGCATTACCGCGTAGTTGCCGTAAGCAAAACTGGAATTCTCGGTATTGCCATGCTGCAACGAGAGATTGACCGCCTTGAGTGTGATGAGCGGGTAAAACGCGGGCCGCGCGGCGAAGGCGCAGTTCATCGCTTGAAGGAGTAGATTGACGATCGCACGTATTGCAGGATCCGTCGCTACCGGTATCTCGGCCAGCTCGCGGATGGGACGCCCGGCCCGATGGACGCGAACGTCCCGCAGTGCTTCGTCGACGGCTGCCTGGATGTCCTTTTCGTTCTCAGGAAAAGTGATACCGAAATCGCGGAGCGCAATCAGCGCGGCCGCGAAGCTCTCGTCATATCGTCCGGCGAGCTGATACAACTCTATGCGCAGGCTGAAGACCCTCGCACGATCGAGATTGGAACGTGCTTTCTCGAGCATCATGTCGGCCAGCGCGTCGGCTTTTGCGAAATCGCCGGCTAGATATTCGCACTCCGAAAACGCGAGATAAAGGTCGAAGGTGCTGTCGTAGCGCTGCGTCCACGCGTCAGGCGACAGCAGCGCTACGCCCTGCGCCAGATAGCTGCGAGCGGCCGCATACGCCGTCGAACTCATCGCGCGTGTGCCGGCAAGGAGGTTCAATGCAACGGCCTGCTCACGTTCCGTGTCAGTCACAATCAACGCCGCGCCGCGATTCAGATGGTTGACGACGTCGAAGATGGCATCTTCCAGCGCTTCTGGCGGGGTCCGCGACACCAGCGCGTGGGCGATCCGCAGATGAGCGGCCGCGCGCTCGTCGGCGGGGATAAGCGCGTAAGCGGCTTCCTGCACGCGATCATGTGCAAATTCATAGGCGTTGGAGTCGCGAAAGACGAGACCCGTACGTACGGCCTCCCACAAATTCGCGTGCATCGTCTCCTCAGAGCCGCCCTGAATCCATGACAGCTCGATAACTTCGGCGACGTTGCCGAGACACGCTAACTGCCCCAAGGCGTCGCGCGTCAGAGAAGGTAAGCGGCCCAGCTTCGCCGCCATCAGATCGGCGACGTTCTCGGTGAAACCCTTCGCGCGAATACGCGGCAGATCCCAGCACCACATCTCTGCGCGTTGGTCGAATGTGAGCAGGTCTTCATCGGCAAGTGTCGTCAAAAACTGAATCGTGAAGAACGGGTTGCCGCCCGTTTTCTCATGCACCAGTTGCGCAAGTGGCTGGGCCATCGCGCTGTCGCAATGAAGCGAATCCGCCACGAGTTGCGTGACGCTATCCGGCGTGAGCGGCGCAAGCGCGATTTGTTGCACCGTCCCTTCGGCCTCGCTGAACGACTCGAGCGTGCGCGCAAACGGGTGCGACGCATCAACTTCGTTGTCCCGATAGGCGCCGACCAATAGAACATGCCGCACGTCTGGATGCGTGACGAGGTGTGCGAGCAGGTCGAGCGTCGCCGTATCGACCCATTGCAGATCGTCGATAAACAGGGCGAGCGGATGCTCAGGCCGCGCGAACACGCTGAGAAACCGGCGAAACACGATCTGGAAGCGGTTTTGCGCTTCTTGCGGCGGGAGAACCGGTGCGGGTGGCTGCTCGCCGATGATGAGCGCAAGCTCGGGGATCAGATTCACCATCACCTGTCCGTTGGGCCCGAGCGCCTCCACAAGCGCGCACCGCCAAGGCTCGACCTCTGCGTCGGTCTTGCTCAGGAGGTTGCGTACGAGCGACTGGAACGCCTGTGCGAACGGCACATAAGGGATATCACGTTTGTACTGGTCGAACTTGCCGGACGCGAAAAGGCCGCGTGGCGGCACCAGCACCTTGTGCAACTCGTTGACGACCGAAGACTTGCCAATACCCGGATAGCCTGCGATGAGCACCAGTTCGGCACCGCCACCGGTCACGACTCGATCGAACGCCGCAACCAGTGCATCGATCTGGGCCTCGCGTCCGTACAGTTTTTCGGGGATCAACAACCGGTCGGACGCGTCGTGCATACCAGCCGGGAACGGGTCGATCCGGTGGTGCACTTCCCATGCCGCGAGACACGACCTGAGGTCAGCCTCGACGCCCGCTGCGGTCTGGTAACGGTCCTCAGCCGCTTTAGCGAGAAGCTTCATGACGATACCCTCGACCGCCTCCGGAATACCGGCGACGCGCTCGCCTGGCGGTGTTGGCCTGCGGGCGATATGGCAATGAATCCATTCCATCGCGTCCGAGGCCGTGAACGGCAACTCCCCGGTGAGCATCTCGTACAGTGTGACGCCGAGCGAATAGAGATCGCTGCGCGCGTCGATCGAACGGTTCATGCGTCCCGTCTGTTCGGGCGCCATGTACGCGAAGGTCCCGGCAACGATTTCAGGCGGCGCGGGCGGCTGATGTTCGTGAGGCAGTTGTGAGGCGATGCCGAAACCCGTGAGACGAACGTTGCCGCTTGCATCGACGAGAACGTTCGCTGGCTTGATGTCTTTGTGGACGATGCCGCACTGATGGACCTGGCGGATCGCGCCAGCAAGGTTGACGGCGATTAGCAAAAAGCGCGTGAGTTCAAGCGGACCAGCGAGCGCGCGATTGAGGGGCTCGCCGCTGTCGTCGAGAATCAGTATGGGAGGGACTTTGTTCCGATCGAGTGCAAGAGGCCGAGCCGCCCACCTGGAGTCGAGCAACGAGGCCAAACCATACTCATGTTCGAGACGCTTTACGTTTTGCGAATCAGGGCGCGCGCCGATAAGTGCGAGCACCGAAACCGGATTGCCTGGTTGCCGGGCACGATACAGCAAAAAGTCGCCGTCATCGTTAAGCGGCTCCAGGTCGTAACCGGTGAGATCCACGCTGAACCTCCGTGTTCCGCTGCGAACTTCGTTCGCGGCTAGTTTTCCACACTTCGCCGGTCCGTGGCTATCGCTTGTTCTTTAAGTTGCTAATAGTTGTTTGAAAAATGCGTGAAGGTGGGTTTTGCTACGGTGCGGTTCCACATTGTGGGTTTGGTGGGGCAGGTTTTCGATTCGTCAGAGCATTGACGCTTGAACTCTTGGATGCGCGGCGTATCGGCTATCGTCGTGGGGCGCCACATTAGCGACGTCGTCCACGAGCCTCAGTCGGCTCGTTCGCAAGCGGTCTGACGTGGACCGTCTGCGAACGAAAAGATGGAGATCAGTGATGTGCAAACAGGTTGTTCCGCGGCAGAACAGGTGTGCGGCTGCCCGATTGCGAACTGAACGTAGCCACGCCACCGAACGCGCTTTGTGCATAGCTGGTATCAGAGCGCTCTGCAGTGAGCGTCTGCTCGCTTTGACCGCGTTGCGAGGAAGGCGCACCGGCTGAAGCGGTATAGAAGGGTGCGGAACCGTAGCCGCTGGCAAACACGGGAGCGGCAGCGAAGGCGAAAACGGAGGCGAGCAGGGCAGAAATAAGTTTGGTGTTCATGATGGATATCTAATGGATGTGAAAACTAACGGTGATGTTCGAATCGGCGCGAAAGCCGCGGCGGTTTCGGCTTAAATGACGTTGATTAAAACGTCGATGCTTCCGCGAATTGCTTTGGAGTACGGACATGTTTTGTGCGCGGTATCGACCAGGGACTGGACGACGCTCCGCTCGACACCCGGCACACTTTTGCCGGTGTACAGAACCTTTTCAAGCTTGATCATGCGTATTCCTTGAGGAGACTTAGCTAGCGGTATGTAAATCGTATGCGATTAAATCGGACAATATGCATGATTCGTAAAATGATCTGAAATGTAAAGCGTGAAAGATAAAATCGTATGCGATGTAAATGGAAATAGCGCTCCGTATTCTTACGCTGAGCGCAGCGTGCGGAAACTGACGCGGACTTCGTCGGTGAACTCCTGCGGCTGTTCCCAGGCGGCAAAGTGGCCGCCTTTGGGCAGGCGGTTGTAGTGAATCAGCTTGGGATACGCCTTCTCTGTCCAGCTTTGCGGAGCGGCATAAATCTCGTCTGGAAACACGCTGACCGCAACCGGAATAGTGAGGTGCTTCGGGGCAAAGAAGTTGAGCTTGTTTTCCCAATACAGCCGGGCCGACGAGACGCCCGTATTCGTCAGCCAATACAGCGTGACGTTATCGAGAACATCGTCTCGCGAAAGACCCTCAGTCTGGCCATCAAAGACGCGTGCGATCATCGCCTGACTGGCGGCGTCGTGGTCGAGCATCCAGGCGGCGAGGCCGATCGGCGAATCTTCGATGCCGTACAAGGTCT
>NZ_JBAURZ010000340.1:0-15757 GCF_049581445.1 Paraburkholderia sp. | reverse complement strand
ACACCCGCGTTGCCGCGATCCACACGCGGCAAACGCGCAGCGAAACAGGAGGCGGCGGACGCGAAGTCAGCGGCCTCGCCTGGCGCAACAAGGACGGCGCCGAAGGGACGATCAACGCGGAGATCGTGGTCAACTGTGCGGGCCAATGGGCCAAGGCGGTGGGCCGTATGTGCGATGTCACCGTGCCGCTGCATTCGGCCGAGCACTACTACATCGTCACCGAGCGCATTGCCGGCGTGCATCCCGATCTGCCGGTCATGCGCGATCCGGACGGCTTCATTTACTTCAAGGAAGAAGTGGGCGGCCTGGTGATGGGTGGCTTCGAGCCGGACGCAAAACCGTGGGGCATGGATGGCATTCCTGAGAATTTCGAATTCCAGCTGCTGCCCGACGACTGGGATCAATTCGAAATCCTGATGAAAAACGCGTTGCAGCGTGTGCCCGCGCTCGAAACCGCGCAGGTACGGCAGTTCTACAACGGGCCTGAATCGTTCACGCCGGATAACAACTTTATGCTTGGCGAAGCGCCCGAGTTGCGGCACTTCTTTGTCGGTGCGGGGTTTAACTCAATGGGGATCGCATCGGCGGGAGGCGCCGGTATGGCGCTTGCCGAGTGGATCGTCGCCGGTACGCCAACGATGGACCTGTGGCCGGTGGATATCCGCCGCTTTGCGCGCTTCAACGGCAACGACACGTGGCTGCACGACCGCGTCAAGGAAACGCTCGGTCTGCACTATGCGATGCCCTGGCCTAACCGCGAACTCGACAGCGCGCGGCCGTTTCGCCGCTCGCCGCTTTACACGATGCTGCGCGACGCGGGCGCCAGCTTCGGCAGCAAGATGGGTTGGGAGAGACCCAACTTTTTCGCGCCGGGCCCCGCCGAAGCAAGGATCGACTACGCGTTCGGCCAGCAAAACTGGCTGCCATGGAGCGGCGCCGAACATCGCGCCTGTCGCGAAGGCGTGGCCCTGTTCGACATGACGTCGTTTTCTAAATTTCTCGTCAAGGGACGCGATGCCGAAGCGGTGTTGCAGGGCATCGTCGCGAACGACGTGGCGGTGCCACCGGGCACCACCGTCTATAGCGGCATGCTCAACGAACGCGGCGGCTACGAATCGGATTTCACGCTCACCCGCCTCTCGCCCGATCAATACCTGATCGTCTCGGGCTCGGCTCAAACCACGCGCGACTTCGATTACATCGAGAAGTCCATTCCGCACGACAAGCATTGCACCCTGGTGGACGTCACCGGCCAATACGCCGTTCTGGCCGTGATGGGACCGCGCGCCCGCGATCTGCTGCAAAGCGTTTCGAAGGCTGACTGGAGCAACGCAGGATTCCCCTTCGGGCAGAGCCGCGAAATGGACATCGGCTATGCGACGGCGCGTGCCACGCGGCTCACCTATGTCGGCGAACTGGGATGGGAACTGTACGTGCCCGTTGAATTCGCCGCCGGTGTGTACGAGACGCTGCAGCATGCGGGCACGACATTCGGCCTCGTCAACGCGGGCTACTACGCGATCGAATCGCTGCGGATCGAAAAAGGCTACCGGGCATGGGGCCGCGAACTCACGCCGGATTCAAACCCGTTCGAAGCGGGTCTTGGGTTCGCCTGCAAGCTCGACAAGGACATCGCGTTTCGCGGGCGCGACGCCTTGCTGAAACTGCGTGAAACGCCGCTGCGCCGGCGCATGGTTGTGCTGACTGTGGACGCCGCCGCCGATAGCATGCTGTGGGGCGGCGAAGCGATCCTGCGCGACGGCAAGCCGGTCGGCTTCGTGAGTTCAGCAGCGTTTGGGCATACCTTTGGTTGCCCGGTGGCGATGGGCTACGTCAACAATCCGGACGGCGCAGCTGATACAGCGTATCTGACCAGCGGACGTTATGCGATTGATGTCGCAGGCGAGTTACTGCCTGCGACGCTGCACCTGAAAGCGCCACACGATCCACGGTCGGAACGCGTGAAAAGCTGAGTCTCCAACCGGTAACGCAACGTCAAGCCTGGCGTGCAGCACCCCGCGCCATGCTTGAAAACACGCCGTCGCGCCGGATCAGCCCATGGAACAAGGCCGCACCGAGGTGACCGAGCACCGTGAGAAACAACGCAAACGCAAGCCATGTATGCAATGCACGCAGCAACGCATAGAGCCTGACATCGTGCGGCACGATGGGCGGCAGGTGCACGCCGCCGAACAGCGTCACCGGATAACCCGCTGCCGATAGCATCGACCAGCCGATCAGCGGCATGGCAAGCATCAGCGCGTACAACACCAGATGCGAAAGCTTCGCGACCACCTGTTGTAATGCGGGCATGTCGTCGGGCAACGACGGGCTACCACGCTTTAGTCTTACCGCAATACGCAGTAGTACCAACAAAAGTATCGCAATCCCCAGCGGCCGATGAATGGCGATCAACGTATTGTGCGCATGCGAGACCGTTGCGACCATGCCAACGCCGACAAATAGCATCGCGAGAATCAGCAGCGCCATGCTCCAGTGCAGCAGCCGTTGCGACGTGGTGAAGTGTGTGTGTGCCGGCTTCATGACCGATCTCCATTCTGCTGCGCCTGGTGCAGCTTCGGGTTGAGCGCCTCCTCGCGGGTGCGCCGGTTGTAGGAAACGGAATACGCTGCCGAGCGCGCCGCGAGCAGCGGATCGTCCGATGTCTTGATGCCCGCAGGCAACACGGTGGGATCGAAGTTGACGTCGCGGCACGGACCATCGTCCTGCGAGGTCTCGTGCTCGATCACCAGCGTGCCTGCGTCAATCTGCTGGCGGCCAACCGGCCATTGCGACGTGGCATCGTTACTCGGGTCGCCCAACTCGGCCACCGTCACGATCAGATGCCAACGCAGCGGACCCGCTTGCAGTCGCTGGTCGAGATCGGCGTCGAGGAAGTTCTTCGCATTCTTTTGCGCATCCGTGATGGGCGCAAACGGTGTTTCCGGCACCATCGACCAGCGCACGAAGCGGGTTTGCCCGCTCGCGTTGACAAAGCGAAACGCGTTGATGCTGTAGTAACTCCCATTGGCAAAGCTCGATGATGGCGGATGGCCCTTCATCCACGCCTGAAGCGGCTTCGTTTCCGGAGTGGCGACGTAGAACGCCTTGAGCACGGCGGGGTTAGGCTTACCGGTCGCCGGATCAGGCTTCGTCGCGACCAGTAGCTGGTAGAACTGCTCCGGTGTGCGCACCGCGAACACCGGCACGGAGTTCATCCCAGTGCGCCACTGCTCGCCGTCGTGCAGGGAGAACAGCAACGCCATGCTGCGAATCGGCACACTCGTGTCGGGCGCGGAGGGATTGCCGCCCGGAATCGCGAAGCGGCCAATCACCGGCGTCACACCCGCCGCAAACACGGTTGCGCTTGAAAGGGCGGCGGCATTGCCGTTGCTCTCGAAATCACCGGCCACGCACACCCCCTTCGAATGATTACGCCGGTAGCCCGGATGCTGCCCGTTATCGGTTTCGAACGCATTGACGATGCGATGCGTAGTGAGGCGCTCCGGCGTCAGCCAGCCGGCCACGTAGGCGAAACCAGCGGCAACGCTCAAGACGACAGCGCCAATCGCCGCGAGCCGGCATGGCACGCAAATTGGGGTGGATGGCGGAAGGGAAGACTGGGTCACGTGGGCTCCTTGGCTTTTTCATGCGCTCTACAGGGGCACTAACACGGGACCAGCGGGGTTTATTCCGCGAGGGCGAACGACAAGCCACATAGTACGGCGCTGCACAGCATGGCATGGCGCGTGCATGGAATAAAAATGCAGGGTGCGTGTTAGCCCAATCAAGCACTCCTTGCACTCAAACATCATGAACCGCACCGACCCACGACACGATCCGCCGCTTTCCGAACAGGATATTCAGGCATACGCAGACGGCCTTCTCTCCCCGGAGCGCGAGGCTCATTTGCGCGCCTATCTGGGCAAGCGGCCCGGCGAGGCGCGCCGGGTGGCCTTCTACGGCAAGCTCAACGAGCAGATCCAGCGTTCATTTGGCCCCGCTGATGAACCACTGCCGAACCGCAGCTCTGACAAGCGGCGGCTGACGAAGGGTATGGGCAAGTGGCTGGCATGGCGCGGCGGCGCAGCGAGGTTGCAAGCAATACGTACCAGCATGGCGGTGATTTTCGCCGCCGCTCTTGCTCTGGTGGCGGCGAGTGGTTGGATGACTGCGTCGCAGGTCTCCACAGAAGCATTGAACAACGCGGCTGTGATGGCCTTGATGCAGGCGACCGGCGGCCATACTGGCAACGCGCAGTCGCTCGCCGAAAGCAGTGCAACCACTACTGCGAGTGGCATGGTTGGGACGGCCGCCACGACCGACAAGGTTCCGGCCCCGGCTGGCATGCAGAACTCCGGTCTAACCGCCAGCCCGGACCCAGCCGCGCTCAAGGCGTCCGCGCCGAACCTCACGGCGGTCGGCATGCACCTCATCGGCCACCGCACGATGAAACTCGGCCCATTCGCGCATGCGACCGAATACCTGTATCTGAACAACGAACATCAGCCCATCGTGCTCGTCGAGGCGGCCGCTTGGCCAGCTAGTGCCCAGCCGCAATGGAGCGCGCGCCGGGTGGGTTCGTTGCGGCTGCTGAGTTGGACCGCGCACGGCGAGGGCTACGTCCTGGCCGGCACGGCCGACGCACGAGGGCTGATGCGCGCCGCCGACGCCCTGACCTCACACTGAGGGTAAGCGGCACAAGCCGCATCAGGCATCACGCATCACGCTGGATGCAGTGGCAGTGGCAGTGGCAGGAAGCAGACAAAAGGGCACAAAATGGCCGCGAAAAGGCCGCAATATCGGCCTCCGCGAGCCATTCAGCAAGAACTTGTTCCCGCCCATCAATCTGGGTGGGAATAAAATGCCATCCAGCGTGTTCGCACCTTGAATGCCGTCGTTCGCCGTGACCGGCGCACCACGCTGAATATCTCACTGGTAAGAGCAATGGACATCCGTGACGAGTTGATGGAGCACGTCCCGCGTTTGCGGCGCTATGCAAGAGCGCTGATCAACAACCGGGAACTGGCCGATGACCTGGTCCAGGACACGTTGGAGCGCGCCCTGGGCCGCACCGAACTGTTCCAGGCCGGTACTGACCTGCGCGCATGGTTGTTTACGATCATGCACAACGTGTTCGCGAACCAGGCGCGCAAGGCATCGGTGCGGGCCGTGCACGTTTCCGTGGACGACGACAGCATCGCGGAAAGCGAATTCGCCGTGCCTTCCGACCAGACAAGGTCGCTGGAAATGCGCGATCTCGACTATGCATTGCAGCGTCTGCCCACCGACCAGCGTCAGGTGGTCCTGCTGGTCGGTCTCGAGGAAATGAGCTACGCAGACGTCGCGCTGGCGCTGGATATTCCGATCGGTACGGTGATGTCGCGGCTATCACGCGGACGCGAACGGCTCAGGGCATTGATGGCGGGCACACAGCCCGGCGCGAAATTACAGGTGGTGCGATGAACGAACCAGTCACGCCAATCGGCGAAGAAGAACTGCACGCTTACGTGGACGGCACGCTGTCGGACGAACGCCGCGCCCAGGTGGAGCGCGCGCTCGAACAGAACCCCGACCTTGCCGCGCGAGTCAGCGACTATTTCTCTCTGAACAGCATGTTCCATGAGCGCTATGACCGGGTTCTAAGCGAGCCGGTGCCCAAGCGCCTGCAAGCCCCTGCCCCGAAGCGGCGCTGGCTTGACGCCGCAAACTGGCCGCAGTTCGCGGGAATGGCTGCTGCCTTGGTGCTGGGTGTCGGTATTGGCGTGGGCACGCAAATGGGCAAGAGTGTGCCGGAGTCCATGCCGGGGATGCCTGCTGGCACCTCATCGGATACGCGTCCTGTCAGCGCGGATGCGTCAGATGGCCTCGCGCGCCAGGCCGCAGTGGCGCATGTCGTGTATATGCCGGCGGTGGAACGGCCCGATGCAATGGACGCCGCCGATCACGAGCAGGATTTCGTCCAGTGGCTGTCGAATAAACTCGGCACCGACGTGCATCCGCCCATGCTCGACAAAAGCGGCTTTGTGCTGAGCGGCGGGCGCATCCTGCCGGGCGCGGATGGTCCGGTTGCCCAGTTCATGTACCGTGGTCCGTCAGGCGAGCGTATGACCTTGTGCATCTCGCATCGCAAGGAGAATTCGAACACCACCGCATTCAAGCTGTATCAGGATGGGCCGGTGAATGTTTTCTACTGGGTTGATGGAGACTTTGGCTATGCGGTTTCGGGCGGGATCGACCGGAAGGTGTTGCTGCAACTCTCGCATGATGTCTATGCGCAGTTGACCGCGAAGGGATGATGATCAGGGGCATTCGTGATGCTGCGTTCAGCCCCTGCCCCTCACCACCTCTCGCGGCGTTACCCCCAGCAAACGGTTCATCCAGTGCGCCATATGACTCTGATGTGCGAACCCCGTATCCAGCGCGACCTGGCTCGCACTCAGACGGCCCTCTAGCAACAGATCACGCGCCCGCTCGACGCGTCTTTGCACGACATACTGATGCACCGGCGTCCCCAGCGTCTCACGAAACAACACCTTGAAATGCGGCACGCTTAAGTCTGCGAGTGCCGCGAGTTCTGCCAGCGTGAGACGCTGCGAGAGATTGCCTTCAATAAACTCCACGACCCGCGTTGCCAGCCTGGGCGCGAGCTTCGCCGTGCGCTTGCGCTCGAGCATGGGTTCGGCGTTGATGAGCCGCACGATCATCGCTGTGCACAGGCTTTCTGCGTAGAGCGGATCGGAGGCGTCATCGGCCTCGAGTTCCGCGCGCAATGCCCATACAAGATGCTGAAAACGCGGATCACGCATTTGAAATCGCGGACGGATCTGTGCATCGTTCGAGCGCAGTTCCATCTGTTCGAACGTTTTTTGCGCCAACGCATTGTCAATCCAGACGCTGAAAATCGTGCAGTCGGACTCGTCGCTCCACTGTCCATCGAGGCCCGCGGGGATCACGTCGGCATCGCCATGCGACTGCAATCGCACCAGACGCCGCCCGTTGCACAGGCAATGTGCCTTGACTGGGGCGCCCACATGCACGCCCACCCGATGATGTTGCAGGGCCGGAATCCGGTGCACGCCCGCGCCGATGCCAATCAGGTCGGCCCCAAAGCCTCGCCAGCCGAGCCGGGCACTCGTTTGCAGACTAATGCGGGCAGCAGAATGCGGCGTATGGCCGGGAATCGCGACAGGCATTGCAGCAGGCATCGAAGTGGAAAACACGGCGTTCATAGCAGCCCTCTCGGATAGCGACAGACGTGCGTGCATTGTGCGATGTTTTTGCCTGCGATGCTTGAGGCGTTGCTCTCGCGCTGCCCGCTTCTTTTGGCACGGATTCTTCCGCTTGAAAACGATCATCCGGATCTGCTCGAAGCCATCCACACCCGCGCGTCGCGTCGGCCACACGCTTCTAAGATGAGTCACACCCTACTCATCAGGAGCACAACGTGTTTGTGATATTCGGAGCATCCGGCAATGCCGGCAGGCTCACCGCTGCCACCCTGCGTCGCGCGGGCGAGACAGTGCGTGCCGTGGTTCGCAACGCACAACAAGGCGAACGACTCGCGAAACTCGGCTGCGAGATCGCATTGGCCGATCTGACGGACTACGCGTCGGTCGCCAAAGCCATCGAGGGCGCCGACGCGGTGCAGATTCTCTGTCCGGTGCCGCGCACCGAAGCGCAACCCGCCGATATGATGCGTCACATGATTGACACTGCGGCCCGCGCCCTGCGCGCCAATCCGCCGCCGCGCGTGCTCGCCTTATCCGACTACGGCGCCGAGTTGGCACACGACACGGGTATCACGCTGCTCTTTCATCACATGGAGGAAGCACTCAAGCCTGTCGCGAGTCATCTGACCTTGTTACGCGCCGCCGAGCACATGCAAAACTGGGCACGCGTTCTGCCCGCCGCGTTGAAGACAGGCTTGCTGCCGAGCCTGCATCATCCGTTGGACAAACGGTTCGCGAGCGTTTCGGCCCACGACGTTGGCAGGCTCGCCGCTGCATTGCTGGTCGACCACGACCCGGATGGTGAGAGAACGCCGCGTATCGTCAGCGTGGAGGGTCCGCGACGCATCAGCGCGCTCGATGTGGCGCAGACGCTGAGCACGTTAAGCGGCCGCGAGATCGCCGCGCTTGAACTGCCTCGCGAGCAATGGACGCCGATGCTGCTACGCGCGGGTCTGAGCGCGAACCACGCGCAACTGATCACCGACCTTTACGACCGGCACAACGCCGGGTTGATCGATGTGGAAACCGGTGCGGGTGAACGACGTTTCGGCACGACCGAATTGAGCGAGGCGTTGGCTTCGATCATCCCACGTGTCGAAGCCGGAGCGCATTAGCTACCAGCGCGTTAATCGCAGAAGCCGGAGCGCCGCGCCGTGTCACGGCGCTTACTCGTTTTCGTCGAAGTAATGTCCAAACTTGGTCTGCTTGGTGCGGATATACCGTTCGTTTTCTTCCCGCGTGGGAACCGCTAGCGCAACCCGTTCGCTAACGGGAATGCCATGCTTCGAGAGCGTGTCGAACTTCTTCGGATTGTTGCTCATCAGGCGCACCGAGGTGACTTTCAGCGTGCGCAGAATGCCCGCGGCCGAATCGTATTCGCGCGAATCGTCGGGCAAGCCGAGGTCGAGATTAGCCTCGACCGTATCGCGCCCCTGCTCCTGCAACGCGTATGCACGAATCTTGTTGGACAGGCCAATGCCGCGCCCTTCGTGGCCACGCAGATAGAGCAGCACACCGCAACCTTCGGCGGCGATGTAGCGCAGAGCGAGGTCAAGTTGCTCGCCGCAATCGCAGCGGTAGGAGCCGAGCACATCGCCCGTCAGGCATTCTGAATGCAAACGGGTGAGGACCGAATCCTTATTGGCGACATCGCCCATGACAAGCGCGAGATGCTCGGCGCCCGTGTCACAGACACGAAACACATAGGAGGTAAACGTGCCGTAGCGCGTGGGAAGCGTGGCGACAGCGTCGAGAATGACGCATTCACCGGTCGTATCGCCAATGACGGGCGACGAGTCGTGAGGCGTGGGCATAGCGTTAGGCAGAGGCACTGACATGAACCCGTTAACAACCGGGGATAAAGTACGGAACTGGAGTTTACCGCTAATCGGCCAACCGCACCTCAAGCGTGTGCGCGGCACCGGCTCTGTGAAGGCGTGGCGGGTCCCGATCTCACATGAATCGCGTCACCTGGTGTTTGCCCATGCATGTCCGATCTTCATGCGCCACCTATACTGAAAGCGCCTGTCCCCAACGACAGCGCGTCACGTGCCGACGTGCTGCACTGCGATACGGAGCCGCTCCATGACTAGCGTTGCACAACTTCTCAAGTCCAAGCCCAGCGAAGGCGTCTTTACGATTGCGGCAGACGATTCGGTCTATAACGCCATCAAACTCATGGCGGAAAAGCAGATCGGCGCGCTCGTCGTGACCGACGGCGACAGCATTTCCGGCATCATCACGGAGCGCGACTACGCGCGCAAGGTCGTGCTGATGGACCGCTCGTCGAAAGCGACACCCGTGCGCGACATCATGAGCAAGGCGGTGCGCTTCGTGCACCTCGAACAGACCACCGACGACTGCATGGCCCTCATGACAGAGCGCCGCATGCGCCATTTGCCGGTAATCGATCAGGAAAGATTGGTGGGAATGGTTTCGATTGGCGATCTGGTGAAGAACATCATTGCAGAACAGCAGTTCACGATCCAGCAGTTGGAGTTCTACATCACGGGCGAGAGGCCATAATTCGCTGGACCGTTGATCACTTGATGCGCCAGTGGCTCCGCGCCACACACCGCCAGACTACGCGGACGTAAAAAAAGCCCAAGCCGCCAAGGTTTGGGCCAAGCTACCTTGCGGCAGCGGAGGTTTCTAAAAATTCCGTGATTGGGCATGCGGCGAGCATGAACTGCGACCGCATACCCTTATGTTTGCGACGTATTCGCTTCGGCCGGATTAATGGCCAAAGTAGATACGTTGGCTGGCCACAGCCGGTTGCGACATCTGCATCGTGCCCGAAGCCGACGAACCGCTAGTGGCCGGACCATAACCGCTCGTATCGGCGACGCTGTTTTGCGCGACCGGCGGATTTTGTTCCTGCACACGCTTTTCAGCCGCCTGGATGTCGGCCGGATAGTTGACGTCATTGGAAATGGAAGGGTTGTAGCCCGCCTGCTCCAACTGGATCAACTGGTTCTTCACTTCGGCGCGCGTCACGGGTTGCTGGCTCGTGTCGGCAGACTGCGCGAACGAAGCAACCGGAGCGGCAAGGATTGCGGCAATAGCGACGGCTTGAATGAGCGACTTCATGATGGCTTACCTCCAGACCTGGTTTTTTGTGCGCTTGACACACCATGTGGGAAGCGGGTAATTCCAGTCTAGTCAGCCAATCTCCAAGGGAAAACCCTTGATTTGGAGATATATATTTGTTGAATTCGCAAGAGTAAATGATGAATGCCGCATATCTTCCCTCGAGCCTGACAGATTGACGTAGCAATTGCCAGTTTCGCAAGCTTTGTAAGCGGTCTGTCAAGCTGCGATGTTTCACTCTGGTGCATGGGCCGCAATCTGGGTGTATCGGATCTCGCCAATACTGCTGCTTCCCGGCTCGGCATTTATTCTTTATTCGGATGCGCCGCCACTGCTGGACACCAATAACTTGCGCGGCCCACTGACGAACGGGCTGCCGGGCACATAAAAGCGCAACGGTCGATGCATTTCACGCGACAGTCCAATCCGTTTGGTCACTGCAACCGGCGTCGCTTCCTCTTCCATTCTGCCGAGCCAGAGATCTCGGCCGGTGCACAGATCGCGGCCATCGAAGGCTTGTCCGATGCCGAGCGCCACCGATAACCGTCCCGGTCCGCGGGCGAGATCGCGCAAGCTCACGCCAGGGCGGCGGGCCTGCATCAACGGCAAACCCTCTAACGGTTCAATGGCCCGAATCAGCACGCCCGCGCCGATGCCCTCGGTCTCGCTCGATACGTTGAACATGTACGACACCCCGTAGGTCAGCCGCACATGGGCGTAGCCCCGGGCGAGGAACATCGCGCTGTTGTGCGGGCGCAGACCGACGAACGCATAACTGGTGGAATCGCCGAGCGGATAGGCCTCCATCTCGACGATGCGCCCGCTCATGCGCCCCTCTGGCAGATCATGAACCACATATTTGCCGACCAGATAGCGCGCCATTTCGACGGTATCGACCGGTAAATCGTCACGTTCGAGCGGAATAATATGAAGAGGTGAATCGGTCATTGGTACGGCAATTCCCAGGTTGCGAAGGCGGCGATGAACGGTTAATCGCTTCGCACAATAAGCAGCTTTTTAACCGTGACGCAAGTTTATCCGTTGTGCTAAAGCCGCATTTCGACATACAGTTGCATCGCTCATTCTTTCAAGTGGGAGTATTGTTACATTCCGGCTAGCAGTACATCCTTCGCCGGGCAGCGCGCGTCTCGGCCCGCTGGATTATTAGCAGACATAGCAACCAGGCTTGCATCACTCGCAGCATCGTTCCACTCAGGTTTGATCCCGAAGTACCCGTTGGTGCAATCCTGCGGTTCCGCCCCCGGAACCGTGAAAAATCATGACAACCGGAGAAACTTGAATGAAAGCATTCCAGGCAATCAAAATTATCGGTGGCGCGCTGATCGTTGCGGCTTCCCTTAACGCCTACGCTCAAAGCAGCGATGCAATGGCTGCCTCAGGCACGATGGCAGCGCCGAGCGCCAAATCGACCAAGGCCGCCAACCGTGCTCTGCAACGCGCCGTGCGCAAGGCTCTGACGAGGACGAAGGACCTGACCGCCAACAACATCACGGTCCGCGCCCGCAGCGGCGCCGTGACGCTGGAGGGCACGGTGCCTGAGCAGCCGCAGATCGATCTGGCCACGCAAGCGGCTCAGGGCGTAGCGGGCGTAACCTCGGTGAAGAACGCACTGACGATTCGCGCAATCGGCCAGTAAGCGCACCAGCTCGGGCGCATCCCTTTCATGCAAAGGGCTGCGCCCGTTTCAATTGCGGGCTCGGGTTTGGGCTTGCGCTCGCTTTGGCGCCGCTGCCTTCTACAATAACCAGGGAACCCGAGGATGAAAACCACCACGGCTGTGCTGCCACGCTGGACCATCGGAACGCCCATTGCGGCGTGGCTGGTGCTGGGTGCCGCGGCCATGCTGCCGGGTTCCGCGCTGACGCTGGCACTGGTCGGTCTGGCGCTGGCCGGTTCCGTGTTCGCCGCCGTGCATCACGCCGAGGTAGTCGCACACCGGGTGGGCGAGCCGTTCGGCACACTGGTGCTGGCGGTGGCGGTCACCGTGATCGAAGTGGCGCTGATCGTGTCGGTGATGCTCACGTCCGGCCCCGAGAAGGCGGGGCTTGCCCGCGATACCGTGTTCGCGGCGGTGATGATCGTGTGCAACGGCATCGTCGGCATCTGTTTGCTAGTGGGCGGTATCCGCCATCGCGAACAGGATTTCCAGGCGCGCGGCGCGGCCGCGACGCTCGCGGTGCTTGCCTCGCTGTCGGTGTTGACGCTAGTGATGCCGAACTTCACGACTACCGAGCCGGGTCCACTGCTCTCGACATCACAACTCGCGTTTGCGGGGATATCGTCGCTGGTGCTCTACGGCGTGTTCGTGTTCGTGCAGACGGTCCGCCATCGCGACTACTTCCTCGCTGCCACGCCCGATGAGAGCGTTCACGCCGAACCGCCCACCAGCGCCCAGGCCCTCTTCAGCAGCCTGCTGTTACTGGTGTGCCTCGTGGCCGTGGTGCTGCTGGCGAAACTGCTTTCGCCAACCGTTGAGAGCGCGGTAAAGAATATCGGTGCGCCGCCGGCGGTGGTCGGCATCGTGATCGCGGCGCTGGTGTTGCTGCCTGAAGGGCTCGCCGCTGTGCGGGCGGCGCGCGCCGACCGGTTGCAGAACAGTCTGAATCTCGCGCTCGGCTCGGCACTCGCGAGTATCGGGCTGACTATTCCAACCGTGGCCGCGGTGTTTCTCTGGACCGGCCAGCCATTGATACTCGGCATCGACGGCAAGGAAACCGTGATGCTAATGCTGACGCTGGTGGTCGGCACGCTCACGCTGAGCAGCGGGCGCACGACCATCCTGCAAGGCGTGGTTCACCTGTCGCTGTTTGCGGCGTATCTGTTCCTGTCGTTTGCGCCGTAAGCGGCGCCGTCATTCGGTCCAATGTTCCGCAATCCACTCGCGGAACAGATTCACCTTCTGCTGATGCGCAACGCAATCGGGGTAGACGAAGTAGTAACGCCATCCCGTCATCAGGACCGTGTCGAAGGGCCTTACCAGGCGCTTCGCCGCCACGTCCTCGTCAATCAGAGCGAGATCGCTGATCGCGACGCCAAAACCCTGCAACGCGGCGTTAGTAGCCAGATCGAGCGTGTCGAAACTCGGGCCGTGCCCCGCGTCGATATCGCGGGCGTCGACGTGATCGAGCCACATTTTCCAGTCGCGATGGTCGCGTGTCGGGTGCAGCAGCGTGTGCCGCGCCAGATCGGCCACGCTATCGAGCGGCCTGTCGTTCAGCAGTTCCGGCGCGCAGACGGGCGTCAGCCGTTCCTCGAATAGCGGCACAGCCTGCACATCGGCACCGGGGGACGAACCGTAGATGATCGCCGCATCGAAGGGCTCGACCTGAAAGTCCACATCGTGCTGCCAGGTGGTCGTGATCTGCACGTGCAGATCGGGATACTCGGCCTGGAATTGCATGATCTTCGGCAGCATCCAGCGCATCACGCAGGTCGGCACTTTCAGCGCCAGGTCCGTCCGTTGTCGCGTGAGGCGCAGCGAAATCTCCTCGATGCGCGCGAAACTCTCCTTCACAGCCGGCAGCAGCAGTTCTCCCTCCGCGGTCAACGTCAAACCTTTCGCATGCCGCTTGAAAAGCGGAAACTTGTAGTAGTCCTCAAGCGCGAGTATCTGCCGGCTCACCGCGCCTTGCGTCAGGCACAAATGGTCTGCCGCACGGGTGAAACTGCGATGCCGCGCAACGGTCTCGAAGATTTGCAGCGCGTTCAGAGGAGGAAGTCTTCGCATCGGCGTGGCTCAGGTATCAGCAAAATGCATTGCAGTGCGGGAGAAGGTCAGGCTCCTCGCGCCCCGTTAAGCACCACAGCATACGCGATTCAAAAATATGATCGCGCTGGGCGCGCCTCGCGGCGCATGCGTGGCGCTCATGCTTAGGCGACTCAAACGCCTTCCCGTGCCGCGACCTGGCGCTCATGATGCACCGGTTAAGGGCAGACGCGAACGGCACCGCACCAGATTTGATCTTTCCTCATACCTCGAATCGTAGTCAGCGGTTGTCCGGGTCGTGGACGTATACCCGCGCTCCCCGTCATCGCGGCGCTGCGGCCCAATCGGCGGATGCCACTCGTGCAGAGGCGCAGTGGTCTGCGCATGAGCTTACGTCATGACGTCCATGCAGAGATTTCGATTGTTACCTGATTTTGGCAAACCTAGAGTGCATCCACCCGCAACGTCTTCGCACGGCACGCAGCAAGCGAAAGTTGCCTTGTTCAAACTGGGAGACGGTCATGCAGGACATCAAACGCGGCAGAAGGCAAGCTATCAAGGCGATCGGCGCGGCGCTCGCGGCCTCGGCGCTACCCATGCCATTTGTGAGTCTGCGAGCGCAGGAACAGAACTTCTCCGGCAAGACCTTGCGCCTGTTGACCTGGTCTGACGATACCGGCGCCGCCGCGCTGCGCAATATCGCCGCCACTTTTACGGCGAAAACCGGCGCCAAAGTGATTGCCGATCGCGCTGACGGCACCTCCGGCATGGTCGCCAAGGTCAAGGCCGCAGGCGACCGTCCCACGTACGACGTGATCACGCTCGCAGGCGTGGGGGCAACGGGTCTCGGCGAAGCGGGTCTACTGGTCAAGCCCGATCTCGACAAGCTACCCAATCTGAAGGACGTGGCACCGCAATATCGCACGGGCGCCGACGGCTTCGGCGTGGGCTATCTGCTGTGGTCCGATGGGCTCATCTACAACACGTCGACCGTCAAAACCGCCCCCACGACGTATGAGGCACTTTGGGATCCGAAGTACTCAGGGCGTCTGTTCCTGCCGCCGCCCGAATGGGCCGAAGCTGTCGACCTCGCGATCATTGCTGCGAAGATGGCCGACGGCTCGCAGCAAAACATCGATCCTGGTTTCAAGAAACTGGCCGAACTGAAAGACCGCGTGATGACGCTCGGCGAGAATCCGAACCAGGTGGCCGATCTGTTCCGCACCGGCTCGCTCGATATTGGCGGCATCTATTCGCCGGCCTTCTTTCCCGATCAGATTCGCAAGCCCGAGTACAAGATGGGCGTCACGTACGGCATGAAGGAAGGCTTCGCCACGCAGTTGATGTTCACCGTGATCCCCAAAGCGCACCCCGGCGATAGCGATCTGATTCACGCCTTCATCAATCATTCGCTCGATGCCGGCGTGCAGGGACGCATGGCCGCCGACGTGCTGAACGGCCCGGTCAACTCGAAGGCGGTGATCCCCGTCGAAAGCCGCGCGTTCGTGCCCAGCCCGAAGCAGATTGCGGAGAAAGCCGTGCTGCACGACGACAAGGCGCTGGCCGCTGTACAAGCCGCGTGGATCAAGCGCTACACCGAGATTTTCTCGGCATGACGACAATGCCCGCGTTCTCGTCGCGGCCCGCTCCCGATACCTCCGGCGCACCGGACGAGCCGGTCACGGCCGCGCCCGGCGCCACAATGGCG
>NZ_JBAURZ010000339.1:0-44966 GCF_049581445.1 Paraburkholderia sp. | reverse complement strand
GCTTTTTGCCATCCTGGCGTTTGTCGCTCACACGGGCAACGCGGTACTTGGTGGGGCCGCCCTGTTCTCGATGGGGATCGGCCTCGGCGTTCCGCTGCTGATCATCGGCTTGGGCGCGGGCACGCTGCTGCCGCGCGCGGGCGTCTGGATGGACGGCGTGAAGGTTTTCTTCGGGGTGGTGCTTCTCGCGGCCGCGCTCTGGATCGTCTGGCCGGTGCTTGGCGTGGCAGTGCAGATGTTGCTGAGCGCACTATGGCTCCTGATCGCGGCTGCGTCGCTGGGACTCTTCTCGCCGGCCACGGCTGCCGGCTCGATCTGGCGTCGGCTCGGGCGTGGCCTTGGCGTTGCGCTGACCGTATGGGCGGCTGTGCTGCTGGTTGGTCTTGCGGCCGGCTCGTCTGACCCGCTCAAGCCCCTCGCCGTGTTGGCCGCACGAGGTGGCTCAGCAGAAGCGCCCGGCACGCCAACGGCTTCGACGGCTCCTACGGCGAACGACCTCACCTTCGCCCAGGTACGCTCATCCGAGGAGCTTGATCAGGCGGTCAAGACGGCTGCGCAGCCCGCCATGCTGGATTTCTATGCGGACTGGTGCGTCAGTTGCAAGGAGATGGAGAAATTCACCTTCAGCGATCCGCGCGTGCATGCCCGCCTGCAGCAACTCAATCTGCTGCGCGCCGACGTGACCGCCAACAACAAGGATGATCAGGCGTTGCTGAAGCGTTTCAACCTGTTCGGGCCGCCGGGCATTATCTTCTTCAATCAGAGTGGCGCGGAAGTGCTGCGTGTCGTGGGCTACGAGTCCGCTGACACCTTCCTGCGCAGTCTCGACCGTCTCGCCACACCGCCGCAGTCGTAAAAAAAACGGAGGCGCTCAGGCAGCGCCTCCGTTCGTATCGAGCCAACAGAGTCAATCAGATACCGTAACTGCCTCCCGTTCGGGCTGTTTGCGGTTACTTCTGCGCGCGCAAGATCCGGGCGGCGTCCAGCGCAAAGTACGTCAGCACCCCGTCAGCGCCCGCTCGCTTAAACGCGAGGAGGGATTCCATCATGGCCTTGTCGTGATCCAGCCAGCCGTTTTGCGCGGCCGCTTTCAGCATCGCGTACTCGCCGCTCACCTGATACACATAGGTCGGAAAACGGAACTCGTCTTTCACGCGCCGCAGGATGTCGAGGTATGGCATGCCGGGCTTGACCATCACCATGTCCGCGCCTTCTTCGATGTCCGCACGTACCTCGCGCAGCGCCTCGTCGGAATTGGACGGGTCAATCTGATAGGTCATCTTGTTGCCCTTGCCGAGGTTTGCCGCGGAACCGACGGCATCGCGGAACGGACCGTAGAACGCCGACGCGAACTTGGCCGAGTAAGCCATGATGCGCGTATGGATGTGATCCTCGCTTTCAAGCATCTCGCGGATCGCGCCAATGCGCCCGTCCATCATGTCCGAAGGCGCGACGATATCCACGCCAGCCTCGGCCTGCGCACGCGCCTGCTCGACGAGGATCTCAACGGTTGCGTCATTGATCACGTAGCCCGCTTCATCAAGCACGCCGTCTTGGCCGTGACTGGTGTACGGATCGAGCGCGACGTCGGTGAGCACGCCCAGATCCGGAAAGCGCTTCTTCAGTTCGCGCACGGCGCGCGGGATCAGCCCAGCGTCATTGATCGCTTCGCGCCCGTCGGGCGTTTTCAGCGAAGGCTCGATCACCGGGAATAGCGACAGCACCGGTACGCCCAGCTCAACGCATTGCTCGGCTACGGCCATCAGCAGATCGACCGATACGCGCTCGACACCGGGCATCGAAGGCACGGCTTGCCGGACGTTGTTGCCTTCGATGACGAACACCGGATAGATCAGGTCGTTGGTGGTGAGAATGTTTTCTCGCATGAGACGGCGCGAGAAGTCGTCGCGGCGCATGCGGCGCGGACGGTAGTGTGGGTAGAAGCTCATATCGAATGTCGTGGAAATAGTGGAGATGTCAAAAAACGCCCGCCTCCGCCTAGCGAAAACTCTTTTCAAGACAATGGTATATCATGACGATCGAGCAAGGCGCTTCGCGCTGACCTCCCCGCTTCTCCTCCCTGAGCGGGTGCCTGTCGTTTTTTCGATTAGGCTGTTTGGCCCGCCGTCAGTAGCGGCGGGTTTTTTTATGGACGCTCGAAAATGGGGCCGGGCAGGTTCCGCTCGGCACCCAAATCCTCCCCGCAAGCCTATTCGGCAGCAGCCGAATCATCCGTGGCGGCGGGAATCAGCCAGCTCTCGATCAGTTCGTGGGCCTCGTCCAGCCCGACACGTTTAAGCGCCGAAAACAGCTGCACAGTCAGTTCGCCCTGGTAGCCAGCGGTACGGTATTCGGCCAGCCCCTTCTGCGTCGCCCGCAAGGCGTTGATGCTCTCCTGCCGCGTCAATTTGTCGCACTTCGTCAGCAAGGTGTGGATAGGCTTGCCGGTCGGCGCGAACCACTCAATCATCGTGCGGTCCAGGTCGGTGAGCGGGCGGCGCGAATCCATCATCAGAATCATGCCGCGCAGTTGCGAGCGTGATTGCAGGTAGCTCGACAGCAGCGCCTCCCAATGCGCCTTGGCCGCGCCGGGCACTTCCGCATAGCCATAGCCCGGCAGATCGACCAGATGTGCGACGGGCTCATCAGCAGGACCGACCGAGAAATAGTTGATGTGCTGTGTGCGTCCCGGCGTCTTACTGGCGAATGCCAGACGTTTCTGGTTGCACAGAAGATTGATCGCAGTCGACTTGCCCGCGTTCGAACGCCCGGCAAACGCGATTTCAGGTTGCGCAGTGGCCGGCAAATCACGCAGGTGATTGACGGTCGTATAAAAACGGGCTTGATGGAGCAGGAAGGACATGGGGAGAACCAGGATGTGAGACGCCGGGGAACCCGGGCTGGGGACGGGTCAAGCCCGACTGGCGCCTAAGCGATTAGCGAGTTATTGTACAATACGATGGTTTACTGAAAACCTGAGGGGCCAGCGCGCGTGCCTCCGCGGTAAATCAGTCGCCGTCGTATTTTGCAGAACCTCTAATTCCCACAAGACGAAACAGGGTGTGCGAATGAATCGACTGTGCAAAGCTCTGATGGTGTTCCAAGTAGCGGCAAGTCTTTCAGGTTTAGCAGTTCAGGCGCGAGCAGCAGATCCGGCAAAACCGGACGTCAATCGGGGGCAGGCCATAGCGGCTCAGGTTTGCGCGTCATGTCACGGTGCCGACGGCAACAGCGCAGGCGGGGCCTATCCCAAGCTGGCGGGCCAGCATCCCGAGTATCTCGTCAAGCAGTTGATGGATTTCAAAACGCAGCCCGGCGCCAAGCAGCCCGCGCGCAATAATGCGATTATGGCTGGTATGGCTGCGGCGCTGTCCGACCAGGACATGGTCAACGTAGCCGCGTATTTCGCCGCGCAAACGCCGAAACCTGGCTACGCTCACAACAAGAACACTGTGCCGCTGGGCGAGAAGATTTATCGCGGCGGCGTGGCCGAGCGGGCCGTTCCGGCGTGTGCGAGTTGTCACGGTCCCACCGGTCAGGGCATCCCTGTCCAGTATCCGCGTTTGTCTGGTCAGTGGGCGGAGTACACGGTGACGGAACTCAATGCGTTCACCCAAGGCCCGGGGGCACGCAATAATAGCGATGTGATGCATACCATCGCGTCGCGGCTGTCGGATAGTGAAATCAAGGCTGTCGCCGATTACATCGCGGGCTTACATTAGGAAGTCCGCACGCAAGTGCAACCGGCCCGTCGAGGCCGGTGAAAAACAAGAAAAGGGTGATGGCGTCGTGCGCTTCGAGCGTCAGCGACGACCGTTCACCCTTTTTTGCTGTTCAGTCGGAGTGTGAATGAGCGTCACCACGTCGGAAATCGAAGTGAAGTCGGCCCAACGGCCCGTGCGTCGTAGCATCGAATTGCTAAGTTCGATGCGCTTTGCGATTTCATTGCTGGTGATCCTGGCTATCGCCAGCATCATCGGCACCGTTCTCACTCAGGACGACCCGTATCCCAACTATGTCAATCAGTTCGGCCCGTTCTGGGCCGATATCTTCCGCTCGCTGAGCCTGTACACGGTTTATAGCGCGTGGTGGTTCATGCTGATCCTGTGTTTTCTGATGGTGTCGGTGTCGCTGTGCGTGATCCGCAACGCGCCGAAAATGATCGCCGACATAAAGAGCTGGAAGGACAAGGTCCGCGAGTCCAGCTTGCGCGCGTTTCACCATAAGGGCGAGTTTGCGGTCCGCGGCACGCGGGCAGACGCGGCAGCCTTGCTCACTAAACTGTCGGGCCGGCTCGGCTACAAATTCGTCACCCGTGAGTCGAATGGCGCGACGCTGATCGCCGCCAAACGCGGTACGCTGACCAAGCTCGGCTACATCTCCGCTCACCTGGCAATCGTCATTATTTGTCTGGGTGGCCTGCTCGACAGCAATCTGCCTATCAAGCTGCAGATGTGGATGTTCAACAAGACGCCGCTCAACAGCAACACCGTGATCAGCGACATTCCCCCCGAACACCGCCTGTCGGAGTCGAACCCGACCTTCCGCGGCTACGCCTGGGTGCCTGAAGGTGAGCACGTTTCGACGGCGATCCTGAACCAGCCGACCGGCTCGCTGATTCAGGACCTGCCGTTCTCGATCCAGTTGAACAAGTTCATCGTCGACTATTATTCGACCGGCATGCCGAAGCTGTTCGCGAGCGATATCGTTGTGATCGATCACAAGACGGGCGCGCGTATCCCGGCGCGGGTCGAGGTGAACAAACCGTTTGAGTACGACGGTGTTTCGATTTACCAGTCGAGCTTCCAGGACGGCGGATCGCAGATGCAGATGACCGCCTTCCCCATGACGGGTGACACCGCGAAAACGGCGCCGTTCGCCGGCACCATCGGCAATAACGTGCCGTTGGGCAAGGCGGTTCCGGGCGCGGATGGGCAGACCATCGAATTCGCCGATTTTCGCGCCATCAATGTCGAAAACATCTCGAACGGCAGCGGCGCCAACGACGCGCGCGGCGTTGCCCATCAGACGCTCAAGGAAGCCTTCGACGAGCGCCTTGGCTCTGGCGCGAAGAGCTCCAAGCCGCTGGATCTGCACAACGTGGGCCCGTCGGTGCAGTACAAGGTGCGCAACAAGGATGGTCAGGCGCGCGAGTACAACAACTACATGCTGCCGGTGGACGTGGGCGGCGAGAAGATGTTCCTCGCCGGCATGCGCGTCAATCCGGACGATCCATTCCGTTATCTGCGCATCCCAGCAGACCAGGGCGGCACGGTCAACGAATGGATGAACCTGCGCGCGACGCTTGAAAACCCAGCCATGCGTGCCGCTGCCGCTCACCGTTTTGCACTGCGTTCAGTACCCGCTTCCAACGCCGATTTGCAGCGTCATCTGGAAGAGAGCGCTCTACGTGTGCTGACCCTCTTTGCTGGCGGCGATAGCAGCGTCGGCTCGGTGCAGGGCGGTCAGAATATTGGCGGCTTCCAGGCGATTGCGGCGTTTATCGACCGCTCGGTGCCCAAGGGCGAGCAGGAAAAGGCGGCCGCGCTTTTGCTGCGTATGCTGGAAGGATCGACGTGGGATTTGTGGCAACTGGCCCGGGAACAGGCCGGTGAACCGGACGCGACGGCGACGGCCGACACGAGTCTCTTCATTCAAAGTTCGATCAACGCGATATCTGACAGCTTTTTGTATGGTTCGCCGGTCTATTTACACCTCGACTCATTCAAGCAGGTGCAAGCTTCGGTATTTCAGTTGACGCGCGCGCCGGGCAAAAAAGTCGTGTATCTTGGCAGCCTGCTCCTCGTATTGGGCATCTTCTCGATGTTCTACGTCCGCGAACGGCGTCTCTGGTTCTGGATCAAAGATACCGATCACGGTACGAACGTCGTGATGGCCATGTCGAGCGCACGCAAGACGCTCGACTTCGACAAGGAGTTCATGCAAACGCGCGACGCTGTCGGCGCCGCGCTGGGCGCCCGACCCACTGACGCAGCCGACCACGCCAGCACCTCGGGTGCAGCACCGTCCGCAGGCTCACAAGATTCGACCCGGTAAGATCATGGACTTGACTCAGGTTTCCTCATCCCCGTCACGCGGCAATACGCCGTCCAAGAATGCGCCGGCCGGTCCCGCGCCGTATCCGGGATTGCTTGACGAGCGTCCCTTCCTGAGGCGACTCGGCCTGTTCGACTGGCTGTTCGCTCTGGCAATGGTGGCGGGTGCGGGTTTCGCGCTGTGGCGCTATCACCCGTTCATGAACTACTACGACAAACTGGTGCTGGTGTGCGCAGTGCCGGTGTTCGTCACGCTCGGCTGGCGCTGGAAACCGGTGCGTTTGCTGATCCCATGTATCGCGGTGCTGTCGCTATTCGCCATTCAGGTTTATCAAGGTGACCTGACGCGCGCGGACAGCACGTTCTTCCTCAAGTATTTCCTGTCGAGCCAGTCTGCGATCCTCTGGATGAGCGCGCTCTTCGTGCTGGCCACGTTTTTTTACTGGATCGGCCTGCTGTCGCGCTCGCCCACGGGCGCCGCGATCGGCTCGAAGATGACGTGGGCCGCCGTGCTGATGGGCTTCGTCGGGATGATGGTGCGTTGGTATGAGTCGTACCTGATCGGTGCGGACGTGGGTCATATTCCCATCTCGAACCTGTATGAAGTGTTCGTGCTGTTCTGCCTGATCACTTCGCTCTTCTACCTGTACTACGAGCAGCACTACAACACCCGCGCGCTGGGCGCGTTTGTGTTGCTGGTGATCAGCGCCGCGGTTGGCTTCCTGATGTGGTACTCGATCTCGCGCGATGCGCAACAGATCCAGCCACTGGTGCCGGCGCTGCAAAGCTGGTGGATGAAGATTCACGTCCCGGCGAATTTCATCGGCTATGGCAGTTTTGCGCTTTCCGCGATGGTCGGCGTTGCGTATCTGGTGAAGGAACACGGCATGCTGGTTGATCGTCTGCCGGCGCTTGATGTGCTCGACGACCTGATGTACAAGTCGATCGCGGTCGGCTTCGCGTTCTTCACCATTGCTACGATCCTCGGCGCGCTGTGGGCGGCGCAGGCGTGGGGCGGCTACTGGAGCTGGGACCCGAAGGAAACCTGGGCGCTGATCGTGTGGCTAAATTACGCCGCCTGGCTGCACATGCGGCTGATGAAGGGACTGCGCGGCGCCGTCGCTGCGTGGTGGGCGCTGACAGGCCTGCTGGTGACGACTTTCGCGTTTCTCGGCGTCAACATGTTCCTCTCCGGGCTGCATAGCTACGGGAAGCTGTAAGATCTGCCGTCTTGAACCGACTAAGAACCGCCGAGTGCTGCGCACCGGCGGTTTTTTCATTGTGGCGGAATATCCGTGCATCCAGTGTGTTCGTCAGAACAGTACCTATGGATGCGTAGTCGAACGGTCATCAACCTGGCCCGCGGGGCCGGCAGGAGTTGCATATGTGGATCAAGCGACCCGACAGGGCGGCGCTGCAAGGCGACGACATCGCTCACAGCGAGATCACACCCCAACGGGTGTACCAAAGCCGCCGGCGAGTGCTGCAGGCCATTGGCGCGGCTACGGCAGGCAGTCTGATTGGCGTGAGCGGAGAGGCGCTCGCTGAGTATTCTTCGCCGGACGCAAAGGGTAAGAAGCTGGCGGCGAAAACCAATCCGAAGTTTGTTGCGGTGGACAAGGTTACGCCTTACAAAGACATTACCACCTACAACAACTTCTACGAGTTCGGTACCGACAAGAGCGATCCCGCGCAGAACGCGGGAACCTTGCGCCCCCACCCTTGGCGCGTGAGCGTTGAAGGAGAGGTGAAGAACGCCAAGGTGTATGACATCGACGATCTGCTCAAACTGGCGCCGCTCGAAGAGCGTATCTACCGGCATCGCTGCGTGGAAGGCTGGTCGATGGTGATGCCGTGGATCGGGTTTCCGCTGTCGGAACTCATCAAGCGCGCTGAGCCGACCGGCAACGCTAAATACGTGCAGTTCATCACGCTCGCGGATCCCTCGCAGATGCCCGGTCTTGCGACGCCGATCCTCGACTGGCCGTACTCCGAAGGATTGCGGATGGACGAAGCGATGAATCCACTCACGTTGCTGACCATGGGCCTCTACGGAGAAGTGTTGCCCAATCAGAACGGTGCGCCGATCCGTATCATCGTGCCTTGGAAGTACGGCTTCAAGAGCGGTAAATCGCTGGTGAAAATCCGCTTTGTGGAAAAGCAGCCCTCTACCAGTTGGAACACGTACGCGCCGACCGAATACGGCTTTTATTCGAACGTAAATCCGAACGTCGACCATCCGCGCTGGAGTCAGGCAACCGAGCGGCGCATCGGCGAGGATGGGTTCTTCACGCCGAAGCGCAAGACGCTAATGTTCAACGGGTATGGCGACCAGGTGGCGTCGCTTTATCAGGGCATGGACCTGAAAAAGAACTTCTGATGGGAAACGGCGATGGCCTCTGAAACGCAAACTCCATCCGACACCGCCGTGCGCCGTATGCCGCCGCCGGCGAAGCGCTCCGCCGCGACAGGTGCGCGCTGGGTGGTGCCGGCGAAGATCGCGGTGTTTGTGGCGGCATGGTATCCGCTCGCGCGGATCGTGTTCTTCGGCTTGACCGACCGGCTGGGCGCCAATCCCATTGAATTAATCACGCGCTCGACGGGATTGTGGACGCTCGTGTTCCTGTGCATCACGCTGGCCGTGACGCCGCTGCGCCGGCTGACCGGTGTGGCCGCGCTTGTCCGCTTCAGGCGCATGCTTGGTCTTTACACGTTCTTCTACGCCACGCTGCACTTCACCACGTATCTCTGGTTCGACAAGTGGTTCGACGTGGCCGCGATCTTGAAGGACATCGGCAAACGGCCGTTCATCATGGTCGGCTTCGCGGCTTTCGTCCTCCTGATCGTGCTCGCGATCACCTCGCCGCGGGCAATGGTGCGCAAGCTCGGGCGGCGCTGGCAGACCTTGCATCGCGCCATCTACGCGATTGGGGCGCTGGCGATCCTGCACTTCTGGTGGATGAAGGCGGGCAAGCATGATCTGTTGCTGCCGAAGATCTACGGCGCGATCATGGTGGCGCTGTTGGGATGGCGCTTGCTGGTCTGGTTGCGTGAGCGGTTTGCGATGGCTCGTAAAAAGCGGTGACCGCACGCTGCACTGGCGTCACCGTCCGCACCGGCGGAGACTGCTTTATCCGAGAACAAAATCCGAGAACAAAAAAGGCGACGCCGCATTACCGGCATCGCCTTTTACCTGGAGGGCGCAGCGCGAACGGCGCTACCCGCGTCAATCCGGCAGAACGGCTTCGCCAGCGAACAACTGCTTGACCTCTTCGCGAGCGCGCACCACGTGCACCTTACCGCCGTCCACCATAACTTCCGCGGCGCGCGGGCGTGTGTTGTAGTTCGAGCTCATCACGAAGCCGTACGCGCCGGCCGAGCGCAGCGCGATCAGATCGCCCGGTTCGACAGCCAGCAGGCGTTCACGTCCCAGCCAGTCGCCGCTTTCGCAGACCGGACCGACCACGTCGTAAACGTGAGCCGGCACATCGCGCTTCACTACGGGTTCAATCGCGTGATAGGCCTCGTACATGGCGGGTCGTGCGAGATCGTTCATGGCTGCATCGACGATCGCAAAATTCTTCTCGGCGCCGGGCTTCAGAAACTCGACGCGTGTGAGCAGGATGCCCGCATTGCCGACCAGCGAACGCCCCGGCTCGAAATACACCTCTCGATGCCCGTGACCGCGCGCTTCAATGCGATCGAGCACGGTACGGACGAACTCGCCAATCTCAGGCGGCGTCTCGTCGTCATACGTGATGCCTAAGCCGCCACCGACGTCGATGTGACGAATCTTCAGGCCGTCTGCTTCAATCTGGTCAATCAGTTCGAGCAGTTTGTCCACGGCGTCCAGATACGGCGCGACTTCGGTAATCTGCGAGCCGATATGGCAATCGATGCCGACCACGTCGAGATGCGTCATTGCGGCAGCGGCGCGATATGTGGCACGTGCTTCATCGAACGCGATGCCGAATTTGTTCGACTTCAGGCCCGTGGAAATGTATGGGTGCGTTTTCGCGTCCACGTCCGGATTCACTCGCAGCGAGACCGGAGCCGTCTTGCCCACCGACGCCGCCACCGTATTCAGACGGTCGAGTTCGGGAATCGATTCGACGTTAAAGCCTTTCACGCCGGCCAGGAGCGCCTCGCGCATTTCCTCGGCGCTTTTGCCCACGCCGGAAAAGACGACGTTCTCGGCTTTGCCGCCAGCGGCAAGTACGCGGGCCAGTTCACCGCCCGAAACGATATCGAAGCCCGCGCCTAGACGCGCAAACACGTTAAGCACCGCGAGATTGCTGTTTGCCTTGACGGCCACGTGGACGCTGGCACGGCGTCCGGCGCACGCGCCGGCATATGCTTGCCATGCGTCGGTCAGTGCGGCACGCGAATAGACGTACAGCGGAGTGCCGAACTGTTCGGCCAGCGAGACGGCGGACACGCCTTCAGCGTGCAATACGCCGTCGACATAGGCAAATGCGGATCGAGTCATGCGAAAGTCTTATTGATCGGGTGTGCTGCTGGAGGCAGGCAGTTGCGGCGCCGATGCAGCGGCGTCCGGTGCGGTATGCAGTTCGGTTTCCGGCGACAGCGACAACGGCGTGCCTGACGTATCGGGTATCGTCCCCTCAGGCGCCTGGGCAGTGGTTTTTGCGGCGTCAGGAGACGGAGCGAGGGTTTCGTCAGTGGGTTTGGCGGGCAGCGGCGGCACGGTTGGCAGGTAGAGCGCGCCGCGCTGACCGCAGCCAGCTAGCGCACAACCTGCGAGAATGACCAATGCCGCTACAATCGCCCGGGGCGCCCTTGGGCGGAGCGCTCTCGAGCGCATCCGAGAAACGACTCGCATGACTGTCCCTGAATAAATAATCGTTGGAGTTTAGCATGTCCGATAGCGAATACCTGACCCGCGCCGAGGCTGCGCTCGCGGCCATTGAGCGTGCCATCGACTACACCGAAGCCGACATCGAATTCGAGCGAAGCGGCAATGTTTTGACGCTTGAATTCGAGAATGGCACGAAGATCATCGTCAATCTGCAGCCGCCCATGCGCGAGATCTGGATCGCCGCGAAAGCGGGCGGTTTCCATTTCCGCTACACCGACGACGCGTGGCGCGATACGCGTAACGGCACCGAGTTTTTTGCTGCGTTGTCGGACTATGCGACGCAACAAGCCGGCGAGCCGGTTCACTTCGAGCCGTAAGCACTGGCGGTCAAAGCTGACGCCTCGGTTGATTTGCGGTGGCGCCTGAGCGGGTGGAGAAACCCGCCACGGGTGGCCGCCGGCACGGCCGTCCGGTAAGCCCAGAATCTCTAGTGGCCGCGGAACAGATTCATGATGTCCTGTTTCTCCTGGTCGCCAACCTGTTCCGGAGCCGGTGCCGATGCAGCCGCGTCGCTGGCTTCGGCGTCGAGCGTGGCCTGGCTGACGCCGACCGTCGCAACGAATCCGTTACCCGGCGTGAAGTTATCGAAATACAGTTCGTCGCCCAGCGTGACCACGCCTTCGGGCATCGGCATCTTGTATTCCGGCACCCCCTTCAATGCCTTAGCCATGTAGTCGATCCACACCGGTAACGCGAGACCGCCGCCGGTTTCCTTGTCGCCCAGGCTGCGCGGATTGTCGTAGCCGATCCATGCCACCGCCGTGAGGGTGTGCTGATAGCCACCAAACCATGCGTCACGCGAATCGTTGGTCGTGCCGGTTTTGCCGGCCAGGTCCGTACGTTTCAAGACATTGCTTTTCGCACCCGTGCCGCGCTGAGCGACGCTCTGCAACAAGCTGTTCATCACGTAAGCGTTACGCACGTCGATCGCGTGCGGCGCGCTTTGTCCCGCGACAAGCGGATGGGCCTGCGCAACCACAAGACCACGCTGATCGGTGACTTCCGCAATCAGATACGGGTTGATGCGATAACCGCCGTTGGCAAACACCGAGAAACCGCCTGCCATCTGCAAAGGCGTGACGAGTCCGGCGCCCAATGCCATCGGCAAATAAGCCGGATGGCGATCCGCGTCGAAGCCAAAGCGCGTGATGTATTGCTGCGCGTACTTGGGACCAATCTGGTTGAGGATGCGGATCGACACAAGGTTCTTCGATTTCTGCAGCGCGGTGCGCATCGTCATGGGACCATCAAAGCCGCCACCGTAGTTCTTCGGCTCCCACGCCTGGCCACCGGTTTCAGCGGCGGTAAAGAAGAGCGGCGCGTCATTGATCACGGTGGCCGGCCCCAGTCCCTTTTCAAGCGACGCCGAGTAGATGAATGGCTTGAAGCTCGATCCCGGCTGGCGCCATGCCTGGGTGACGTGATTAAACTTGTTCTTGTTGAAGTCGAACCCGCCGACCAGTGCGCGGATCGCGCCGTCTTGCGGCACAACCGACACGAAGGCACCTTCCACCTGCGGCAACTGGGTAATGGACCAGGTGCCGTCGTCCTCTTTGACGACCCGGATGATGGCGCCAGGACGGATGCGCTGGTTCGGCTGCGCGCGTGGGCCAAGCGCGAACGATGCGAAGCGCAGGCCGTCGCCTGACAACGTTACGACGTTGCCGTCGGCAAGGGTCGCGAGCACCTGCTTCGGCGTCGAGGTGGTGACGACTGCCGCGAGGATCTCGCCGTTGTCGGGATGTTCCAGCAGCGCGTCGTCGATGGTCTGTTCACGCTCGTCCGGATCGCTGGGCAAATCGATGAACGCTTCCGGGCCGCGATAACCATGGCGCCGTTCGTAGTCCATCAAACCCTTGCGTAGTGAGCGATAAGCGAGGTCCTGATCGGCGGAATCGATCGTTGTTGTCACGTTCAATCCGCGCGTGTAGGCCTCTTCGTGATACTCGGCGTACATCATCTGACGCACCATCTCGGCAACGTACTCAGCATGCACGCTATATTCCTTGGCGGCGCTCTTGACGACGAGCGGCTGGCTGCTTGCTTCGTCGTACTGTTCTTGCGTGATGTAGTGCAGTTCGAGCATGCGCTGCAGGATGTACTCCTGACGAATCTTGGCCCGCTTCGGATTGACCACCGGGTTATAGGCGGACGGCGCCTTGGGCAGCCCGGCTAGCATGGCCGATTCCGCGAGCGTGAGGTCCTTCATGTTCTTGCCGAAGTACACCTGCGCGGCGCTCGCAAAGCCGTAGGCACGCTGACCGAGATAGATCTGATTCATGTAGACCTCAAGAATCTGATCTTTCGTCAGCTTCGACTCGATCTTATAGGCGAGCAACATCTCGTAGATCTTACGCGTGTAGGTTTTTTCGCTTGAGAGAAAGAAATTTCTGGCCACTTGCATCGTGATCGTGCTGGCGCCTTGCGTGGCGTGACCGTTGGTCAGTGCAACGAAACCCGCCCGTGCGATACCAGTCAGGTCGACCCCACCGTGATCGTAGAAACGTGCGTCTTCAATGGCCAGCACGGCTTTCTTGAGATTGTCGGGCACGTCCTGGATACGGACGATGTCGCGCCGCTCTTCGCCGAACTCGCCAATCAGCACATGGTCGGCCGTATAAATGCGCAGCGGCACCTTGGGGCGGTAGTCGGTGAGGGCGTCGATGGACGGCAGGTTCGGCGTGGCGACGACGAGGGCATATCCCAGCACGAGACCGGTGGATGCGATGCCCGCGACCACAAGAACGACTAGCCCCAGAAGGAGGTTTAACCACAACGAACGTTTGCGCTTTTCAGGCGCGGAGGGGGGTGACGCAGGGGACGAGGATTGCATATGAACACCAAAAAACAGTCCCGCGATTATAGCCGCCTGGGACGTTAGCTTTCGACATGCTTACGGACCCCGGTCGCGCCTCGCAGGGCACGACTTAACTGTAGCCGCTTTGAGATCGTATCGGGAACGGTGAGCGTCGCGTTAGCCATCTGGCCGAATATCGCTAGCTTTGGCGGCTTTGCACAATTGCCTCAGTGCCTGCGTCCGAATGGTTCGGCGTATGCGTCTCACGGGAGGTGTGTGTGATAGCGACCAGAAATTCGTTGCTCATGGCGGTGCGGCGTTTTGCTGCGGGAATCGACGTGGGGCCGCAAGCTGCGCGGCTCGTGGTGTTGAGCCGACGTACGCGAGGAGTCGATGCCGTGCGCCTTGAGTACGTGGCCGCGGAGCCGCTCGCCGCCGGCGCAATGGCGGGTATCGAGATCGTGGACCGTGGCGCCGTCAGCCGTGCATTGCGCAATCTGTTTGCCGGGCTGCCTCGTGCTTGCGCCAACCGTACGTTGCGCTGCGCGATGGCGCTGCCCGGCTCGGCGACGCTCATGTCAAGCCTTCCGTTGCCGGGCTTCAGCGGAGCCGGCGGCCGGGTGTTGGCTGACGCAACCACGCTCACGGCGATGGAGGCGGAGGTGATGAGCGAAGCAGAGCGCGTTGCTGGAATCGAGCGCCATGCCCTTGCGGTTGACTGGTTCATCGACGATTCGCCGCGTTGCGCGAACACGGTGACGATTGCGGCCGCCGCCCGTCAACATCTGGAGGCGCGTATCGAATGCGCAGCCGCCGCCGGCGTCACGTTGACGGCGATTGACGGCGAACCGCACGCTGCCTTGCGTGCTATGCGGCACACGGCGATGTTCGAACTCGAGCCGCACGAATCGTATGCAGCGATCTGGATCGGAGCAGACGGCGTGTATGGCTGGCGTATTCAAGACGAAGTGATCGTCGCCGACATGCGTTATCCAGCGCCTGAACACAACGACCTGGCAGACGCGCTGCGCGACCTCGCAGACGGTGAAGTCATCGGCTGCGCGATACTCGGCGGTGAAATCGAACTGCTGGACGGCGTTGGTTTCTCTATTGCCGATCTGGGCGACGTACTCGGTTGTTCGATGCTCCCGTTCGAATGCGCGTCGCTGGGAAAGTGCGCCCAACCTTTGCCCGTGGAACTGCTGCGTGAGCCAACCTACGCGGTCGCAGTCGGCCTTGCCTTGCGCGGGGTGATGGAATGACGTCGCTGAACTCACCCATGCCGGCTCGTGGCCACAGGTTCTGGATTGGTGGCTTCAACCTGTTGCCCTATCGGCGTAGCAATGCGCGCCGTGCGCGGCGGCGTTGTCTGATCGAATGGCTTGTCGCGGCGCTCTTAGGCTGCGCTGCACTGCTCGCCACAGTGGGATGGCAAGCATTTGAGCGGACACGACTCGATGCGCAGCGTACATCGAACGAGCGCGTACTCGCGCAACTCACTGCGCCGCTTGCCGAGCATGCGAGGCTTTCGCGTGAGATGGATGAGCGGGGCAAACGGGCCACCCGCGCAGTTGACTTGTCCATGCCATTGACGCGCCTCCTCGACCTTCTCGACACCCTAAGCGGCACGCATGCAGAAGGGGTGATCCTCCAGCAACTACACCAACGCCTCCACGAGACAGAGTTGCTCGCGACGGCGAACGATCCGGTCGCCTCTGCTGTCTGGCTCAAACAACTGGGCACCGTGCGTGGCGTGAAGGGTTCTGAGGTCACAGATTTACATCCGCTGGCTCGTGCGCGGCCCGGCACAACAGTGAGCGGCACTGGCGCGCTGGAATTTGCCGCTCGACTGCGTTGGGACGAAGAGGGTGAGCGCGAGAAGAACATTAAGCCGCAACGAGAGGCGTCCGCTTCGGTATCTGATGCGCGCTCTCGCGCGGCAGACAACTCGCGAGGTGCGCGATGAGCACGATCCTGACGCCACATGCCAGCCTCGCGAACGAAGCGTTGACTGCCTTCAATTGGATGAATCGGCTGCGTGTGCCTCTTGCCGAGTGGAGCCGCCGCAGACGGTTGCTGGTTGCCGTCGTGATCGCAGCGTCGGTGTACGGCGTCGGGGCGAACGCGTGGATCTCAGCCGATCTGGGCGGCATGCAGGCAAGCCGCGCGGCACTTGATGAAGTACAGCACCATGTGGAGCGGGCCAATCGTGCGCTCGCCCAATTACCAGCGCTGCGTCGTGATGTGGCGGCCTCACCCGTCGGCCTGCTGGCTGGCGAGTGGACTTCGGCTGACGATCTGCGGGTGGTGTCCCTTCTTGCGGCCCGCAGTGGGGTGTCATTGCTGACACTGACGCCAGGCGCGGCAAGCGGTGCAGGTCTGGACGCGATGCGCACGCTGCACTTCACCGCACAAGCCGATTTTCTACATCTGATGGTGTTTCTGCGCGGGCTGTCGGACCTGCCGGTGCTTGTCGTTCCCGAGGACGTTACAGCGAAGCGCAGCGGCAGCACGCTTGCCATCAGCGCGACGCTTCACGTCTTCAATGCGCTAAGCCCGGTATCGACGAGCCCTGAGCTTTTCGCGGACGACGATCTGGATGCCGACGACGAGGAGATGGTGTTCTACGATCCGTTTTCACCTCAGTCAGAGGCCGGTGGCGCGGCTGCAGACGCAGCACTGTTGCGGCTGGTCGGGACGCTGCGCGACCGTACTCGCCATCTTGCGCTACTCGAAACCGCTGACGGTGCGACCACAATTGAACGAGGGCAGCGTCTCGGTGACGATCGCGTCACGGGGATAGATGCATCCAGCATTACGCTGACGAATGCCCTCGGCACGCGCACGCTCTCCATGCCGGAGGCATCCTGATGAGGTGGCTGAATCGAACCTTCTCGGCGCTCGGCTGCGCTTTCGTTTGCTTATACGCTTCGGGTGGTGCGGGCGTGGCGCACGCATCGCTGCCACCGCTGCCTGCGAGCATGTCACTTGACGACACCGTTGCGCCCTATGACGCGCCACCGCTGCCACCCACCGCCGCGGCCGAAGTGCCCAACCCGTTTTCGCGCGGAGAGCCTTCGGACGAGTCAACAGCTTCCGCTCGTTCGGACACCGGCGACGGTGAATCAGCCAGCGATTCAATGCTCGAGGGGACACCGCTAGCGCCGCTTACCAAGGTGAGTTCTGCGAGTACAACAACACCACGCGACGATGCAGCTTCAAGCACGCTTGAAGGGCCGCCGGTGCCACTTGCTCCATTGCAGCGTCTCGGCGACGTAGCAGCGCGCACCGTCGACGACGGCGTGATCCCGGACAAGCCCATCACCCTCAACTTCCAGCACGCGGAATTGGGCGCGGTACTGCACGCGTTCGCGCAGTTCACCGGCCTGAACATCGTAGCTAGCGAGCGTGTGCGGGGGACGGTGTCGTTGCGGCTCGACAAGGTCTCCTGGCGCACTGCTTTCGACACCTTGCTTGACATCAACGGCCTGGCAATGGAACGGCACGGCAACGTGATCTGGGTCGCGCCGCTAGCGGACCTGGCGGCGCGCGAACGGCAGCGCTTTGAATCCCACGCGCGGGTTGCCGACCTGGAGCCGCTCGCCAGCCGCACCTTCGAGTTGCACTACGCGCATGCCGAGGACGTGAAACGGCTGCTCAGCGGCTCGGGAACGCAGCGCGTGTTATCAAAACGCGGCGCAGCGATGGCCGATCCACGCACTAATCTACTGTTCGTGACGGATCTGGAGGCGCGACTTGCGCAGATTGCCGAGCTGTTGAGGTCGATCGACCGGCCGTCGCGGCAGGTGTTGATCGAAGCGCGTATCGTTGAAGGCGAACAGGGCTTTTCGCGCAACCTTGGGATACGGCTTTCAGCGGCTGCGGCGAATACGGACGGCGGGACAGCGAAGGGGCTGTCAGGCGGCAAGGACGGGACGGTCTACGACTTGGCGGCGGGGCCGCTTTCCGGATTCGATGCAGCGACGGCCGGTCTCACGTTGTTCGCGGCTCATGCGACCCGCTTGCTCAACATCGAATTGAGCGCGCTCGAAGCCGAAGGGCGCGGCGAAACGGTCTCCAGCCCGCGCGTCGTCACCGCCGACCGGATGAAAGCTATCGTCGAGCAGGGCACCGAGTTGCCATATCAGGCAAAAGTCGGGCAGGGTGTCTCCGGTGTGCAGTTTCGTCGTGCCAGCCTCAAACTGGAGGTGGAGCCGCAGATTTCTCCTGACGGAAGAGTCGTACTGGATCTCGATATCGCCAAGGACAGCGTCGGCGAGCAAACCGAAGCTGGGCCGGCCATCAACACCAAACATGTGCAGACGCGCGTCGAGGTGGAGGACGGGGGAACGGTATCGATCGGCGGAATCTATGCGACAGATGACCGGGATGATGTGACTCGGGTGCCACTCCTGGGCAAAATACCCCTTTTGGGCGCACTTTTTCGCCATACGGCACACCGTGACAAACGCAGCGAGCTGGTTGTGTTCATCACGCCGCGCGTTGTGCAGACGAATTGAGCACCCGCCGCAGCTGCGGCCCGCAGGCTCGACAAGGCAGTCGCTTTGCCAGTAAGCTGCGGCACGAACCATACCGGATTAGCCAGAGGACACCGTTGCAAGCGCGGGACGAACACGCCAATGTATTTTTTGTAGGACTCATGGGGGCAGGCAAGACCACCGTGGGTCGGGCGGTGGCGCGCCGGCTGGATCGTCCGTTCTTCGATTCCGATCACGAAATCGAGGCGCGCACGGGCGCGCGCATCCCGGTCATTTTTGAACTGGAAGGGGAAGCGGGCTTTCGCGACCGGGAATCGCAGGTGATTGCGGATCTGACTGGACAGCAGAAGATCGTGCTGGCCACCGGCGGGGGCGCCGTACTGCGTCCCGAAAACCGCGAAGCGCTGCAAAACAACGGCGTTGTCGTCTATTTACGCGCCAATCCGCATGACTTGTGGCTGCGCACGCGGCGCGACAAGAATCGCCCGCTGCTGCAAACCGAAGACCCCAAGGGGCGTCTTGAGCAGCTTTACGAGGTGCGCGACCCGCTTTACCGCGAGTGCGCGCATTTCGTCATCGAAACCGGCCGGCCATCGGTCAACGGCCTCGTCAACATGGTTTTGATGCAGCTCGAGATGGCCGGCGTCGCCAAACATCCTGCGTCATAATGGCAAGCATGATTACCGTCAACGTCGAACTGGGCGATCGCGCCTATCCCATCCATATCGGCGCCGACCTGATCGGCCAGACCGCGCTGTTCGCGCCGCATATTGCCGGTTCTTCGGTCACCATCGTGACCAATACCACGGTCGATCCGCTCTACGGCGACGCGCTGCGGCAGGCACTGGCACCCCTTGGCAAGCAGGTATCGACGGTCGTGTTGCCGGACGGCGAGGCGCACAAGAACTGGGAAACGCTCAATCTGATTTTCGACGCGCTGCTCGGCGCGCGAGCCGACCGCAAGACGACGCTGATCGCGCTGGGCGGCGGTGTGATTGGCGACATGACGGGGTTTGCCGCCGCCAGCTACATGCGCGGCGTGCCGTTCATCCAGGTACCGACCACCTTGCTGTCACAGGTGGATTCGTCGGTGGGCGGCAAGACGGGCATCAATCATCCGCTCGGCAAGAATATGATCGGCGCGTTTTACCAGCCGCAGGCGGTGATTGCCGACATCGGCGCGCTGCGCACGCTGCCGGCACGTGAATTGGCAGCCGGCATCGCCGAGATCATCAAGACCGGGGCCATCGCGGATGCGGGTTTCTTCGACTGGATCGAGGCAAACGTCGGCGCGCTGAACCGCTGTGAGCCGCAGGCGCTCGCCGAGGCGGTCAAGCGTTCTTGCGAGATCAAGGCGTCAGTCGTGGCGGCGGACGAGCGCGAAGGCGGACTGCGCGCAACCCTCAATTTCGGCCACACGTTCGGCCATGCGATCGAAGCCGGTCTTGGCTACGGTGAATGGCTACATGGCGAGGCGGTGGGCTGCGGCATGGTGATGGCAGCGGATTTGTCCGTGCGCCTCGGCCACCTCGACGAAGACGCTCGCAAACGTCTGGTTGACGTGATCAAGGCCGCTAATTTGCCCACCCGTGCACCGGCGTTGGGCGCCGCGCGCTATGTCGACCTGATGCGCGTCGACAAGAAAGCAGAAGCGGGCGAGATCAAATTCATCCTGCTGAAGCGTTTCGGTGAAACGCTGATCGGCCCGGCACCCGACGCCGCCGTGGACGCCACGCTCGCCGCCGCCGTCTAGCGGCGGCAAGCGCAGCGTCTTTCGCGGGGTGCCTTCCATGTTTCGGAGATGCTGGTGAGTGAAAGCCGCAGCGACACCCTGAATCAATCGTCCAGCGGCGCCTTTACGAGCGCGCCGGCAACCTTACCCGCAGCTCCCACGCTCGCTGCACTTGAAGCCCATCTCGCGCCCTATGCGGCGCATTCTGCACAGTCTCGCGGGCGTCGCCATCCAGAACCTGCGCCTGGCGCGCGCACCGAATTCCAGCGCGACCGCGACCGCATCGTTCACTCCACCGCGTTTCGGCGCCTCGAATACAAGACGCAGGTGTTCGTGAATCACGAGGGCGATCTGTTTCGCACCCGGCTCACGCACAGCCTGGAAGTGGCGCAGATCGCGCGTTCGGTTGCCCGCAATCTGCGGGTCAACGAGGATCTGGTGGAAGCCATTTCGCTTGCGCACGATCTCGGCCATACACCGTTTGGTCACGCGGGGCAGGACGCCCTCAACGAGTGCATGCGCGAGCATGGCGGCTTCGAGCACAATCTGCAGAGCCTCGCTGTGGTGGACGATCTCGAAGAGCACTACGGCGCGTTTGATGGGCTCAACCTGTGTTTTGAAACGCGTGAAGGCATCCTGAAGCACTGTTCGCGCGAAAACGCGCGGCGCCTCGGGGCGCTTGGTGAGCGTTTCATTGAGGGGCGGCAGCCGTCCATTGAGGCGCAGATTGCCAACGTGGCAGACGAAATTGCGTATAACAATCACGATGTGGACGACGGTCTACGCTCCGGTTTGCTCACCGTCGAGCAGTTGGCCGAGGTGGAACTTTGGCAGGCGCATTTCGAGGCCGCGCGCGCGGACTATCCACGGATCGAAGGCCGCAGGCTGATCCACGAGACGGTGCGGCGGATCATCAACACACTGATCGTCGACCTGATCGATACGACGACCCAGAACCTCGCGCGGCACGCGCCGGCAAATCTCGATGCGGTGCGCGCCGCGCCGCCGCTGGTTGCACACAGCGCGAGCGTCGCCGCGCAAGCTGCAGCGCTCAAGCGCTTCCTGTTCAAGAACCTGTACCGGCACTATCGCGTGATGCGGATGGCGAACAAAGCGCGACGGGTGGTCATTGGGCTGTTCGACGCGTTCACCGACGACCCGCGCCTGCTGCCGCCGTCGTACCAGTCGGCTGATCCGGCGCAACAGCCGCGGTTGATCGCCCACTACATCGCGGGCATGACGGATCGCTATGCGCTTAAGGAGTATCAGCGGCTCTTTGTGATCACAGACAACTGAGCGGAAGACCTCGGGCCAGTCCACGACTATCCAGGAATGAAGCCGGCGCCCGGAAGACCGTTACGTCTCTCTGGCAGACAGGGCGCGGCCCGCTACGCAAGGCAGCGAGCAACTGCGCGCCCCATCACCCTCCGTCAGGAAACGCGGTCAGGGTCAGCCATCACGTCATCGCGCACGCGCGAACAGCGCTCCCGCAATCAACGCGATACCACCCACTATGGCAATCGTCTGCCATGGGTTTTCGTGCACATAGTCATCGGCCCCCGACAATGCGACCTCGGCGCGTTGGCGCACGACATCACGGGTGTCGTTCAGACGCTCGCGCGCGACATCCAGCCGCTTGCGCAACTGGGCGCGAAGCGCGACGGCATCGGCTTGTGTCCCGTCTGACAGGGTATCTTCGAGTTCAGACATCAATGAGCGAAGCTCAGTCGCGATGTCTTCTGCCGCATGGCGGCTATGGCGCGCAATACGGCGCGCGCGGCGGCTCGTCGTCGTCCAGGATTCGCCCAGGGCGTCTCTCGTGTTCGGTAGTGCAGTCATGGTCGCTCCGTCGTTGATGAGTCAAAGGGAAATCCCGCTGAAACCGAACGGGAAACACCCAGTGACGCAACTTCAGTGCCCAATGGAAAACAACTCACGAGCCAGCATGAAACCGCCACCCGCCTTAGCCGCAGGTGATTCCGTCTGGCAACCCGGCGGCATTATTTGCACCAGAACGGTGGCCTCGTTGGTCAAATTTACAAAGCGTCGTGTAGCGGCGCCCTGTTAGCCGCTTTTTCTCGCCGGGCAAATGAAAATGCCGCCATGAATGCATGACGGCATTGTTCAAGCCCCCAAAACTCGACTACCCTTAGTCTTACTGTCAGAAGCGATAACCGATGCTGACGTAGCTGACGATCGGGTTGAGCTTGATCTTGGTCTGCGATTGAACGTTGAGCGTACCGACCGGTGTCTCGGCGTTCGTGCTCAACTTCGCAGTGGCGCTGAGCGGCAAATACGACAGGGAAATACCGGCGAACCAGTGCTTGTCGATGTTGTAATTGAAGCCGGCATTAAACACGGGCTCCCACGAACTATCCGTAGATACCGAGGTCGGACCATGCAGTACCTGTTGCTCGAACGTGCCGTTGGTGATCTGCGCATCCGTGAACGAGACACGGCTGACACCAATGCCCAGATACGGACGGAAGCTCGCGTTTGCGTCGCGGAAGTAATACTTGAACAGCAGGGTTGGGCTCCACTGTTTTGCTGTGCCCAATGTGCCGTACGGCGCGAATGCGCCCGAGCCTTGCAGGTTGAACTTTGGCGGCACGCCGATCACGAATTCCGTCGCGATATGGTCGGTGACGAAGTAGCCGGCGGTAAAGCCGATGGTGTCCGCGTTATCGAGTGTGGCGCCCGTATTGGGAAGGGTCACGTTGACAGGCGAACCGCCTACGCTTGTTTCCTTGAGCGGATCGCTACTGGATTGAGGTGAAAGATGGAACCAGCCCGTTGTGATGTAAAAGCTTCCGGCCGATTGAGCGTGGGCTGCCGTCATGCAGGCAAGCGCCGCGATCCCCGTCATGGCCTGTTTTAAATTCATATGTGCTCCTCCAGAAAAGGCCCGCTCATTATGACTAGAACGTTTGAAACAAACCATACGCGAGTGTTAGAGCTTTCTCCCTAAGCCCCGCGTGGTTTCTGGCTCAGCCGCTTCCTGTCGAATCGCACGGGCGTGCGGCTTTTAGGACCTTCGGGTATATACCAACGCGACTATTGGATAATCCAGCATGGCACGGCTCGCACGTCTTTATGTTCCTGACCAGCCGCAACACGTCATCCTGCGCGGACTGGATCAGCAGCCCGCATTCATCGACGACCAGGATTACGAGCTCTTCATCGATTGTCTGAAGGCGGCTTCCCGAGACCATCACCTGTCCATTCACGCTTATGCGTTGATGCCGGGCGCGGTGCAACTGCTCGTCACGCCGACCGAGGAGTCGAGTTTGCCCAAGGCGATGCAGGCGGTGGGTCGCCGCTACGTCGCTCACTTCAACCGGCGTTACTCGCGTCGCGGCACGTTGTGGGAGGGGCGCTACCGGGCCACGGTGATCGAGGGCGAGCGTTACTTCCTGCTGGCAAGCCGCGTGGTGGAGATGTGTCCGGTGCGTGGGCAACTGGTTAGCGCGCCGGAAGACTATCGCTGGTCAAGCTATCGGCACCACATTGGGCTCACGCTGGACAGTCTGATTACCGATCATCCGTTGTACTGGTCGCTCGGCAACACGCCGTTCGAGCGGCAGCGTGCCTACCGCGAGCTGTGCGAACAACCGCTCGATGAGCGCGAGGCTAGCCAGTTGCAGCAGGCCACCCTCAAGGGCTGGGTGCTCGGTAGCGACTCCTATCGGGAGTGGGCGGCGCGGGCAGCGAATCGCAGAGTATCTCCGCTGCCGCGCGGGCGGCCCCGCAAGGTCCGCGAGACGCCCCAAACTCAATAATTCCTTCTGCTTCAGATAGCTGCAAAGAAAACGGCATCACCGCATGCCGTTTTCTTTGCACCGTTTTGATATGGAACCAATAAAAATAAGGTGCGATGCACCAATCGGATAATAGGGGTTCAATCATCACGTTTTATTTGCTATTCCATTGATTCGTCGCGTATATTCCGAATTCCGGCAGTTTCACGGCGCGCGCTGCATCAAGCCGCCTACGCAGTTGCAGCGAAAACTGCGGGCAACAGAAAAATGGTTCAACGGCCGCAACTGGCCCCTCACAGACGGTGTCCCCATGAACGACCACCAGCAACCGGCTTCCTCGGTTCCCGCCGCGCAAGGTCTCTATGACCCGCAAAACGAGCACGACGCCTGCGGCGTCGGCTTCGTTGCCCACATCAAGGGCAAGAAGAGCCACGAGATCATCGAGCAGGGTCTGAAGATTCTCGAGAACCTCGATCACCGGGGCGCCGTCGGCGCCGATCCGCTAATGGGCGACGGTGCGGGCATCCTGATCCAGATTCCGGACGGTTTCTACCGCGAAGAAATGGCCAAGCAGGGCGTGACCTTGCCGCCGTTGGGCGAATACGGCGTCGGCATGATCTTTTTGCCGAAGGAACATGCGTCGCGTCTCGCCTGCGAACAGGAACTCGAACGCACGGTGAAGGCCGAGGGACAAGTAGTGCTGGGCTGGCGCGATGTGCCGGTCGACCACTCCATGCCCATTTCGCCCACCGTCAAGGCGAGCGAGCCGCTGATCCGCCAGATCTTCATCGGCCGCGGCAAGGACATCATGGTGACCGACGCGCTCGAGCGGAAGCTTTACATCATCCGCAAGACCGCGAGCCACCGCATTCAGGCGCTCAAGCTCAAGCACGGCAAGGAATACTTCGTGCCGTCATGCTCGGCGCGCACGGTGGTCTACAAGGGCCTGCTGCTGGCCGGCCAGGTTGGTGTGTACTACCGCGACCTGCAGGACGAGCGCACCGTGTCGGCGCTGGCGCTGGTGCACCAACGCTTCTCGACCAACACCTTCCCGGCATGGGAACTGGCTCACCCGTACCGGATGATCGCCCACAATGGCGAAATCAACACGGTGAAGGGCAACGTCAACTGGCTGAACGCCCGTACTGGCGCAATCGCTTCGCACGTGCTCGGCGACGACCTGCCGAAGCTGTGGCCGCTGATCTATCCGGGCCAATCGGACACCGCCTCGTTCGACAACTGTCTCGAACTGCTGGTGATGGCCGGCTATCCGCTCGTCCACGCCATGATGATGATGATCCCGGAAGCCTGGGAACAGCACACGCTGATGGACGATAACCGCCGTGCGTTCTATGAATATCACGCTGCGATGATGGAGCCGTGGGACGGCCCTGCCGCAATTGCTTTCACCGACGGCCGTCAGATCGGCGCGACGCTCGACCGTAACGGCCTGCGTCCGGCGCGCTACATCGTCACCGACGACGACCTCGTGATCATGGCGTCGGAAGCCGGCACGTTGCCGATTCCCGAATCGAAGATCGTCAAGAAGTGGCGTCTGCAGCCGGGCAAGATGTTCCTGATCGACATGGAACACGGCCGCATCATCGACGACAAGGAACTTAAGGACAACCTCGCTAACGCCAAGCCGTACAAGAGCTGGATTGACGCGGTCCGGATCAAGCTCGACGAAATCGAGCCGAAGGCCGAAGACGTCGTCACGGAACGCCGCGAAGCCGCGGCCTTGCTGGATCGCCAGCAGGCGTTCGGCTATACGCAGGAAGATCTCAAGTTCCTGATGGCGCCGATGGCGCAAGCCGGTGAAGAAGCCGTCGGCTCGATGGGCAACGACTCGCCGCTGGCGGTCATGTCCACCAAGAACAAGACGCTCTACCATTACTTCAAGCAACTGTTCGCGCAAGTCACGAACCCGCCGATCGACCCGATCCGTGAAAACATGGTGATGTCGCTGGTGTCGTTCGTCGGTCCGAAGCCGAACCTGCTGGACACGAACAACATCAACCCGCCGATGCGCCTCGAAGTGTCGCAGCCGGTGCTCGACTTCAAGGACATCGCGAAGATCCGTGCGATCGATCAGTACACGGGCGGCAAGTTCAGTTCGTATGAACTGAACATCTGCTATCCGGTGGCCTGGGGCAAGGAAGGCATCGAAGCGCGTCTCGCGTCGCTGTGTGCGGAAGCCGTCGATGCGGTGAAGTCCGGCTACAACATGCTGATCGTGTCGGACCGCAGGACCGACCGCGATAACGTCGCGATTCCGGCGCTACTCGCCACCGCCGCGATCCACACGCACCTCGTGCAGCACGGTCTGCGCACGAGCGCGGGTCTGGTCGTCGAAACCGGTTCCGCGCGTGAAACGCACCACTTCGCACTGCTCGCGGGCTACGGCGCGGAAGCCGTGCACCCGTACCTCGCCATGGAAACGCTGGCCCAACTGGCCGCCGGCATGAAGGGCGACCTGTCGGCGGAGAAGGCGGTCTACAACTTCACGAAGGCGGTTGGCAAGGGCCTGCAGAAGGTCATGTCCAAGATGGGCATCTCGACCTACATGTCATACACCGGCGCGCAGATTTTCGAAGCGGTGGGTCTCGCTGAAGACCTGGTGTCGAAGTACTTCCGCGGCACCTCGTCGAAGGTGGGCGGCATTGGCCTGTTCGACGTTGCGGAAGAGGCGATTCGTCTGCATCGCGACGCGTTCGGCGACAACCCGATTCTCGCCAGCATGCTCGACGCTGGCGGCGAGTACGCCTATCGCGTGCGCGGCGAAGAACACATGTGGACGCCGGATGCGATCGCCAAGCTGCAACACTCGGCGCGCAGCAACTCGTATCAGACGTACAAGGAATACGCGCATCTGATCAACGATCAGACGAAGCGTCATATGACCTTCCGCGGCCTGTTCGAGTTCAAGTTCGACCCGACCAAAGCGATCCCGCTCGACGAAGTGGAATCGGCGAAGGAAATCGTCAAGCGTTTTGCGACGGGCGCCATGTCGCTCGGCTCCATCAGCACGGAAGCTCACGCTACGCTGGCTGTGGCGATGAACCGCATCGGCGGCAAGTCGAACACGGGCGAAGGCGGTGAGGATGCGAACCGTTACCGCAACGAATTGCGCGGTATTCCGATCAAGACTGGCGACACAATGAAGTCGGTGATCGGCGACGAGGTCATCGTCGACATTCCGCTGAAGGCGGGCGATTCGCTGCGCTCGAAGATCAAGCAGGTGGCGTCGGGCCGTTTCGGCGTGACGGCGGAATATCTCGCCTCGGCTGATCAGATCCAGATCAAGATGGCGCAGGGCGCGAAGCCCGGCGAAGGCGGTCAGCTGCCGGGTCACAAGGTGTCTGACTACATCGGCAAGCTGCGCTACTCGGTGCCCGGCGTGGGTCTGATTTCGCCGCCGCCGCACCACGACATCTACTCGATCGAAGATCTGGCACAACTGATCCACGATCTGAAGAACGCCAACTCGGCGGCCAGCATCTCGGTCAAGCTGGTGTCGGAATCAGGCGTCGGCACGGTGGCCGCTGGTGTGGCGAAGGCGAAGGCCGACCACGTCGTGATCGCCGGTCATGATGGCGGCACGGGCGCATCGCCGCTGTCCTCACTCAAGCATGCCGGCACGCCGTGGGAACTCGGCCTCGCTGAAACCCAGCAAACGCTGGTGCTCAACCAGTTGCGTGGCCGCATCCGTGTGCAGGCCGACGGTCAGATGAAGACCGGCCGCGACGTCGTGATCGGCGCGCTGCTCGGCGCGGATGAATTCGGCTTCGCGACGGCGCCGCTCGTCGTGCAGGGTTGCATCATGATGCGCAAGTGCCATCTGAACACCTGCCCGGTCGGCGTTGCGACGCAAGATCCGGTGCTGCGTGCGAAATTCCAGGGTCAGCCGGAGCACGTCGTCAACTTCTTCTTCTTCGTTGCAGAAGAAGTGCGCGAAATCATGGCGCAACTGGGTATCCGCAAGTTCGAAGACCTGATCGGTCACGCTGAACTGCTCGATACGAAGAAGGGCATCGAGCACTGGAAGGCGAAGGGTCTCGACTTCTCGCGCGTGTTCTATCTGCCGCAGGTTGCGGAAGAAGTGGCTCGCAAGCACGTCGACGTGCAGGATCACGGCCTCGATCGCGCGCTCGATCACACCTTGATCGAAAAGGCGAAGGCTGCGATTGAGAAGGGCGAGCACGTCTCGTTCATCCAGCCGGTGCGTAACGTGAACCGTACAGTGGGCGCGATGCTGTCCGGCACGATCGCGAAGAAGTATGGCCACGACGGCTTGCCTGATGACACGGTTCATATCCAGTTGAAGGGCACGGCGGGCCAGAGTTTCGGCGCGTTCCTCGCGAGAGGCGTCACGCTGGATCTGGTCGGTGACGGCAACGACTACGTCGGCAAGGGTCTGTCGGGTGGCCGCATCATCATTCGTCCGACCAACGATTTCCGCGGCAAGTCGGAAGAGAACATCATCTGCGGCAACACGGTGATGTACGGCGCGATCGAAGGCGAAGCGTTCTTCCGCGGCGTCGCAGGCGAGCGTTTCTGCGTGCGTAACTCGGGTGCGAAGGCAGTGGTGGAAGGCACCGGCGATCACGGTTGTGAATACATGACGGGCGGCACGGTCGTCGTGCTCGGCGAAACCGGCCGTAACTTTGCAGCCGGCATGTCGGGCGGCATCGCTTACGTGTTCGATCCGGACAACAGCTTCGCCGGCAAGTGCAACAAGTCGATGGTCGCGCTCGATCCGGTACTGCAACAGGCCGAACAGGAACGCACGGTCGACAAGGGCCTGTGGCACGCGAACGAAACCGACGAGGTAGTGCTGAAGGGGCTGATCGAACGTCACTTCCAGTTCACCGGGTCGCCGCGTGCGAAGGCGCTGCTCGAAAACTGGGATGCGTCGCGCCGCCAGTTCGTGAAGGTGTTCCCGACGGAATACAAGCGCGCGCTCGGCGAAATGGCCGCGAAGAAGGCGAAGAGCGAAGTGCTCGCCGCGTAATTCGCAGCAAGCAACGAAATCCCCTAGATGTACCCGCCGCCCTCGTGTGCGGCGGGTGACGATTCCCCACCTGTACAGATAGATAAGAGAACCACATGGGCAAGGCAACCGGTTTTCTCGAGTTCGAACGCCGCCACGAGGCGTATGAAGCTCCGCTCACGCGTGTGAAGCACTACAAGGAATTCGTCGCGGCGCTGTCCGACGACGACGCGAAGATTCAAGGCGCACGTTGCATGGACTGCGGCATTCCGTTTTGCAATAACGGCTGCCCGGTGAACAACATCATCCCGGACTTCAACGACCTGGTGTTCCATCAGGACTGGAAGAACGCGATCGAAGTGCTGCACTCCACCAACAACTTCCCGGAGTTCACGGGGCGCATTTGTCCGGCACCGTGTGAGTCGGCGTGTACGCTTGGCATCAACGACGACCCGGTTGGCATCAAGTCGATCGAGCATGCGATTATCGACAAGGCCTGGACCGAAGGTTGGGTCGCACCGCAGCCGGCCAAGCACAAGACCGGCAAGAAGGTCGCCGTGGTCGGATCCGGCCCCGCCGGTCTCGCCGTTGCGCAACAACTGGCGCGCACGGGGCACGATGTGACCGTCTTCGAAAAGAACGATCGCATTGGTGGGCTGCTGCGTTATGGCATCCCCGACTTCAAGCTCGAAAAGTGGCTGATTGATCGCCGCATGCGTCAGATGGAAGCCGAAGGCGTGACGTTCCGCCCGGGCGTGTTCATCGGCAAGGATCCGCTGCCGGGGCACATCGCCAACACGGCGAAGGAAACCGTCACGCCGGACGAACTGAAAGAGCAGTTCGACGCAGTCGTGCTGACGGGCGGTTCGGAAACACCGCGCGATCTGCCGGTGCCGGGCCGCGAGCTGGAAGGCATCTACTATGCGATGGAATTCCTGCCGCAGCAGAATAAGGTCAACGCGGGCGATAAGGTTCCGGGACAACTGCTGGCCAAGGGCAAGCATGTGGTGGTGATCGGCGGTGGCGATACGGGTTCCGACTGCGTCGGCACCTCCAACCGTCACGGCGCGAAAGACATCGCGCAGTTTGAATTGCTGCCGCAACCGCCGGAAGAAGAGAACAAGCCGCTGGTGTGGCCGTACTGGCCGGTCAAGCTGCGCACCTCGTCCTCGCACGAGGAAGGCTGCGGGCGCGACTGGTCGGTGGCGACCAAGCGCTTCGAAGGCAAGAACGGCAAGGTTGAAAAGCTGATTGCGGTGCGCGTCGAATGGAAGGACGGCAAGATGCAGGAAGTGCCGGGCTCCGAATTCGAAATGAAGGCTGACCTTGTGTTATTGGCAATGGGCTTTACGCAGCCGGTCTCGCCGGTGCTCGAAGCGTTCGGCGTCGACAAGGATGTGCGCGGCAACGTGCGCGCCTCGACGGAAGGCGACAAGGCGTACTACACCTCGGTGGACAAGGTGTTCACTGCAGGCGACATGCGTCGCGGGCAGTCGCTGGTCGTGTGGGCGATCCGTGAAGGGCGCCAGTGCGCGCGCTCGGTCGACGCGTTCCTGATGGGACATTCGGATCTGCCGCGCTAAGTGTTTGTCCAGCCCGTGACGATGAACGCGGGCTGACCACTGTTTGCAGGAAGAGGTGGAGACGACAAGGCAGTACCCAAAGCCGGGCACCCGTAAGGGTGACCCGGCTTTTCTTTTGGAGCGTGGAATTACGGGCGACAGAGCCGGTGCGGTGTCGGCCGCGGCGGCGCGGGTGTGACGTCAAGACAGTGTTACGCGCATCAATGCCACGCGATCGATGGTCACGAAGCTTGAGATACTGTTACGGGAGCGGACGCTTGACGAGGAGAGGGTGAAACACGATGCAAGCGAATGAGACACCGATGGACGGCATATGGCAGCGCTGCTTTATTGCACTGGCTCCCGACGCGGCGACGCGCCATGCGCTTGCTGCGATTGAGGTGCCAACCGGCGCGCGTCGCGTGCCGTATGAGCAGTTGCATCTGACGATGACGTTTATCGGTTCGCTCACCGTGGCTCGGTGTGACGCGCTCGCTGAGAGGTTGGCGGAGCAAGACGCGCCGCTCGAAACCGCCGGGGTAACGGGCATTGAACATTGGCCAGGTGCCGCACATCCACGTCTGACGGTGGCGACCTTGGCAATGACTGACGCGTTGGTGAAACTGGATTGGCGAATCCGTTCGCTGATGATCGACCTCGGCTTACCCGTGGATGCGCGCGCCTTCCGACCGCACATCACGCTAGCGCGCTTTGGCCGCGAAGCGGGCGCAGTTAACCACCCGGTGCGGCCCAACCCGAACCTGACGGCCCGTTTCGAATCACTGATCTTGTATTCGAGTACCTTGGCGCGACACGGCGCCCGGTATCGGGCGTTAGCGAGTGCGGCGATCGGAGGAGAGAAGTAATCTGGCGAACCGGAGTCAGAACGCAGGCAGATAGGCGCCGACTGCGGATTTAACGGACTGCGCACAGAGTGCGAAAAGGCGGCAGCCACGAATCACGAACCACCACTAGCGGCACGCAAGCCAGTCTATCGCCGCCGATACCGTTCAACAGTGAGCCCCTCCAGGTCAATCTCCGGCGTCCGCCCCACCACCAGTTCAGACACTACCCGCCCAGACCCCATCGACATCGCCCATCCCGTCGACCCATGCCCCACGTTCAGCCAGAGCCCCTCAACGCCAGAAGCGCCGAGTAAAGGCGCGCCATCCGGTGTCATCGGCCGGCGGCCGACCCAGAAGTGCGCGGAATTCGGCTTGGCCGCATGAGGAAACCAGTCGTCGAGTACCTTGAGCAGCGTCTGCAATGCCTGTTCTCGCAGCGTCGATTGCCGGTTTCCGAGTTCAGCCGTCCCAGCGACCCGCAGATTGCGGCCAAACCGGGTGATAGCCGTCTTGAGAGACTCATCCATCAACGCAGCGCGCGGCGCCTTCTCGTCGTCGATCACAGGCAGAGTCGCCGAATATCCCTTGACGGGATAGAGGGGCACCTTCACGCCAAGTGGCGCCAGTAATGCCGCGCTATCCACGCCGAGCGCAACCACTACTGCATCTGCAGCTAACGTCTCGCCGCCACGCTCACCCTCGATCCGCACGCCGCGCGCTGTACCGCCTTGAACATCCAGTCCCGTCACCCGGGTATCAAAGCGAAACAACACACCATGGTTCTCACAGATCGCCCGCAATTCACGAGTGAAGCGGGCACAATCGCCGGCCTCATCGTCCGGCAGATAAAGCCCTGACACGGGCGTTTCGCGAGCCCAGCGCAAGCCGGGCTCGATATCCACACATTGCGCAGGGCTCATTTCCTGAAACACGATCCCCCCATCACGGAGCACGGCCAGCGCAGGCTGCGCCAGTTCCACGTCGTACTCGCTGCGAAAGAGTTGCAGATAGCCCTGACTGCGGCCGTAGTCAAACGGGTAACGCGAGCGGAATTCATGCAGGCAAGTACGGCTGTAGTACGCAATGCGCTGCATGCGCTGCTTGTTCACACGGAAACGTTCGAGGTCGCATTCGCGCAGCCAGCGTGCGATCCAGCGCCATTGGGCGGGGTCGAACGTCGGCCGGAAGATCAGCGGCGACGCTGGCTTGAAAAGATATTTGAGGATCTTCGTCGGCATCCCCGGCGCGGCCCATGGCGTCACGTAGCCAGGTGCAATCACGCCGGCGTTGCCGAAACTGGTGGCGAGCGCAACGTCCGGCTCACACTCGATAACCGTGACCTCGCACCCCTGAGCACGCAAATAGAACGCGGTGGCCACGCCAATTACTCCGCCGCCTAAAACGATCGTATTCATATTTGTGCCCGGCCGTTCAGGATGCGGCGCCCGTCGCCGGCAGCGCCTTGCCCCGGGTTTCGGGCAGGCACAACGCGGCGGCGATCACCAGCAAGTAGCCTGAGCCAGCGACGAGCCCCATGGCGTTGACGAGCGTCATTGACTGCGAAAGCGTACCAACGAGAATTGGGAAGAACGAGCCAAGCCCGCGCCCGAGGTTGTAGCAAAAGCCCTGACCGGAGCCGCGAATCGCATTGGGATAGAGCTCCGACAGATATGCGCCGACCCCGGCGAAAATCCCCTGCACCACGATGCCAAGCGGAAACCCAAGCAGCAGCATGGTGCTGTTGGTGACGGGCAGCATCGTGTAGACCATGCCAAGCACGAACGAGCCAATCGCGAACAGGATGAACGAGGCGCGCCGGCCGATCTTGTCGCACAAGACCGCCCCGACGATATAGCCGGTGAACGACCCGATAATCAGCACGATCAGGTAACCGCTGGTGTTGAATACGGACAGATGTCGCACGGTCTTCAGATACGTGGGCAGCCAGGTGGTGATCGCATAGTAGCCGCCCAGCATGCCGGTGCACAGCACGCTGCCGAGTAGCGTGGTCTTGAGGTGAGGACCGGCGAAGATCTGCAGGAAGTGGGCGGTCTCGACACCGCTCTCGCGCGCCTTGCGCGTGGCGAGGAAAACGTCCGGGTCGCTCACGTTGCGGCGAATATAGATGATCCACAAGGCAGGCAGCAGTCCTACCCAGAAGCAGGCACGCCAGGCGTACTGTTCCGGCAGCAGCGCGAACGACGCCCAGTAGATGATCGCCGCCGCAGCCCAGCCGAACGACCAGCTGCTCTGCACCGTACCCACGGCCTTCGCGCGATGCTGAGGCGAGCGAATCGTCTCGGCCATCATGATGGTCACCACCGACCACTCGCCGCCAAAGCCGATGCCCTGCAGCGTGCGCGTGGTGAGCAGTTGCCAGAACGAATGGGTAAAGCCTGACAGGCAGGTGAAGACCGCGAAGGTGGCGATGGTCCATTGCAGGACCCGTATGCGCCCGTAGCGATCAGCCAGAATGCCAGCGAGCCAGCCGCCAATCGCTGACGAGATCAGCGAACTGGTCGCGATCATGCCCGCTTCGCTTTTGGTCATGCCCCAGGTGGCGATCAGCGTGGGGATCAGGAACGAGTAGATCATGAAGTCGAACGCGTCGACGGCGTACCCGCCGAAGCCCGCGTAGAGCGTGCGGCGCTCGCGCGTCGTCAACTCCGTGAACCACTGAAATGACGCCATCCCCTCTCCTGTCGACCAGCGTTGCTCACTCTGGTGCCATGCAAGATTATTGCGGTCTTCGGGCGGATGCACCCTGTTGCGTCGCTATTTTACGACCCCGTACCATACGCGGACCAGTTGGACCAAAAAACCACGCCGGTCGTGTCGCAGGTTGACTGACGGGTATGCACCGGGGTACGGGAGCTAATTTCAGATTCTTACCGACTCCTACGATGTAACCCGCCCGTGATTTTTGACGGGTACACTTCGACGCGGCGCTCATGGTTATATGCCTTCCCTCCGTCCTGAGGCGACTGCGCCCCTTACCAATACATTCAATGGATTTCTCTGCGACAGTTCGCTCACGTGCGACCCGCTCCGGCATGGTGTCTCCGCCCCTAAATGTCCGAAATGGTGAACCCGGCCCGCGTCGCGCCTTCCTGAAGGGTGCGGCCAGCGCATGGCTGCTGTCGGGATTCGGCAGCACGTTGCTGTCGGCCTGCGGCGGTGGCGGTATTTCGTCCAACGTACCGGACACCCCGCGGCTCGCTTCGGTGAACAACTTTCGCGACATCGGCGGCGCGGGTGGCGGCTATCCGACCGTCGATGGCCGGCAGGTGCGGCGCGGCATGTTCTATCGCTCGAATGCATTGACCTTGAGTCCAGCCGACAAGGCGGTAATCGACACGCTCAACATTGCGAGCGTCTACGATCTGCGTACACCGGGTGAGACGTCCCGCAGCGCCGATGTGATGCCCACCGGCGCGGTGTACGTGAATATCAACGTGCTTGGCCAGAGTGACCAGACGGTGCCGCCGCCCGATCTGCAAGGTGGCGCCATGGCGTGGATGGAGGCGGCCGAGCGCGCCTACGTGACCGGCACAGCGCAGCGCGCGGGCTACGGTTCGTTGCTGACGCAACTCGCGAGCGCCGACGGTGTTCAACTGATTCACTCGCAGGCAGGCAAGGATCGCACCGGCTGGGTTGCGGCCATTTTGCTTAGCATCGCGAACGTGCCGCTCGACATCATCATGCAGGATTATCTTTTGACGAATGCCTACGCCGCCGAGACGATCAAGGTCGAGATCGCGGCGGCGCAGACACAAAACGGGGCCGCTGCCGCCACGCTCGACGCACCGCTCTTCGGCGTACAGGAGAGTTTTCTGCAGGCTGGCTTCGACCAGGTGCAAGCGAGCTACGGCACCATGACAAGCTACCTCACCATGGGCCTGGGCTTATCGCAATCCACCATCGACGCCTTGCACGACCGGCTTGTCATCTAGGCGCGCCGGTACACGTCGCCCCAGTGCACTCACGACAGTTGAAGAAAAAGCGGCCCGCCCACACAAGCGTGTGGCGGACCGAAGAGGGAGGCCATCGAGGAGGCCGGGGCGAACTATACGTGCGCCAGGAGCGGCGCTGCTTGCCCGGTAAGGTCGCGTAAGCGCCCGTAGACGCTCAGTCTTCGAGCTGCAGACATGGCAGGGCGATGCGCACGCTCAAGCCGCCGCTCGGATGGTTGTGGACATCGCAGCGTCCGCCGCGATCCAAAGCAAGGCGCGAGACGATCGCGAGCCCGAGGCCGCAATGGCCTTCACCGCCGCGCGCCGCGTCGAGGCGGACAAACGGTTTCATCGCAGCAGCGATCCGGTCGTCCGGGATACCTGGCCCATGATCGCGGACGCTGATCAGCCAATGCTGGTCGTCACGCTCCGTCACGATCTCGACCGGCGGCGTGCCATGCTCGAGGGCGTTGTCCACCAGGTTCGTCACGAGTCGGTCGAGCAGCGTGCGTGGCAGCGTGAATTGCGGGCCGGCCCGCAGATCGAGGCGAAACAGGGGGACGTCGGCGCTGTCATCACTGTCGTTGCCATCGGTGCTATTGCCCGTTTCAGCGGTATCAGTGGAGGAGAACTGTTCGCGCAGGAAGGCTTCGACGCTGACAGGCGGCCCGGCATCCGCCGCCTGTCCGGCAAACTCCAGGAACTGCTGGACGATATTGGTCAGCGAGTCGACATCGCGGATCAGTCCGGCGCGTTCGTTTTCCGCCACCAGCACGCTGGCGCGCAACTTCAGGCGCGTCAGCGGCGCCTTCAGATCGTGCGCAACACCCGCCAGCATCACGGCCTGATCGTCGCCGGCTTCGTTTAGACGCCGCATCATGTCGTTGAACGATCCGATCAGATCGCGCAACTCGCGCGGCCCCTGCACGTTCACCGGCTCGGGACGTCCGCCCGCGCCGAAGGCACGCGCAGCAAGCGCGACGCGCGACAGCGGCCGTTGCATCTGCCACACGGCGAGCAGCGAAAGGATCAGCGCGGCCAGCAGCATCGATACGGTTTCGATGATGAAGCGCGGGCGTGGGGGAATGTCCACCGGCACCACGATCCACATCGATTTGCCTGGGTAGCGCACCCATAACCGGGGCGGCCGCGCATCATCCACCTCGATCAAAGTGCCGGCCGGCATGCGGGCTTGCAAATGCTGGCTGAGTTCGAGGAACTGCCGTTCAGTCGGTTGATGCAAATGGATGGTGCTCGGCATATTCCACGTCGGCACCAGGTGCACGCGCATGGCGGGTGCGAGGTCGGCGCCTTGCACCGGTTCGCCATTGGCCGCCTGCAGCATCAGCAGAATGCCGCGCGCAAATCCGTCCACCTCATGATGAGGCGGCTGCATCACGACCAGGACGAACCAGCCGGCTTGAATTGCCAACAATACCGCCGTCGAGAGCAACGCCATTCTGCCGAATAGCGTGTTCAACGGGTTTTTCATGAGTCCACCGCGCCCTCGATGGAGAAGGGGGTGCCGTCGGCGTCGGGCACGAACACGTAACCCTTGCCGCGCACCGTCTGCACATAGCAGGGGGTGGAGGGATCGTCTTCGATCACGCGACGCAGACGCCAGATCGGCACATCCAGACTTCGGTCGCGAAAGGCGAGATTGTCGCGATGGACCAGATCGTGGATCAGCACGCGTGAGAGCACTTTGTACGGATTGTTGACGAAAATCTTCAGTAGCGCGAATTCACTATCGCGCAACGCGAGACGCGTGCTGTCGCGCGACAGGCTGCGGGTGGCGAAGTCGAGTTCGAACGGGCCGAAGCGATACGGCTTGCGTGCTTCCGGCGCGCTGGTGGTGGACGGACCGCGCCTGCGCAAGACCGTCTGGATGCGGGCGAGCAGCTCACGCGGGTCAAACGGTTTGGTCAGATAGTCGTCTGCGCCGAGCGACAGACCGACGATGCGGTCCGCCACAGTGCCGCGCGCGGTCACGAAGATCACCGGAATGTCGTCACCGGCGGCGCGCAGCGCAGTGAGCGCGCGCAGACCGTCGGTGTTCGGCATCATGATGTCGAGCACAACGACCGAGGGCCGCTCTCGTTCGAGGCGGCGTTGCAAATGCGTGCCGTCGTGGAGCACGGAAGCGTCGAACCCGTTCGATTGCAAAAAGCGGCAAAGCAGATCGCGTACGACCGGGTCGTCGTCGACGATAAGGACCTGTGGATTCATCTCGAAATTTTAGACTGGCGCGCACGGCAACAGGCTCACTGTTTTCTTACCAACACTTACGCAACCCCGCCAGGCTCGGCACCAGCTAGCGCGCGGGGCGCTGGACACCTTACCGCGTAAGGCTAACCAGCTAATCCCCAGACTTAAACTTGGCAATATAAATTGCGGATTAAGGGATGCATCACGCCTGCTTTTGCTTACTTTCTATCCCTCTGAGGAAAGAATTTGCGTCGGATAGAAACGGCTCGTAAGCACCGCTGAAAACCGCGCGTTCCTTCATGCTTCGTGGCTCGCCTCACCGCGTGATGATTCGGCCTGTAGTACATCGCCGCCGCAATTCTTCGGCTCACGGTCCGGTCCTTACCACCGTGCCTTCGATGTTGCGGCAATCGAATCGGACCACCCAACGTCACGCGAGGCACCTCATGACTGTCCAGAACAATCTCCGCCCTACCACTTTCCCGCCCGTCCCGCGCGAACGGCCGGCCGCTGCGCCTGAGACGACGGCCAAGCCGGAATCGCAGCCGTCTGACTCGGCCGTGCCCGCATTGCCGAGTGGTCTGGTCGGCAACCATGTCAATACGACTGCCTGACGCATTGGGAGCGCCTGTGTCGATTTTGCGTGTTTTCAAGCGGTGTTTGCGCGCCGCGAGCTGGCTGGCGCTCGGCGCTGCGCTCCTGCCCATCGGCGGCTGCGGCATAGCCGCACTGCCGTGCCGGCTGACGGCGGCAACGCTCGATATCGTGCCGATGGTCGGGCACGCCGCCGCCACGCCGTTCAACGCTTGCGCGTCAGCGCTCGATTGAATCATGAACGCCCGACCGTTCGTCCGTGCGCGTCGCAGCTTCCCGGTTGGCCGCCCGGGTTGTCGCCCGGTTGGCTGTTTCCGTCACTGTTCTGGAATGCGCGGGGGCAGCCGCGGCGGTAGGCGATTTGCTACTGCGTTGGCGGCCCTGTTCGCCGGGACCTTACTGAGCTTCACGGTATCCGCTGCTTACGCGGACTCCGCGGTGCACGACGCACTTGCGTCGAAACGTATCGCGGCCGACGCGCACAAGCATGCAACTGATGCGCCATTCGCCTTTCGCGGCATCGCCCTGGGCATCACGCTCGATGAATTTCGCGCGGGTTCGTCTGTGCGGGCGACGCCGATCGGCAGCGTGCCGGTCTGCGAGACGGACATGCTGGCGGGCGAACTCGGCATGAGTCTGAAGACGAGCGAGAGTCTGACGGTGGCGTGCCGGTGGGCGCATCGCACGGCCGAGCGCTGGGCGCTCTCGCAGGCCGTCGTGGACGGCGCGCCGTCACAGGAGCATGTGCTGCGTTTTGCGCGCGGAGACGGGCAGACCGCGTTGCGCCTCTACGAAATGTCGTTCGTGATCGATGACCTCACGGCCGCCGATTTGCGCGATGCGCTAGCGGCTCGCTACGGACCGCCGCAACTCATGACGAGGAACCTGTCGGCGGGCAGCAGTCCGGTTCCCGTCTATGTATGGGAAAACGCCGTGAGCTCGATCACGCTGTGCTTTTTGCCGGCCAGTCATAACGGCACGCTGACCTATCTTCTGAAAGACCCCGACGCTTTTGTGAAGTCGCTCGTGCGCCAGTGGCAGGCGAGCAGCGCCGACGCCGGTTGATACGCACCTTGCATGGGCCACTCAATTTGTGCCGTCAACGCATTGGCGGAGGAATTTCTATGACACCGTTACGCCTTACTGTTGCGCTCGGCGCCGCACTGAGCCTTGCAGCTTGCGCGGGCCATCAGACGTCGATCGTGGACACGCCGATGCTGCCGCCGCTCGTGACCGCGCCGCTCAACGTGAATACGCAAGGGGCGATCTATCAGGCTGGTTCGTCGCTGTTGCTTTATGAAACGCCGCGCGCCCAGCATATCGGCGATGTGCTGACGATTCGCCTGTCCGAGTCGTATAGCGGCAACAGTAGTGCCAATACGACGGCGACCCGCGACAGCGACATCACTGCGACTGCTGCGGATCAGTCTACCGGCACGGCTGCGCGTTTGGCGAGATTGTTCAACATCGGGTCCGCCGCCACGGATTTCAAGGGGCAGGGCGCGATGACGGACACTAACGGCATGACCGGCACGCTGGCGGTCACAGTGATCGGCACCATGCCGACTGGCAATCTGCTGGTGTCGGGCGAGAAGGTGATTGCAATGAACGGCAACAACGACCGCTTGCGGCTTTCCGGTATCGTCAATCCTAAGGACATCGAAGCAGGCAACTACGTGTCGTCGAGCAAGGTAGCGAACGCGCGCATCGAACAGGCCGGCAAGGGCATCGTCAGCGATGCAACGACGGTGGGTTGGCTGCAGCGGATGTTCCTGAGCGTGCTGACGTTTTGATGGATTTCGCTGCGGGTGCGCCGCGCTCGCTGGGTGAGCGGCGCGCCGTGTCGTTCAATAGTTGAGCGACCAGGCGACCAGGCGACCAGGCGACCAGGCGACCAGGCGACCAAGCGACCAGGCCGGTAACTGACTCTGCGATTTGCTGTGTCAGCCCCTCTGTACTTCGGCGTACCGCCGAGGCCCAAACCTACTCACTAAGCGTCGGGCAACGCAGGCGCGCAGCGCTCAGCGGCGCCGATCTCTCCATCTGGCACGAACACATAACCTCGTCCCCAGACCGTTTGCACGTAACGCGGCTCGGACGGATCAACCTCGATCAGCCGACGCAGCCGCCAGATCGATACGTCGAGACTGCGGTTGCGGTGCGCTTCGCTATTGCCGTGCAGCTTCTCCAGCAGTTGCGCGCGTGTGAGCACCGTCATGGAATGCGTGACGAAGACCTTCAGCATGGCGAATTCGCTCGAACGCAGCGAGATACGTTCGCCGTCGCGGCGCAATTCGCGCGCCGGGAAGTTCACCTCGAAACGACCGAAGCGATACGGTGCACGGTTTTCCGGCGCACCGGGTGCAATAGCGCCACGACGCCGCAGCACAGTGCGAATGCGCGCGACCAGTTCGCTGGGTTCGAACGGCTTGCCGAGATAATCGTCCGCACCGAGTTCGAGACCGATGACGCGGTCAATCACATCGGCGCGCGCAGTCAGCAGGATGACGGGGATATCGTCACCGGCAAGACGTAGCGCACGCAGCGCGCTGATGCCGTCCAGCTCCGGCATCATGATGTCGAGCACGACAAGCGAGGGCCGCTCGTTCTGCAGCATGCGCTGCAAGGCCATGCCATGTTCGAGCACGGAGACGGAGTAGCCGCGGCCCTGTAGATATTCGCGCACCAGATCGCGCACGACGGGGTCGTCGTCGACGACCAGAATGGATTGGTTCATTGCGCCGATGTTAAGAGATACGTCTCAGCGCGGGTAGCGTGCAATGCTTTCTAAACCTTTCCCGGGTAAACGCAGGCAAGCATCGACGCACGGCACACCCCAACGTAGCGCGTGCCGTACGCATCAGTTGATCTGCGAAGTCTGAATGGTCTGCGGGCGCAATTCGGTCCGATCGACCACCATCTTGTCGATCATGCCGCTGAGCTTGACCGACGCATTCGAGAAACGGTCCACGCCGAGCTCGCCAGTCTGATAGCGCGCGGTAACGAGAATGTGGCCCTGCTGGATCAACGTGAGGTCGATCACTGCGAGGTACTGCACCGGGTCGTCGCTAAACGAGCGCCGTCCATAGTCGACCGACGCGTTGTAGATGAGCCGCGCTTCGCAACTCGCGGGCGAGGTGCCCGGATTGTAGACGTCCGAACTGATGCCGCGCCGGTCGAGCGCGAGTTGCAACGAAGGGACGAAATCGCCGACCGACACGGTCTGGTTCACCTCGATGCACACCGCGCTGAGGGACGCGGGCCGGCCGTTGACAAAGGTCGGCGACGAGTAGTTCGACGCGATGGCATAGCCCGCCTGAATCACGGAGCCCGTGGCGTCGGCTGCGGTGATCAGGGTCCACGCGCAGCCGTTGAGTCCGAAGCACAGCACGGCAGCAGCTGCGGCCCATGAGCAAGACCGTCGCCATCCCATGGACCATGCGAACCTCGTGGTCCATGGAACGACGGAGAGTACCGATGTGTGCGAGGCGGTCACGATGCCATCCCTTGATGGGTCCAGTCGGGAGTGAAGCGCAGGAACGACCGGCTCAACGCGCGATGCGCAGACGCAACTCGTTGGGACCCTGCACGCTTGCCGTCACGTTGATACGGCGGTCACCGTTGGTGACGACGAAGTGCTGGCGCGTCGGCGTGTTGAGGTCATGCACGACGTTCGGAAAACAGGCTGCGATATCGGCGCCCAGTTCTTCGAGCGGGTCGCTGACCACGCCGTCGGCTTCCCAATGCGCACGCCAGTGGCAGTCGTACGCATGCGAGTTGGCGCGGCAATCGTCGGCACTGGCGACGCCCGGCAGTTGCGCGGCCGGTTCGTCGTGCAGTTGCTTGAAGTTGGGGGCGTCGACGATGTGCTGCAGGGCCGGGCAGACATTCGGCGGCTCGGCGGCTTGCGCTATCTGCGCGGCCTGCACACTTGCTGAGAGCAGCAGCGCGGCTGCTCCAAACGCGATGGCCGGAGCGGCGGCGCGATGGGTGAGGCAACGGCTCATCCGCGTGAGTCGTTGGGTCAAAGGATTGAAGCGGCGATCGAATGACATGGCGGGAAGTCCGGTAACGGTGGATGGCGTGCGGGCCGGAGGCTTCTCGGTCCGCAGGTCAAATCGTCGCCGCTTGGCGCCATTTTCAAAGCATTGAACAGCTTGAACGGTTCGCAAATGCTTTCGAACTGTTCTCGCGTATTTCAGGATGTTGCGCGGGGTGAGGAAGGTGTCCGGCTTGCGAGTTATCCGAGCGTCCGTGCCCGGGCCGCGATCCTTGCGGATGTAGCCACGCGCGACGCCGTTTCAGCGCCGCGCGCGTGCAGCATCAATGTAGGCGGCGGCGCGGCATGCCGGCAGGCGAGCGCCGCACCGATGCCCGACCCGGCGCCGGTGATCGGCACCACAGGGTCAAGCGACGGGCCACTTATGCGGCAACCGGTTCACCCGAGCGCTCGACATCGAGCGTCTCCTCATGGAACGCAGCCAGCGATTCACGGTGCGCGACGCTGACGATCGCCGCCTTCGGCAGGCGCTGCGTGAAGAGGTGATAGAGGGCCGCTTCGTTGGCGGCATCGAGCGCGCTGGTGGCTTCGTCGAGGAACAGGTAGTCCGGCTTGTGCAGCAGCACGCGCGCACCGGCGAGACGTTGCTGTTCCCCCGGCGACATCACGCGCGCCCAGTGTGTGGATTCTTCCAGCCGGTCCACATAATTTTCGAGGCGGCAGGTACGCAACGCTTCGCGGCATTCGTCGTCGGTGTAGGTGTCCGCCGAGGACGGGTAGGTGAGCGCTGCTTTCAGCGTACCGATTGGCATATAGCTCTGCTGCGGGATGAACATCATGCGTGCATTCACGGGTGCGTCGATCGAGCCATCGCCGAACGGCCATAGGCCTGCGAGCGCCCGCATCAACGTGCTCTTGCCCGAACCCGACGGGCCACGCACCAGCCAGCGCGAACCCGGCTGGATGGAGATGTCGCGGATCTGCGAGAGCGCTTCGCCGTTCGGCAGTGCAAGCGTCAGACCGCCGGTGGTGAGTTCATCGGCATCGACGTAATGCAGGTTAATGCCGCCGTGCACGGTGGCCGGCGAGACGGATTCCTTCAGATGCGAGGCGTGCACGACGCGTTTGAATTCGCGCAGACGGTTGACGGTAGCGCGCCAGTCGACGAGGCTGCCGTAACTGTTGATGAACCACGAGAACGAATCGCTGACGGTGCCAAACGCGTTCTGGATTTGCATCAGCACACCAAATGTAAACGCACCGGCGAAATAGCGCGGTGCGGCGACAACGAGCGGAAAGATAATCGCGATCTGACCGTAAAAACTCAGCACGAAGCTCAGGCGCTTGGTGTACTTCATCACGCGCCACCAGTTGTCGCGAATGCGCTGGAACACGTTGTGTGCGTTGCCGCGCTCGGTTGCCTCGCCATCGTAGAACGCAATCTGTTCAGCGTTTTCGCGCACGCGGATGAGGCCGAAGCGGAAATCCGCCTCCACTTTCTGCTGCTGATAGGTGATCGACACGAGCGGATGGCCGAGCTTGTGAATCAGGAACGAGCCGCCCAGCGCGTAGAGCGCGGCGACCCAGACCATGTAGCCCGGAATCACCAGCGGCATGCCGCCCACGCTCAAGGTCAGCGCACCGGCAAGGCTCCATAGAATGGTGACGAACGAAATCAGCGTGACGACCGTCGAGAGCAGATCGAGCGACAGCGACAGGGTGCTGGTCGCGAATGACTGAAGGTCGTCGCTAATACGCTGGTCGGGGTTGTCGGCGAGGCGGTCGCGTTCGATGCGGTAGAAGGCGCCATCACCGAGCCACTCTTCGAGGTAGCGGGTGGTGAGCCACTGGCGCCAGCGGAAGCCGAGCATCTGACGCAGATAACGGCCGTACACAAAGAGGATGATCATCGCGAACACGATCACCGAGAACACGCCCATCAGGTGAGGAAACTCGTGGACGTTTTTGGCTTGCAGCGCGTTGTAGAACTCGCCACTCCACGTGTTGAACTTCACGCTGAGCCAGACGTTGGCGAGGTTGATCACGATGATCGTGACGAGCAACCCCCACGCGATCTTCCATTCTTCAGAGACCCAGTAGGGCTTGATCAGACTCCAGGCAGAGACTTTGTCGTCTGGGTCTGGCGCGCTGGCTGTAGTGATATTGGGTGTCATGAGCATCCTGAAGAAATGGCGGTCCGCCGGGCTGGCCCGTTTTGGGTTGGCCTGGGGCTGGCCCTGCTTTGCCTTGAATTGCCCCGCTCCGGTCCGATCCAGATGCCGTCTGGCCACATGGACCAAATGGTGTGGATCAAGCCGCGTGAACCGGTTCGCGGCGGACTGGTCCGACTTCGGCCAGTCCACGGCGCCAAGGCAAGGTATGGCAAGTCAGGTTCGGGCAACAAGCTCGACAAGCTTCTGGCCGATTCTGGCCCGAGCGCCTTAAGCGGAAATTAATTTCGGGGGCCGCATCAATTGGTCTGGTCGTGCAGGCATCCTCTGCTGGCATTGTGCCAGAGCGGTGAGCGTCGCCACACGAATTGGCGCCACGCCCGCTGTGCGCCTGCTGGTTTGCTGGCGCGCCGCGTTTTATGGTCTAATGACCTTCGACGAAACAGGGGTGCTTTGCGCGCGGCTGCACGCCGCGGTGAGGCTGAGATAAACCCTTTGCACCCGATCCGGGTAATACCGGCGCGGGAAGTTTCCGGAAGTCAGTCAGTCTTCCATTTCCCCGCCGGGGCAGCGTCCGTCACTGGACGCGCCGTTTGCCCGGCCGGCCTCGCCCGCCGGTTTCGTCCTTGGGTACGTGCGCTTTTTGCCGTACGGAAAGGATACGATGACCGCTCATTCTTCAGTTTATTACCCCGTTTGCTTCCGCGTCGCTGATGATGCGCTGCTCGCATTGCGCGCGTGGATGGGGCCGCGATGAACACCTCTACTTCTCCGGATTTCGCCATCCTCGGCGGCGGTCTGTGCGGCCGGCTGGTCGCGTGGCGTCTGGCTGGCGCAGGCTACCGCGTGGCCCTGTACGAACGTGGCGACGCTGCTGGCACGAACGCCGCCGCATGGGTTGCGGCCGCGATGCTAGCGC
>NZ_JBAURZ010000338.1:0-9260 GCF_049581445.1 Paraburkholderia sp. | reverse complement strand
GATGGCGTCCGGGCAGGCTTGGGCCGAAAGCGACGCGGTCAAGGAACTGGCTGCGCCGCCGCCGATCCAGTTGCCGCTCAAACCAAGCCCGGAATTTGCAAAGTTTCCGCGCTATGCGGGCATGCTCGGCAAGCGGCAGATCGTGCTACGCCTTGGGCCGAAGTCGGATGATCCGGCGGGCGTGCACGGCGAGTATCAGTTCACCGATACCGGAGAAGTCATCCTGATTGCCGGCGATCGCGACGGCGACACGCTCGAAGTCGAAGAATCGAACGACGGCACTCACATCACTGGCAACTGGGTCGGCAAGTTCGCCGCTGACGGCTCGGTGGCGGGCGACCGGATGAACGTCGACGACTCCGATCCGCAAGCTTTCGATCTTCATCCGCTTGCCGCCGGACAAGCGGTGCCGCCGCCTGGTGCGCCTGCCATGGAGCCACCGGCCGCTAGCGCAACTCCTGAAACCCCGGCGTCCTCGGCGGGGCAAGCAGCGCAATCGGCAAGCGGAGCGCGGGCTGTCAACGGCGTGAACAATCTCACTACTGGCGAATGACCGGCAAACCGCCGGCTTCACCCCTATCCGAAAACGACATGACTCAATCCAAACCTAAGCGCGGTCTGCAAACCCGCATCGTACGGGCGGAAGACAAGCTCACACCGGGCTTCGAATCATTTGCGGTGCCGGTGGCGCGTGCCTCGACAGTCGTTTTTCCGGATCTCGCCACGATGCGCGAGCTCGACTGGCGCAACGACGCGCAATGGCGCTATGGCCTGCACGCCACGCCCACTTCGCTCACGCTGGCACAGCGTCTCGCGGCGCTCGAAGGGGGCAATCAGGCGCTGCTGCAGCCGTCGGGTTTGTCAGCGATTTCCAATGTGTATTTTGGCCTCGTCAAGGCCGGCGACGATGTGCTGATTCCGGACAACGTCTATTCGCCCAATCGCGATCATGGCGAATGGCTGGCGAAGGACTTCGGCATCACCGCGCGTTTTTACGATCCGATGATCGGCGCGGGCATTGCGGACCTGATTCAGCCCAATACGCGCCTGATCTGGCTCGAAGCGCCCGGCTCGGTGACGATGGAAGTCCCTGACGTGCAGGCGATCACCGCCGCCGCCAGGGCTCGCAACGTCATCACGGCGATCGACAATACCTGGTCCGCGGGCCTTACGTTTCGTCCGTTCGAGCATGGCGTCGACATCTCGGTGCAGGCATTGACCAAGTATCAGTCCGGTGGCGGCGATGTATTGATGGGCGCGACGATCACCGTCGACCCTGAGTTGCATCTGAAGCTGAAGGCTGCGCGCATGCGCATGGGTGTTGGCGTGTCGTCGGATGACTGCTCGCTAATCTTGCGCAGCCTGCCAAGCATGAAAGTGCGCTTCGAGCAGCACGACCGCAGCGCGCTGGCGCTGGCTCAGTGGTTAAAGACGCGTCCTGAGATTGCCACGGTGTTGCATCCGGCACTGCCGGACTGCCCCGGCCATGAGTTCTACAAGCGCGATTTCACGGGTGCGGGCGGCCTGTTTTCAGTTGTGTTCGACGCGCGGTATAGCCCGGCACAAGTGGATACGTTCTGCGAGGCGCTGGAGCTCTTTTCGATTGGCTGGAGTTGGGGCGGGGCGCACAGTCTGGTGATGCCGTACGACATGGCCTCGATGCGCAGCGACACACAATGGGCGAATCGCGGCACGCTGGTGCGGTTTTATATTGGGCTTGAAGAAGAGACTGATCTGCAGGCGGACCTTGAGCATAGCCTGAGCACGCTCGCCGCTTAAGCGGCTTGGAGCGCAGTGCGCGATTGATGCGGGACGTGGTCCCGCATCAATCGCCAGTCGCAATCAGAATAGCCGCAAGAGGCCGTCCAGCCCCACATGGTTGAAGGCGACGCTGGCCGCTTCACGCACCACCGGCTTGGCCCGGAACGCCACGGAAAGACCCGCTGCGGCCATCATCTTCAGATCGTTCGAACCGTCGCCCATCGCGATTGCCCGGCTCGGCTCAATGCCAAGTTGCGCGCAAGTTTCGCGCAGCGTGCGTGCTTTCACGTCCGCGTTGACAATCTCGCCTGTCACCTTGCCGGTCAACTTGCCGTCGACGATTTCCAGCGTATTGGCGCGCGTGAAATCGAGGCCAAGGCGTGCCTTCAGCTTCTCGGTGAAGAAGGTAAAGCCGCCGGAGACCAACAGCGTCTTCAGGCCCGCGGCCTTGACGCCGGCCAGCATGCGCTCGGCGCCCGGTGACAGGCGCAAGCGTTCCTCATAGACCCGTTCCAGCGCGCTTGCATCGAGACCCTTGAGCAGCGCGACGCGGCGCGTGAGGCTTTCGTTGAAATCCTTGATTTCCCCGCGCATTGACGCTTCGGTAATGGCCGCGACCTCGGCCTTCAGGCCGCAGAAATCGGCGATCTCGTCGATGCATTCAATCGTGATCAATGTCGAATCCATATCCATCGCGGCCAGGCCGAAATCGGCCAGCGAGTGGTTGGGTTCCACGAACGCGAAATCCAGCGCATGCGTGCCGCAGTACACGTCGAGATCAGCGCGTTGGGACGGATCGGCGTTAGCGATGCGCAGCGCGAAGTCGTCGATGACGGTGGCGTGCGCGCCGCGCGCGAGAGCGACAAGCGTCTTATGGTGATCGGCGGACAGGGGCGCGGGACTTTGGATGACGAGGTTCATGACGTCGCAGGAAAGAGCGCGCGGCGCGCGCGGAAAATCCGGCTATTGTAACGGTTCGCGCGGTGCGACTGCGCTGGCGGGCGGTTCATACTGATGCCTCGAACGATGCGCCGCCGCTAAAAACTATGGAGACACGCATGAGCCTGGTCACCAACACAGATCAAAGCCGCACGCTCGCGCGCGACTTCGATCTGCAGCATCTCACGCCTGCGTTTTACGCGGACCCATATCCGGTCTATCGGGCGCTGCGCGAATACGAACCCATCAAGCGTATGCCTGATGGTTCTCTCTTTCTGACGCGCTTCAAGGACGTGCAGGCGGTGTATCGCGATCCCAAAACGTTCAGCTCTGACAAGACCGTCGAATTCAAGCCGAAATACGGCGCCGCACCGCTCTACGAGCATCACACGACGAGCCTCGTGTTCAACGATCCACCGCTGCACACGCGGGTACGCAAGCTGATTGCCGGCGCACTGACGGCGCGTGCAATCGCCGCGATGGAACCCGACCTGATCCGCCTGGTGGACGGCCTGCTCGATCGCGCCGCGAAGCAGGGCGGTCTCGATCTGATCGGAGAGTTCGCGGCCGCGATCCCGCTGGAAATCATCGGCAATCTGCTGGTCGTGCCGCACGCCGAGCGCGCGCCGCTGCGCGACTGGTCGCTGGCGATCCTTGGCGCGCTTGAACCGTCGCTGAGTCCCGCGCAACTGGAGCGCGGCAATCGCGCGGTGAGCGACTTCGTGACCTATCTGCAGGACCTCGTGGCGCGGCGTCGGCGCGCGCCGGGCGATCCTCAGCATGACGTGCTGACCCGCCTGATTCAAGGCGAAGTGGACGGCGAGCAGTTGTCGGAAACGGAGTTGCTGCAAAACTGCATTTTCATTCTGAACGCCGGCCATGAGACGACCACCAATCTAATCGGCAACGGACTCGTTACGTTGAGCGAGTGGCAGGACGAGCGAGCCGCGTTGCAGCACAATCCGCAGTTGATTGATAGCGCGGTGGACGAGTGCCTGCGCTTCGAGAGCTCAAATCAGCTTGGCAACCGGATGACGACCGCCGATACCGAAATTGGCGGCGTGCCCGTGGCGCGCGGGACCCCCATAACGCTGTGCATCGGTGCGGCTAATCGCGATCCCGAGCAGTTCCCCGATCCGGAACGTTTCGATATCCGCCGCGAACCGAATCGACACCTTGCGTTCGGTTTTGGCATTCACCAATGCGCAGGCTTGTCGCTCGCGCGACTGGAGGCGCGGATCGCCATCGCACGCTTCGTCCAGCGCTTTCCGGCATACCGGCTGAGCGGCCCACCGACGCGCGGCGGTCGGGCGCGCTTTCGAGGTTTTGCGGCGGTCCCGTGTGAGCCGGGTTAGGCCGTAGCTTTTGCCAACCTGACGCAAGAGTTACAGGCCGTGCATTTCAGGCCGGATTGAGCCGTGTTCGGCCAGGCGGGCGCGGACGCGCGCGCACCATCCGATACCGCCCTGGCTGATTGACCGTGGATCGAGTGGCACGCTTGCTGCTTAGTCAGAGGTTCAGGCCGGCTCAAGCTGAAGCCGGCCGGGCCTTTAGGAGTGCGCGATGTCACACATGATCTGGAAGGGCGCGATCAGCTTCGGTCTCGTGCACGTGCCCGTGCAACTTTACCCGGCGACGCAGTCGGAGAAAGTCGGCTTCAATCTGCTCGACAAGCGGTCGATCGATCCGATCGGCTACCGGCAGATCAACAAGCGCACCGGCAAGGAAGTGACGCGCGATAACATCGTGCGCGGCTTCGAGTACGAGAAGGACAAGTACGTCGTGCTGTCGGACGATGAAATCCGCTCGGCGAATCCCGAATCCACCCAGACGGTCGATATTCTCGCCTTCGTCGATGCACCCGAAATTTCGTTCCTCTATCTCGACACTCCGTATTTTCTCGCGCCGGACCGCAAGGGCGAGAAGGTCTACGCGCTGCTGCGCGAGGCGTTGAAGGCATCAGGCAAGATCGGCGTGGCGAATGTCGTGCTGCATAACAAGCAGCACCTCGCCGCGCTGATTCCGGTCGGGCCGGTCCTGGCGCTCAATACACTGCGCTGGGCCGAGGAAGTGCGTGCCTACGATGAATTGAAGCTGCCGTCCGAGGATCCGAAAAAGGCGGGTGTGACGGCGCGTGAGCTTGATATGGCGAAAAAGCTGATCGACGACATGAGCGACACGTGGGATCCGTCGAGCTATCACGACACCTTCCGCGACGACATCATGACGCTGGTCAATCGCAAGATCCGCGCGGGCAAAACCGAAGAGATCACGGATGTCGAGACTCCGCGCGAGTCGCACAAGTCCGCTGAGATTCTGGACCTGTCGGATCTGCTCAAGCGCAGCCTTGGACGCGGTAAGGGTAAAGCGGGCACGCGTAGTCAGGCTGCGCAGGACGACGATGACAGTGAAGATGCATCGCCGCCCGCCCGCCGCAAAGCCGCGACGACGCGGCGTGCGAGTGGGGCGAGTGGAACAGGTGCCGCAACTGGCGCACGAGCACGCGCGACTGCCGCGCGCAAAGAGACGAGCCACCGCAAACGCAGCGCGGCCTGAGGGTGTAATCGCTTAACGGCCGGCGGCATGGACGAAGCCTGCTGTGACGATCTACCTTCAATGCCCGACTTTCGCAGCGCTATTGATTCGCACTGGATTAAAAGCCCATCCACCGACGGAGTACAACCGACGAACGAGCAGCCATCATGAGTGATCGCCTCGATCCTTATCATCGCAAGCGCCGCTTCGACGCGACCCCGGAGCCCGCTGGCAAGGCCACACGCAAGGCCGCATCGCCACGCAAGTCGGCGCAGCCGCTTTCCTTTGTCATTCAGGAACATGACGCACGGCGCCTGCACTACGACTTTCGTCTCGAACTCGACGGGACGCTGAAATCATGGGCAGTGCCCAAGGGGCCGAGTCTCGATCCCTCGGTCAAGCGGCTCGCCGTGCATGTCGAAGATCACCCGCTCGAATATGGTTCCTTTGAAGGGGAGATTCCGCCGGGTAACTACGGTGCGGGTTCGGTGATCGTATGGGACCGCGGTACATGGTCGCCCGATGGCGGGCTCGCGCAAGCGCACGAGGGCTACAAGGCAGGCAAGCTCAAATTCACGCTGGACGGCGACAAGTTGCACGGCGGCTGGATGCTGGTGCGCAGCCATATGCGCGGTAGTGGGGACAAGGAACAGTGGCTGCTCATCAAGGAACGCGATGATGCGGCGCGCAGTGAAGCCGATTTCGATGTGCTCGCGCGTATGCCGGGTAGCGTGATGGACGGCAACGGTAAAGAAAAAGGCAGCGGTAACAACGGTGCAGATAAAGGTGCAAATGCCGGTGCGGTTCGCACGCGCAAACGCGCACAGGCTACCCACGCCCAAGCCAGGGACGCAAAGAAAACCGATATCGTCGCCAACCGCACTGCGACCTCACTGCGCACGCTGGCTACGTCGCCTGCTATTCAGGGCGCCGTGAAGGCAGCGCTGCCTGCCACCCTCAAGCCTCAACTGGCCACGCTGATCGACGCCGCGCCGCCTGGCGACGACTGGTCATACGAGATCAAGTTTGACGGCTACCGGATGCTGATACGCGTCGATTTGCATGCGAAGAAACAACCAGTGCGCATCTTCACCCGTGCCGGCAACGACTGGACCGCGAAATTCGGCAAACATGTCAAGGCGCTCGCGGACCTCGGACTGGACAGCGCCTGGCTGGACGGCGAAGCAGTAGTGCTTGATCGCAACGGCGTGCCGAGCTTCCAGGCACTGCAAAACGCCTTCGACGCGAACCGTCCGCAGGACATCGTGATCTATCTGTTCGACGTGCCGTTCCTCAACGGCTACGACTTGCGCGGCGTGCCGCTCGTGCAGCGCCGCGCAATCCTGCATGCGCTGTTGGAGAAAGTGGATCAACGCATGTTGCGCTATTCCGAAGACTTCGCGTTCAGCGCCGACGAACTACTCAAGAGCGCGTGCGATATGGCGCTCGAAGGCATCATCGGCAAGCGGCGTGACAGTCACTATACGGCGGGCCGCAGCTCGGCATGGATCAAGCTCAAATGCCGACGGCGCCAGGAGTTTGTGATTGGCGGCTATACAGAGCCCGCCGGCAGTCGTTCTGCTTTTGGCGCATTGCTGCTTGGCGTGTATGACGGCAACGGCAAGCTGCAGTACGCCGGCCGCGTCGGCACCGGCTTCGACGCCGCACTTTTGCGCGCAGTGAAAAAAGAACTCGACGCGCGCGAGTCCACCCGCATGCCATTCGCCAGTGCGCCCCGTGAACGTAGCCGGACGGCAGTTCACTGGGTCAAGCCCGAACTCGTCTGCGAATGCAATTTCGCGGAGTGGACGGATGAACGGATCGTGCGCCAGGCGTCGTTTGTGAGCCTGCGACACGACAAACCCGCGCGGCAGATCGTCATCGAAACCCCACGCGAAGGAGTCGACGTGCAACCACAGTCAACCGATACCTCAAATGTGTCGCCCGCGAAGAAACGGTCGACGAAGCGCGATGTCGCCGCTCCTAAAGAAAGGAAGAATGCATCCACTGCGACTTCAACCGTAGCAGGTGTGCGTATTTCCCATCCGGACCGCGTGATCGACAAGCAAAGTGGCGCAAGCAAGCTCGATCTTGTGCAGTACTACGAATCGGTCTCGGACTGGATGCTGCCGCATCTGAAGGACCGTCCCGTGTCCCTTGTGCGTGCGCCGGAGGACATCGGCGGCGAGTTGTTCTTCCAGAAGCACAGCCAGAAGCTGTCGATTCCGAACGTTACGCAGCACCCCGACCTCGATCCCGGCCATCCGCCGCTGATCACGATTGATTCCGTCAAGGCCCTGATCGGCGCGGCCCAAATGGGGACGGTCGAGCTGCATACGTGGAACGCGCTGGCGTCGAACATTGAAAAGCCCGACCGGATGGTGTTCGATCTCGATCCCGACACGGCGCTCGGCTGGGACAAGATGATCGAAGCCGCGCAACTAACCCGGTCATTGCTGGAAGAACTCGGACTCGTCTCGTTCTGCAAGACGAGTGGCGGCAAAGGGTTGCACGTGGTGGTGCCGCTCGCGAAACATGCGGGTTGGGACGAGGTGAAGGCATTTTCGCAAGCCGTCGCACAGCATATGGCGAGCACGTTGCCCACGCATTTCACCGCAAAGATGGGCCCGCAGAATCGCAAGCGCAAGATCTTTGTTGACTACCTGCGCAACAACCGTGGCTCCAGTACCGTGGCGGCGTTTTCGGCACGCGCGCGGCCGGGTCTGGGTGTATCGGTGCCGCTTGCGTGGGATGAAGTCCCCGGCACTACAGTCGGCGACCAATGGACGATTGCCAATCTGCACGAACGGCTCGCTTCGCTGAAGCATGACCCTTGGGCCGACTATGGCAAGACGCGGCAGCGCATTACGGCAGCCATGAAAAAGCGCCTGGATGGCGCTGATCAGGAAAGCTAAGCAGATAGACTCTAAATCGGAGGATGCAATGAAAACATCACCGCAGGTATCGACCGGCGAGGGCAAACGGCAAACTCAAGAGAAGCAGGACGAGAAACGCGCAAGCTCGCCCTCCCGGTCACTGCAGGACGAGGCAGCACCGCTGCCACATGAGACCGATCAAACAGCCGATTCTCAGCACGAGGACGAGCCGCGTGGCGTGGGCAAGCAAGCGCATCGCGATTTGGCGCACGGACTGAAAGACACCGACCGGCGTGGAGGAGATGAGTATCAGCAGAAAACGCAGAACGATACGCACAGCAACGCGAATTCGAGCGGCCATGCGCAGCGCGGCGGGCATGGCAAACGCTGACGGTACCCCATTGACGCCACTTAGCGCGGCGCGGTATCCCAGTACGGCGGATCGCCGAAGTGTTCAGCAAAAAACGCGATGAATGCCTTGGTCTTGGGCGGTACAAAAGCACGGCTCGGATAAACCGCCCAGATAGCGACGGTGTCCGCGAGCGGGTAGCTGTCCAGCAGCGTGACCAGTTCGCCGCTGTGCAGGTAGGGGGCGACATCCCATGTCGATTTGAGTGCGATGCCGAAGCCCGCGAGCAGCGCGTCGCGAATCACTTCGCCGTTGTCGGATACAAGGCGTCCGCTGACTCGCACGTCGAGGCGCCCGGCTGGCGTCTCGAATCCCCACGTGTTTTGATCCGCGAGGATCATGCATTCGTGTTGCGCCAGATCGGCCGGGTGACGCGGTGTGCCGCGCTCGGCGAGATAGGCTGGCGCGCAACAAATGACGCGCCGGTTGACGGCCAACCGCTGGGCGACCAGTGTGGAATCCTTGAGCGCACCGAGCCGGATCGCCAGATCGACCCCGGCATCGACGAGATCGACGAACTGGTCGGACAGCCGCAAGTCGACGCTCACCCCCGGATAACGACGCAGAAATTCCGGTATCGCCGGCGACACATGCTGCCGCCCGAACGAGGACGGCATCGAAACCCGCAGGCGCCCTTGTGGCTCGGTTTGCGCACGCCCGACCGAGGAGCGCGCCGCAGCGGCTGTATCGAGCAAGGTCTCGGCGTGCGCCATGAACACCTCGCCGTCCTGAGTGAGGCT
>NZ_JBAURZ010000337.1:0-8530 GCF_049581445.1 Paraburkholderia sp. | reverse complement strand
GTCGCGCGCCGTTTGCTGGCGCTGCGCCGCCGCGTGTTGCCGGCATTTGCCGTGGCCGCGGCAGCCGCTACGCTGACCTGGATCGTCGTGCCGCAATTGCAGGGTGTGCCGGGCACGCCGGGTATCAGCCAGGTAGCGTCGGGTCAATCGCACGGGGATTCGGTGCAGCGCGTGGCGATGGCCCCGGTGCCGACCGTGGCCGCCCAGCCGGTGCAGGATGGCAATATCATCCGTGACGCCAGCCTCGACCAATATCTGGAAGCTCATCAGCAGTTTGGGCAGCAACCGGTCATGCCGGGCTCGATGCCGCTGCTTCGCACTACCGCCATGACCACGCAAGGCCAATAGTCTGATGCAGACACTGCGGTTGAATAAAACGACTATCTGGGGGCGGCTGCCGGCATTCTTGTTCTGTGCAGCCGTATTGTTGTCCGCCACGCCGCGTGTCTTTGCGCAATCCGACGATCCGCTCGTCGCCCACCGCGCCGCGGCGGATTTGCTCAACCGGATTCATCAGGCCGCCCAACAGCAGAATTACGAGGGCGCGTTCGTCTATCAGCGCGGTGATTTCGTGCAGACGTCGCGGATTTCGCATTACGCGACCCGCAATGACGGCGAGTTCGAGCAACTCGAAAGCCTCGACGGCAAGCCGCGAAAAATGTTGCGCCATAACGACGACATGTACACGTTCATCCCCGAACGGCATCTGTGCGTCGTCGAAAAACGACAGAACAAAGATTCTTTCCCGGCATTGCTGACCGCCAGTAGCGACCAGGTGCTAGCCGTCTACGAGCCGAAGCTCCTTGGCAACGATCGCGTCGCAGGTATCGACAGCGACGTCGTCGAGCTCGATCCGAAAGACGAGTACCGCTTCGCCTACAAACTGTGGGCAGACAAGAAAACGGGCCTGCTGCTCCGCGCGCAAACGCTGGATCCGAGCGGCCAGGTGCTCGAACAACTGTCGTTTTCGCAGATCAGCATTGGCGTGCCCGTCGACAAGGCCGCGATTGCCAACGGCATTCACAATATTGCGGGCTGGACGGTAGTGCGCCCGCCGGTCGAACCAGTGGATATGGAAGCGCAGGGCTGGCAGATCACCCCCACGGTGCCTGGCTTCCGCGAAATTCGTGAATTGCGTCGTCCGATGGCGGCGCATGACCCAAGCGACCCGCCCATTCCGGTCGATCAGGCCGTGTTTTCGGACGGCATAGCGGCGATTTCGATTTTTGTCGAGCCGGTCGAAAAGAACACGCGCAAAGAAGGCGCGGGTAGTAATGGGGCGACGCACGTACTCGTTAAGCGTCGTGGTGATTTCTGGATTACCCTACTTGGAGAAGTGCCCCAGGCCACATTGCAGCAGTTTGCATCTGCCATAGAATACAAGGCGCCCAAGTAGTCCCTGTAATCCTTCGAATCCCTCGGCTTGCTACGATATGACGACTTTCACGGTGCGCAAATTCCTCGCAGCCGCAATGGTGGCGGTTTGTCTGCCACTTGTACCGCATACGGCGTCGGCAGTTCCCGCGGCCAATCTTCCTGATTTCACTGACCTTGTGGACAAGGTCGGTCCGGCAGTGGTCAACATTCGCACGACCACACGGGTGTCTGGCGGTAACAGCGCTGGCGGAATGCCACCGGGGCTCGATGGTGGCGACATGTCGGAGTTCTTCCGGCGCTTTTTTGGCATACCTTTGCCGCAGCAACCGGGTCACGGTGGCGATAACGGCGGCGGTGGGAACGGCAATGGCAACGGCAGCGACAACGGCGGGGGTAGCGGAAGCGGTGGCAGCAGCAGCCAGGACACCCCTGACGACTCCGAGCAAAGCAGCGGCGTAGGGTCCGGTTTCATCCTGTCTCAGGATGGTTACGTGATGACCAACGCCCACGTGGTCGACGATGCGGACAATATTTACGTCACGCTTACCGACAAGCGCGAATTCAAGGCCAAGCTGATCGGCGTCGACGATCGCACGGACGTTGCCGTCGTGAAGATCAACGCGTCCAATCTGCCGGCGGTCACGATCGGCGACTCGACCAAGGTGCGCGTGGGCGAGTGGGTTGTGGCTATCGGTTCGCCATTCGGTCTGGAAAACACGGTGACGGCGGGTATCGTCAGTGCGAAGGGCCGCGACACGGGCGACTATCTGCCGTTCATTCAGACCGACGTGCCTGTGAATCCTGGTAATTCGGGCGGCCCGCTGATCAATATGCAGGGCGAGGTGATTGGCATCAACTCGCAGATCTATAGCCGGACTGGCGGCTTCATGGGCATTTCGTTCGCTATTCCAATCGATGAAGCGATGCGAGTGGCCGAGCAACTTAAGACCAACGGTAAGGTCACGCGTGGCCGCATCGCAGTGGCAATCGGCGAAGTGACCAAGGACGTGGCCGATTCGCTTGGACTGCCCACTGCCGAGGGTGCGCTCGTCAGTAGCGTTGAACCTGGCGGTCCGGCCGACAAGGCCGGTGTGCAACCGGGCGACATCATCCTGAAGTTCAACGGCCATTCGGTCGATACGGCGACTGACTTGCCGCGCATGGTGGGTGAGACGAAGCCGGGCACCAAGGCAACCATCTCCGTGTGGCGCAAGGGTCAAACGCGCGACCTGCCGATCACGATCGCGGAGATGCAGCCGGACAAGACCGCGAAGACCGATGAAAAGCAAAGTCCGGCGCCGAAGCAGCGCGCGACGAATTCACTCGGCATTGCGGTCAACGATATTCCGGCTGATCAGCAGAAGACATTGAAGGTGCACGGCGGCGTGCAGGTCGATCAGGTGGACGGCCCGGCTGCACGAGCAGGTCTCGCGAAGGGCGATCTCATTCTGCGCGTTGGCGACACGGACATCTCGAGCGCGAAGCAGTTCGACGAGGTGACCGCGCATCTCGATCCGCAAAAGATGATTGCGTTGCTCGTGCGTCGTGGCGACAACACGCAGTTTGTGCCGTTGCGTCCGCGCGGCGCTTCCGCGCAGAAATGACACGGGCGGCGCCGCTCACGCTCTATGGGCGCGCGTGGTGCCACCTGTGCGACCACATGCGGGCCGCGCTTGAGCCGCTCCTGGCCGAGTTCGGCGCGCAGGTCGAAATAGTCGATATCGACGCGGACCCGCTGCTGGAAGCGCGTTATAACGAATTAGTACCCGTTTTGGTCTGCGACGATGTCGAGTTGTGCCACTATCATCTCGACGAAGGGTGTGTCCGCGCCGCGCTTACCGCGCGTACAGTGCAGGCCCGCTAGCGCGCGAAAAAGCTTCTTGAACGGGCCATGGCCCGACCTGCTTTCCGTGCCCTCCTGCAAGATATGCCGGGCGAGAGCCATTTTCGGCTAAAATAGACAGGTTTTTCACCTACTTACAAGGCGTGCTCCGCAATCGTCCGAGCGCGCCTTTTTCGCTTGATCGGTACTGAATGAATCATATTCGTAATTTCTCGATCATTGCGCACATCGACCATGGCAAGTCGACGCTCGCCGATCGCATCATCCAGATTTGCGGCGGCCTGTCCGACCGCGAAATGGAAGCCCAGGTGCTCGACTCGATGGATCTCGAGCGCGAGCGCGGCATCACCATCAAGGCGCAGACCGCTGCATTGTCCTATCGCGCGCGCGACGGGCAGATCTACAACCTCAACATGATCGACACGCCGGGGCACGTCGACTTTTCGTACGAAGTCAGCCGTTCGCTGTCCGCGTGCGAAGGTGCGCTGCTGGTGGTGGACGCGAGTCAAGGCGTTGAAGCGCAGACGGTGGCGAATTGCTACACGGCCATCGAGCTTGGCGTCGACGTCATTCCGGTGCTCAACAAGATTGACCTGCCGGCCGCGAACCCGGAAAACGCAATTTCCGAAATCGAAGACGTGATTGGGATCGACGCGACCGATGCAACGCATTGCAGCGCGAAGACCGGCCAGGGCGTTGAAGACGTGCTGGAAGCGCTGATCGCCAAGGTGCCGCCTCCGAAGGGCGATACCGAGGCGCCTCTGCAGGCGCTGATCATCGACTCGTGGTTCGATAACTACGTGGGCGTCGTGATGCTCGTGCGCATCGTCAACGGCACGCTGCGTCCGAAGGACAGGATTCGCATGATGGCGACCGGCGCGCAGTATCCGGTCGAACATGTCGGCGTGTTCACGCCGAAATCGAAGAACCTTGAATCGTTGTCGGCCGGACAGGTAGGTTTCATCATCGCGGGCATCAAGGAACTGGCGGCGGCGAAAGTCGGTGACACGGTGACGCTCGTCAACCGTCCCGCTGAAGTGCCGTTGCCGGGCTTCAAGGAAGTGAAGCCGCAGGTGTTCGCTGGTTTGTACCCGATCGAAGCCAACCAGTACGACGCGCTGCGTGAATCTCTGGAAAAGCTCAAGCTCAACGACGCCTCGCTGCAATATGAGCCGGAAGTTTCGCAGGCGCTGGGCTTCGGTTTCCGTTGCGGCTTCCTCGGTCTCTTGCACATGGAAATCGTGCAGGAGCGGCTCGAGCGCGAGTTCGACATGGATCTCATCACCACCGCGCCAACGGTGGTGTACGAGGTCCTGCAGCGTGACGGCACGACCATCGTGGTCGAGAACCCGGCCAAGATGCCCGACCCCTCACGCATCGAGGAAGTACGCGAGCCTATCGTTACGGTGAACCTGTACATGCCGCAGGATTACGTGGGCTCCGTGATCACGCTGTGCACGCAAAAGCGTGGCAACCAGATCAACATGCAGTACCACGGTCGCCAGGTTCAGCTCACGTACGAAATTCCGATGGGCGAAATCGTGCTCGACTTCTTCGACCGTCTGAAGTCGGTCTCGCGCGGTTATGCGTCGATGGACTACGAGTTCAAGGAATACCGCGCGGCAGATGTCGTCAAGGTCGACATGCTGATCAACGGCGACAAGGTCGATGCGCTGTCTGTGATCGTTCACCGTTCGCAAAGCCAGTATCGCGGCCGTGAAGTGGCGGCAAAGATGCGCGAGCTGATTCCGCGGCAAATGTATGACGTGGCCATTCAGGCGACGATCGGCGCGAACATCATTGCGCGCGAGAACATCAAGGCTTTGCGTAAGAATGTGCTGGCAAAATGCTATGGCGGTGACATTTCGCGCAAGAAGAAACTGTTGGAAAAACAGAAGGCAGGCAAGAAGCGAATGAAGCAGGTCGGGTCCGTCGAGATTCCGCAAGAAGCTTTCCTCGCCATTCTGCGTGTCGAAGACAAATAAGACGAAGAACGGAACTCTATGAATTTTGCACTGATTCTTTTTGTGCTCGTCATCATTACGGGCGTCGCTTGGGTAGCAGATAAACTGGTGTTCTTGCCGCAACGGCGCCGCGCGGCAGAAGCCGCGGTCGCCGAGTTCGACCGCCAGCAGGCAAGAGTCGGCGAGCGCTTCGCCGACGAAAACGCCCCGCAAACGCGGGCCCGCCTGCGTGACGAGAAGCTTCGTCAGCCGTGGTGGCTCGAGTATTCGGCGAGCTTTTTCCCGGTCATTCTCGTGGTGTTCGTGGTGCGCTCGTTTGTGGTCGAGCCGTTCAAGATTCCGTCGGGTTCAATGGTGCCGACGCTGCTGGTCGGTGACTTCATCCTCGTCAACAAGTACGACTACGGCATTCGTCTGCCGATCACCAACACCAAGATCACGGAAGGTCGTCCGCTTCAGCGCGGCGACGTGGTGGTGTTCCGCTATCCCAAAGACGAATCGGTTGACTACATCAAGCGCGTGATCGGCCTGCCGGGTGACGTGGTGGCTTATCAGGACAAACAACTGACGATCAACGGCAAGCCCGTGCCGGAAACGCCGTTACCCGATTTTTTCGATGAAGAGCGCATCGGTTACGCGAAGCAGTTTGAAGAAGACCTCGACGGCCGCAAGAATGCGATTCTGAACAATCCCGCCGTGCCGCCGTTCATCGTGGGCGCCGAAGATTATCCGTATCGCGATAACTGCACGTACAACGCACGCGGTGTGATCTGCAAGGTGCCGCCCGGCAATTATTTCATGATGGGTGACAACCGCGATAACAGCGCAGACAGTCGTTATTGGGGCTTTGCGCCGGACAAGAATGTCGTTGGCCGTGCGTTCTTCATCTGGATGAATTTCAGCAACCTGAAACGCATCGGACCATTCCACTGATCTTCGCTGTACCGACCGCACAACACGCCGCGTCGATGCCATCCATCGAGCGCGACGTGTTATCACGCTACTTTAAGAACGTGCGGTAAGGTCGCTTCACCACGCTTTTTCGTCGCCCGCCCCGCGTTTTCGCCGGGACAGGCGCCCGCGTTATACTCTGCACATGCCCCTATCTCCGTTGGAAAGCCGTTTGCGCTACGAATTTCGCAATGCGGAATTGTTGCGCCAGGCTTTAACTCACCGCAGTCACAGTGCCACGCATAACGAACGGCTCGAGTTTCTCGGCGACTCCGTTCTGAATTGCGCGGTGGCTGCGCTATTGTTCCAACGTTTCGGCAAGCTGGACGAGGGCGACCTGTCACGCGTACGCGCAAATCTGGTCAAACAGCAGTCGCTTTATGAGATTGCTCAGGCCCTGAATGTCTCGGAGGGCCTGCGGCTGGGTGAGGGGGAACTGCGCAGCGGCGGGTTCCGACGCCCGTCGATCCTCGCTGACACGCTCGAAGCCATTCTTGGTGCCATCTTCCTGGACGGGGGCTTCGACGCCGCGCAGACGGTCATCAAGCGGCTCTATGTGCCGATTCTCGATCATATCGACCCCCGTACTCTCGGCAAGGATTCCAAGACGCTACTGCAGGAGTATCTGCAGGGCCACAAGATCGCGTTGCCGACCTACACCGTCGTGGCAACCCATGGTGCGGCGCACAATCAGCAGTTCGAAGTCGAGTGCACGGTGCCCAAGCTGGACGTGAAGGTGTCCGGTTCGGGCGCGAGCCGCCGGGCGGCCGAGCAGGCCGCCGCCAAGAAGGCGCTCGACGAGGTCATGGCCGCCGCGCCTGCCGTGGTGGCCAAGCCGAAGCGCTCCAAAGGCGCCCGTGCGGCGAAGGCCGAGCCGGAGATCGTCCCCGGCGTGACCGGTGTGCAGGCGGCTCTAGATCTGCGTGCGCCCGACCGTAAGGGCGAGCGTCATACACGTGGCGAGCCCAAGGCAACGGTGACGGAAGCGCTTGCGGAACGTCCGGCTGCCGTTATGGCGCCTGCGGCGCCGCTAGCCGTGATTCGTGCGGCGCACGTCGAATACAGCAACCAGGCTGTCGCCGACAGAGAAAAAGCGGAAAAATCCGAGCGCGGTGAAAAGCTAGAAAAACCGCCGGAAAAGCTGCAAGAAAAACCGCAGGAAAGACTGGACAGAACAGACCGGTCAGCGGAACGCAGCGAACCGCTTGCCCGCACCGCAGATAAAACCGCAGAGAGACCGGCCGACAAAGCCGACAACCCCCCCCGCAACACAGACAAATCCGCTGCTTCCCGCCCACGGGAACTCGCGCCCGACACGCCGGCGCCAGCCGAACTCGAACCCGGTGTTGCCGACGCGGTGCAAACGCGCGTCGCCGATGCCGGCCACTGATGCCATCCATGGGCGCGCCTGTTGTCGCGCGTCCATATGAACCTGCCGTAGCTCGAATATGAACGCTCCCACTCCCACTGGTTTTCGCTGCGGCATGGTCGCGATCGTCGGCCGCCCCAATGTAGGCAAGTCCACGCTGATGAACGCGCTGGTCGGCCAGAAAGTCAGCATTACGTCGCGCAAGGCACAGACAACCCGCCATCGCATCACAGGCATTCACACGCTCGAAGACGCGCAGTACATCTTCGTGGATACGCCGGGTTTTCAAACCAAGCACAGTGGCGCGCTGAACCGCTCGCTCAACCGCGCGGTCACCTCGACGCTGACCTCGGTCGATGCGATCCTGTTCGTGATCGAAGCGGGCCGTTTCGGTCCGGACGATCAGCGGGTGCTCGACCTGATTCCGCCGTCCGTGCCCACGTTGCTGATCGCGAACAAGCTGGATCGCGTGTCGGACAAGGATTCGCTGTTCCCGTTCATGCAGCAGGTGAGCGCGCTGCGCCAGTTCAACGAGATCGTCCCGTTGTCCGCCAAGAATCTGGATGACATCAAACGCCTGATGGCGACCGTCAAGCCGTTCCTGCCGGAAGGCTCGCCCATCTATGGTGAAGACGATCTGACCGATCGAAGCGAGCGCTTCCTTGCAGCGGAAATCCTGCGCGAGAAAGTGTTTCGTTGGACCGGCGACGAGTTGCCGTACACCAGCACCGTGCTGATCGAAAAGTTCGAGACGGAAGGGCGTCTGCGGCGTATTTTCGCGACCATTATGGTCGACCGCGATACCCACAAGGCGATGATCATTGGCCAGAAGGGCGCCAAGCTGAAGCAGATCAGCACCGAAGCGCGCCTCGACATGGAAAAGCTGTTCGACGGTCCGGTGTATCTCGAAACCTTCATCAAGGTGAAGAGTGGCTGGGCCGACAACGAAGCAGGACTTCGCGCCTATGGGTACGAATGACGCGTGGATGACCCTGCATCCCGACGCCGGACCGGACGATTCCGAGC
>NZ_JBAURZ010000336.1:0-10458 GCF_049581445.1 Paraburkholderia sp. | reverse complement strand
GCTTCGTGCCCAACGACTATCAGGTGGGCCAGACGGGCAAGATCGTCGCGCCACAACTTTACGTGGCGGTGGGTATCTCGGGTGCGATCCAGCATCTGGCCGGCATGAAGGACTCGAAGGTGATCGTGGCGATCAACAAGGACCCGGAAGCGCCGATTTTCTCGGTTGCCGATTACGGGCTGGTGGGTGATCTGTTCACGCTCGTGCCGGAGCTGGTGAGCGAACTCGGCTGAATTGGATAGCGCGGTAAAAGGCATCTGGCAGCAAACGAAGGGGCGCATGGACCATCAAGTCCGGCGCCCCTTTTTCGAGTCACGCGCAGTGACAAACGGCGCCTCGTCAGGCGCCGTTTGTATTTTGTGTTGCGTTGGATGCCGCTCGCGATGAGCGGCCTCACGGGATGTAATTCGACAGAGTCAGGCGTAGGCCGGACGACCCTCGCCGTGGGTCTCACCGAGATACCGGTGCACTGACAGATCGCCTGATTGAATAGCGGGCTGCTTGCCCGAAATCAGATCGGCGAGCAGTTGACCCGAACCACACGACATCGTCCAGCCAAGCGTGCCATGGCCCGTGTTGAGGAACAGGTTCGACACGGGCGTGCGGCCGACGATCGGCGTGCCGTCCGGGGTCATCGGCCGCAGGCCGGTCCAGAAGCTAGCCTTGGTGGTATCGCCGCCGCCAGGGAAGAGGTCGTTCACGCACATTTCCAGCGTTTCACGACGCGCCTGACGTAGCGATTTGTCGAAGCCGACGATCTCGGCCATGCCACCCACGCGGATACGGTCATCGAAACGCGTGATCGCGATCTTGTAGGTCTCGTCGAGCACGGTCGAGACCGGTGCGGCCGCCTCGTTGACGATAGGCGCCGTGATCGAATAGCCCTTAAGCGGATACACCGGAATCTTGACGATGCCCGACAGGAATTTCGTCGAATACGAGCCCAGCGCTGCCACGAAGGCATCCGCACGGACGAGTTCATCGCCGCATTTCACGCCGGAAATTCGGCCGTTCGCCATGGTGAGCGCGTCGATCGGCGTGTTGTAGCGGAATTTCACGCCCAAGGTTTCGGCCAGTGCAGCGAGCCGGGTGGTGAAGATCTGGCAATCGCCTGTTTCGTCGCCGGGTAGGCGCAGACCACCGGTCAGTTTGTGCGACGTGGCAGCAAGCGCTGGCTCAGCGCGCGCCACTTCGTTAGCCGACAGGAGTTCAAAGGGCACGTTGGCGTCCTTGAGGACAGCGATATCCTTAGCGGCCCCATCGAATTGCTGCTGCGTACGAAATACCTGCAGCGTGCCGCCCGTTCGGCCTTCGTACTGGATACCGGTATCGGCGCGCAGCGCCTGCATGCAATCACGGCTGTATTCGGCGAGACGCACCATGCGGCCTTTATTGACGGCGTAGCGATCCGCGGTGCAGTTCTGCAGCATCTGCCACATCCATTGCAACTGGAATTGCGTACCGTCGAGGCGAATCGCGAGCGGCGCGTGCTTCTGGAACATCCACTTGACGGCCTTTAGCGGCACGCCCGGCGCTGCCCACGGCGACGCATAACCCGGCGAAATCTGGCCGGCATTGGCAAAGCTGGTCTCGAGCGCCGGGCCGGCCTCACGATCGATCACGGTCACTTCGTGACCCGCTCGCGCCAGATAGTAGGCGCTCGTTACGCCAACGACACCACTGCCCAAAACGACGACTCGCATAGCTGCTCCGAAAAGATTTCTTTGGGGCTTGACGTATCGCTTGCCGCCTCACCTGATTGAATTCGTTCGATTCATGAGGTGATACGCTTTTGACCCAGTGTTAACCGCTATACTATTGAGTGTCAGGTAGGTTTTGTTATCGTATTTTTTGGATTTTCAGTAAAAAGACTATGCGTACTCAACGTCAACCTGTGCGGGCGCTCGACAAGCTTGATCACAAGATCCTCAAGCTGTTGCAGCAGGACGGCCGGATGGCGATGAAAGACCTCGCGGAGCAGGTGGGCCTGTCGGTCACGCCTTGCATCGAGCGGGTTAAGCGCATGGAGCGCGATGGCGTCATTACCGGCTACCACGCGCGTGTCAATCCGTCGGAACTGGGTGCGGCGCTGCTGGTGTTTGTCGAGATCACGCTCGACCACAAGAGCGGCAACATGTTCGACCAGTTTCGCCGCGAAGTGCAGAAGATTCCTGAGGTGCTCGAATGTCATCTGGTGTCGGGCGACTTCGACTATCTGATCAAGGCGCGTATCGGCGAGATGGCCGATTATCGGAAGCTACTGGGCGACATCCTTTTGCAACTGCCGGGCGCTGTGCAGTCGAAGAGCTACGTCGTCATGGAGGAGATCAAGGAAACGCTGACGATCGCAGTCGGGGAGTGATCACGGTGCGATGAGATGAAGAGAGGGCTCGACAAACGGCTTAAACACTGTATATTTGTACAGTATGTTTTGAGCCGTTTCTGTTTGAGTCTCCTGCTTCCGTTTGCCTTTGCCGTGACCGATTCCGCCGCCGAATATCCGATCGCTCCGCCCGCGCCCCGCAAGGGGCGCGGCGCGGTGACGAACCTGCAAGGCCGCTATGAAGTCGATCAGCGGGAAGCGGTCGATGATGGCTGGATGGTCCACGAGGACGAAGAAGGCGGCCCGGTCAAGTTGCGTACCCAGGTGTTTGAAGAACACGCCAAGACTATTCTGACCCGCAATGCGTCGCCTGATATTCCGTTCAACGTTTCATTGAACCCGTATCGCGGTTGCGAGCACGGTTGCATCTATTGCTTCGCGCGGCCCACGCATAGCTATCTGGGCTTGTCCCCCGGGCTCGATTTCGAAAGCCGCATCTACGCGAAGGTCAATGCGCCCGAATTGCTCGAACGGGAGTTGTCGAAGAAATCCTACGTGCCCGAGCCGATCGCATTAGGCGTCAATACAGACGCCTGGCAACCGACCGAGCGCGAAATGCGCTTGACGCGGCGGGTCATCGAAGTACTGAGCGAGCGCGAGCATCCGTTTGCGGCCATTACGAAATCGTCGTTGATCGAACGCGACCTGGATTTGCTTGCGCCCATGGCAGCACGTGGCCAGTTCATGGCGGCGATCACGATTACGACGCTCGACGCCGAAATAGCGCGCACGCTGGAGCCGCGCGCGGCGACGCCGGCGCGCCGGTTGCGCACGATCCGCACTTTGGCCGAGGCGGGCATACCGGTTGGCGTGAGCATCGCTCCGGTGATCCCGTTCGTTACGGAGCCGGACATGGAGCGGGTGTTGGAGGCATGTGCCGAAGCGGGGGCGAGCAACGCTAGCTATATCGTGCTGCGGCTACCTTGGGAAGTTGCGCCGCTATTCAAGGCCTGGCTTGCTGCGCATTTTCCGGATCGTGCGGATCGCGTGATGAGTCGTGTGCGGGATATGCGCGGTGGCAAGGATTACGACGCGCATTTTGCCAGCCGGATGAAAGGCGAGGGTCTGTGGGCCGATTTGCTCAGGCAGCGCTTTTATCAGGCAGCGCGGCGGCTCGGCCTGAACGAGCGGGAGCGCGGCATTCTGGATATGTCGATGTTCAAGCGTGTCGAGCCGACGCGGCCTGGTCGCGATGATCCGCAATTGAACCTGTTTTAGGCGAGTTGCGTCATTTTGGGTGTCTGGGTGTCTGGGTGTCTGGGTGTCTGGGTGTCTGGCGCTGCTGCTCGCCAGTGCCAGTTGCCCGTTGCCAGTGCTATTGAGATAGCGCCTTGGCTGCCTGAACTTGCGATTCGAAATACGTCTGGAATGACAGGGCGAGACCGGACATGAGCAACATTGCGCCGATGAACAGTGAAAAGATCACCACGAAAATCACCGTCCAGCCAGAACGGCTGCGCTGCTGCGTCTGCGCGTTAAATTGCGCGTCCCATTTTTCGTCCGGCCTCAGGCCGTAGACGATGGCAGCGAGGAAGGCGGCGAAGAGTGAGACGGCGCCGGGAACCGCCAGTATCCAGCCGAGCGTCGATGCGCGTTCGCTCGCCACCAGCAGCAGGACGCCGGGAACACCGAGCAGCGTGAAGATCACGTGAGCCCAGCCGTATATGTCGCGCTTGCCATACAGATAGAAGCGATGTGCGCCGAGGCTTCCCAGGAAGAATGCGAGTGCGGCGGTGACAGTCTTTGACCTGAAGCGTGGGGATTGCGAGACGCGGCTGGACATGGGGGCGAATGTTGAGTGGCAAGCGGTCGAGGGTCGGCGCAGGGTGCGCATAGAACGACGCGCATTCTACGCTCCGCTTGGGCGGCCGGTCACCTTTCACGCTGATGGGTGGAATTTGTCCGTGCAGGGCGTCGGTTGTGGTTTTGGTGTTTGCCGAGAGACGTCCGCTGGACCAAGACGCGGCATGCGTCATTCATCGGGTATTCGCTTATCGGGCGGCGACACTGCCCAGCAGGCAGGGTATGAACAGGGTTCGAACCAGAGTAAGCAGGGCCGGTTTCATGGGCCTGCCGTCGGGTTATTCCTGCGCTCTGAAGGGCTCCGGCCGCCCGGACTGTATGGCCGGCGCAACCGTGCCCGCCAGTTTATCCCGGTAAGTGTTTGTTATGGCTTCAGTTTCCGGCTATAATCGCATGTTTCAGTCGTTCCGAACCCCGGTTTTCAAGGATTCTAGTAATGGTCATCATCCGCTTGGCTCGTGGCGGCTCCAAGAAGCGCCCGTTTTACAACATCGTCGCAACTGATTCGCGTAACCGTCGTGACGGCCGCTTTATCGAACGCGTTGGCTTCTACAACCCGGTAGCAACGAAGGGTGAAGCACTGCGTATCGCTCAAGATCGCCTGACGTATTGGCAAGGCGTTGGCGCGCAACTCTCGCCGACGGTCGAGCGTCTGGTGAAGGAAGCGCAAAAGGCGCAACCGGCTGCTTAATGGTCGCTAGCGCGTGCATCATCGGCGGTCTGCGCAGTTCACGCGGTCTTTCGCGCGAGCGCGATGCACGGGTTTTGCATAACCAGCAGACGTTCAAGTTGGCAGCGAAGTTCGCCTTGAGGTTTTCTCATGTCTGAGCGTGATTCCGGCAGTTCAGGTCGCGCCAAGGCGGCTCCGCGCGCTCAGGCGGCGTTCGGTGCATTCGTCCGCAAGCCGGTCGAAAGTACGAAGCCGAAGGCCGACGCTCAAGGTGCCGATTCCAGCGTTGCCGCGATGCGCGCTGAGACGGCCGAGAGTTGGCCGGACGACGCGGTCGAAGTTGGCGCTGTCGTCGACGCCTACGGCCTCAAAGGCTGGGTCAAGGTGGCCGCGCATGCGGATGCCGGGCGAGGCGGCGACGCGTTACTGAGCGCAAAGCGCTGGTGGCTCATGAAGGGCCGCGAGCGCAGTTCGGCACCGGCGTTGCAGGCAAAGATACACAGCGACAGCATCGTTGCCCATCTGGGCGGCACGGCTGACCGCGAGGCGGCGCTCGCGCTGCGGGGCACGCGGGTGTACATCTGCCGCAGCGATTTCCCGGCACTCGAAGACGATGAATTTTACTGGGTCGACCTGCTCGGCCTGGATGTCGTGAACGTTGCTGGGGTCGCCCTCGGCAAGGTGGTCGACATGATCGACAACGGTGCGCACTCAGTGTTGCGCATCGAATATCCGGCTACCGGCAAAGATGGCAAGCCGGTCACAGGCGAACGTTTGATCCCGTTCGTCGGTGTATTTGTCAAAACGGTGGATCAGGCGGCGAAGCAGATCATCGTCGACTGGGAAGCCGACTATTAAACGAGCTCGATAACGGGAGAGAGCGATGCAGTTTGATGTCGTCACGCTCTTTCCGGAGATGTTTCGTGCGCTGACGGACTGGGGTATCACCAGCCGCGCGGCGAAGCAGGAGCGGTATGGCTTGCGGACGTGGAATCCCCGTGATTTCACCACGGACAACTACCGCACCATCGACGATCGCCCATATGGCGGCGGTCCTGGCATGGTCATGCTGGGCAGGCCGCTGGAAGATGCGATCGGCGCGGCAAAAGCCGCGCAGGCAGAGCAGGGTATTGCTGGCTCACGCGTCGTGATGATGTCCCCGCAAGGTGCGACGCTCAATCACGACCGAGTGATGCAGTTTGCTGCAGAACCCGGGTTGATCATGTTGTGCGGGCGCTATGAGGCGATCGACCAACGTCTGCTCGATCGTTGCGTCGACGAAGAAGTGAGCCTCGGCGACTTTGTGCTGTCGGGCGGTGAGCTGCCTGCCATGGCCTTGATGGATGCCGTGGTGCGTCAGTTGCCTGGCGTGCTGAACGATTCGCAATCGGCCGTTCAGGACAGTTTTGTCGACGTGCTGCTAGATTGTCCGCATTACACTCGCCCCGAGGAATACGAAGGTGTGCGTGTGCCCGATGTGCTGCTTGGCGGCCATCATGCGGAAATCGAGTTGTGGCGTCGGCGCGAAGCGCTGCGCAACACGTCGAACAAGCGGCCTGATCTGATCGAAAAGGCCAGAAAGCACAAGATGTTGAGTCGTGCCGATGAGGCATGGCTTGCAAGTCTCGCGAAGGAAGCACCGAAGGCGTAGAGCCCCGGTGTCACTAGCGAATAGGCGGCGCCGCACATGCGTGTACGGCGCCTGATGTGAACCCATCCTCTATCGGGGCCGTAGCTGAGCGCAAACAAACGCTGCGCGAAGCAGGTACGAACGCCGACAAGATGGACATAGGAGTCAGTGATGAATCTGATTGCAAAACTCGAGCAGGAAGAAATCGCGCGCGCCCTCGGCGAGAAGACCATCCCCGAATTCGCCCCCGGCGATACGGTGATCGTCAGCGTGAATGTGGTTGAAGGTACGCGTAAGCGTGTTCAGGCTTACGAAGGCGTCGTGATCGCCAAGCGTAACCGTGGTCTGAATTCGTCGTTCATCGTCCGCAAGATTTCGTCGGGCGAAGGCGTCGAGCGTACGTTCCAGACGTACTCGCCGCTGCTCGCAAGCATCGTCGTGAAGCGTCGCGGTGATGTGCGTCGTGCGAAGCTGTATTACCTGCGCGACCGTTCGGGCAAGTCGGCCCGGATCAAGGAAAAGCTGGTCTCGAAAGACCGCGCTGCTTCCCAAGCGTAAAAGCTGTAAGAAAAAGCACCCTTCGCGGGTGCTTTTTTGTTTGTTGGGTCAAAATAGCGGCATGTTCCGCATAAGCTCGTCCAGAGACTCCCGTTGACCCGTCCTGTCCATCAGCCCGAAACCCTGCCTGTCGAATCGACCGGCGACCATCTGCCACCGGTTGCCCCCGAGCGTCTGACGCCGGACGGCTTGCGCGCCCGCTTCAAGCAGCTTTTGTCATGGACGGCAGAGCCCGGTGACGCGCGCTGGAAAGAGTTCGGCGACCCGCGTGTTGCGGCAGTGCTCGTGCCGCTTGTCGTGCGTGAAGAAGGAATCACAGTACTGCTGACCCAACGTGCAGACCATCTCAACGACCATGCCGGTCAAGTGAGTTTCCCGGGTGGGCGTCACGAACCTTTCGATGCCGATTCGACAGCCACGGCGCTGCGTGAGGCGCAGGAAGAGGTCGGGCTCGACCCCGGCCGCGTCGAGGTACTCGGTTCGCTGCCGGATTACCTGACCGCCACGGGGTTTTGCGTGACACCCGTCGTGGGGCTTGTCCATCCCCCATTTACCATCGAGGCTGATTCGCTCGAGGTGGCTGAAGTGTTCGAAGTGCCGCTGAGCTTTCTGATGGATCCCGCGCGTCATGAGGTCCGCGTGTTCCGCTGGGAAGGCGGCGAGCGTCGTTTCTTTGCGATGCCTTATCCGCGTGGTGACGCCGCGGGCGATTACTTCATCTGGGGCGCAACGGCCGGCATGTTACGCAATTTTTATCGTTTTCTTGCAGCATGAGCATGCAGACGCAATGGGTGTCGGCCCGCGTGTCGCAGCTTTGCAACCTTCACTGCGCTCAGTGGCATCCGACCCTGTGCTATCGTTATAAAACTAACGTAAAAACTCGAATAGCACGGCGCATCGCATGACTTTTTTCTCCGTATTGCTGGCTCTGATCATTGAACAGATGCGCGCGCTGTCGCCGAACAATCCGGTGTCTGCGTTGCTTCAATATCATGCGGAGTCGGCGGCACTGGGGTTCGACGCCGGCAAGCCCAGACATGGCGTGCTTGCATGGCTGGTGGTGGTGTTGCCGTGGACGCTGGCGGTCGCGCTTGTCTACTACGTCCTCTATCACATCAATTTCGTGCTGGCGTTCCTGTGGAACGTGGTGGTCGTGTATTTCACGCTCGGCTTTCGCCAGTTCAGCCACTATTTCACTGACATCCACCTTGCGCTCAATAGCGACGATGTGCCGCGAGCAAGGGAAATCCTCAACGAATGGACCGGTCTCGAGACGGTGGACATGCCGGTCAGCGAGATCGTCAGGCATACGTTGATTCACGCGGTCGTGGCTTCGCATCGGCATGTGTTTGGCGTGTTCTTCTGGTTCCTCGTGCCTATCGGCCCCGCGGGCGCAGTGTTGTATCGCATTGCCGAGCATCTGGCGCGCGCCTGGTCGCGCCCAACGGATGACCGAACCGTCGCGTTCTCGAGCTTTGCGCAGCGAGCGTTCTTCGTGATCGACTGGGTGCCGGCGCGGTTGACGTCGCTGGGCTTTGCGATTGTCGGCAATTTTGAGGACGCGATTTATGCATGGCGCAACCATGCGCGCCAGTGGCCCGACGCTAACGACGGTGTGCTGCTCGCGGCGGGCAGCGGCGCCTTGGGCGCGCGCTTGAGTGGCCCATTGGCGGAGCCGTCGAGCCTCGACGCTCTGGCTACCGGGGACGGCGGCCCGATGCAGGTGGGCGACGATTGCACGCCGCGGACGTTGCAATCTGCAGTCGGGCTAGTGTGGCGCGCGGTGATTCTATGGATGATCCTGCTGTTGATGCTGACGATCGCGGTGTGGCTCGCCTGATGTGCGTGTACTGATCGCATTAGCACGCTCGCCGTTTATCGAGCATCCTTGCTGATTGAGGCCGGCGACCCGGGCCTCAATTGTTTTGAGGCTGTAGGCCCCTTGAGCCTGCCAGCTCCTAAACTTCCTGAGCCCTGAGCCCTGAGCCCTGAGCCCTGAGCCCTGAGCCCTGAGCCCTGAGCCCTTGAGCCCGTGGCCACTTAAGACCCGAGCAGGCTCCGAGCGCCGCGTGACTACAGCGCCCACCCGGATCCCACCGCATCAGCAATAAGACTCTTCACCCGTCGAGCGGGTTACGCGCGGTCCCGCATTGCCAGCAGACCGTGAACTGCGCCTCGAGCGTTTCGCCGCATTGAGCGCAGCGCCACGATGGTGTGCCGGGAGCCGGCCCATGCGCGGCTGCGTCGATGAGCCGCCGCGCGATGACTTCGTCGCGTTCGTCGACGAGCCAAAGCTCTGGCGCGCATTGATCCGCTGGAATCTCGCCGAGCGCGCCGTTGAGGTAACGATTATGCAACTCGCACGGAATGCCGGACGTCGCAAGCACGTTGACCCAATGCTGGCCGATCAGCAGATTCGGTGCGCGCATCAGTTTCATCATGGGGGAAGCCGGTTGCGGGTGGGTGAGGCGGGTTCAACGCACGACCTGACTCGCCTCATGCACGAGTTGTGCATAGAGCGCGTGCCGAGCCGGCGTTATGCGTCCGTCCGCCACCGCTTCGAGAATCGCACATCCGGGCTCCTGAAGGTGATGGCAGTTATAGAAGCGGCAATTCGGCAGCAACGGCCGGAATTCGGGAAACGCGCGCTCGAGCCGGCCTTCGGTGAGATGGTGCAGTCCGAACTCCTGGAAGCCCGGCGAATCGATCAGTGCGCCGCCGTCCGGTAGCGGGTAGAGGCGGGTGAAAGTCGTCGTATGCCGGCCGCTATTGAGCGCGGTCGAAATCTCACGAGTCGCCACTTCCGCGTTCGGCACCACCAGATTGACCAGTGTCGATTTGCCCATGCCCGACTGGCCGAGCAGCAGCGTCGAATGGCCTCGCAGGTGGTCGTCGAGCGCGGCGCGGGCGGCTTCCGGTTGGGTCTTGATCGATAGTTCAACGACCGTATAGCCGAGCGCCGTATAGCGCGCGAGACGCTCTCGCGCGCCAGGCAACGCTGCCTCGACGTCAGTCTTGTTCAAGACGATCAGCGGCTTGAGTTCGTTCGCTTCGGCGGCGACCAGCGCGCGGCCGAGCAGGTCCTCGCTGAAATGCGGCTCGGTGGCGAGCACGATCAGCAACTGGTCGAGGTTCGCCGCGAAGAGCTTCGATTTGTACTGGTCGGAGCGGTATAGCAAATTGCGCCGCTCGCCGATTTCTACTATCACACCCTGGTCGGCCGAGGTCGGTTCGTAGATCACCTGGTCGCCGACTGCCACTTCGCTGCGCTTGCCGCGCGGGAAGCATTGCAGCATGGCACTGCCGTCTTCCGGCGCTACCAGGTAGTGACGACCATGCGCGGCGATCACGAGGCCGCGTACGCGCGTGCTGGACGCCGCGCGCGGCGCTTTCGGGGAGCGGGCGCTCATGCGT
>NZ_JBAURZ010000335.1:0-17189 GCF_049581445.1 Paraburkholderia sp. | reverse complement strand
CCCCCGCTGCCAGCGACAACGTTGGTCCGTGGCGTCCCGCAATCCCGAAGCTCAGAGCCACGAGCGCGGCCCCTGTTGTCTGACCGAGCAGCCGCGCGGTGGCGATAATGCCGCTCGCGCCGCCGCTGCGCTCAGGCGGCGCACTCTGCATGAGTGCCTTGAGGTTGGGCGACTGGAAAAAACCGAAGCCCGCCCCGCACACCGCCATACGGATTGAAATGTCGAGCACGGCCGGATGCGCAGGCAACAGCGCGAGCGAGGCCATCCCCGCCGACAATATCGCAAGACCGATGGCGCCCAGCAAGCCAGGCGGATAGCGATCGGACAACCGGCCGGCAACCGGAGCGGCCAGTGCGACGACGACCGGCCACGGCGTCATCAGGAATCCGGTCTCCACCTGGCTGCGATGCAGCACGGTCTCGAAGTAAAACGGCAGAGAGACAAACGCGAGGCCCTGCGCGGCAAACGAACAGACAGCGGTCACTGCCGACAGCGCAAAAACAGGCAGCTTGAACAGATCGACGGGCAGCATGGGCGCAGGGTGTCCTGCTTCGCGGCGCATCAGCAGCAGCCCAAACACAATGGCGATGGCCGCGGCAACCAGCACGTACTGAGTCGGCTCGCGCTGCGCGGCCTCGCCGAGCGCGAAGATCAGCGCCGCGAACGTGATCACGTTGAGCAGTGCCGCGACCGGGTCGAAATTGTGCGCGCCGCGCTCGTTGGGGGGCAGCGCGGGCATGGCGAAGGCCAGCGCCAGCACGCCTAGCGGGACGTTGACGGCGAACAGCCACGGCCACGTGCCAAGCGACAGGATCAATGACGCCATCGTCGGTCCGACCGCGAACGACGTGCCCACCACCAGCGCATTCAACCCAAGGCCGCGCCCGAGCCGGTGAGGCGGAAACAGGAAACGGATCAGAGCTGTGTTGACGCTCATGATCCCGCTCGCCCCAAGGCCTTGCAGTACGCGCGCCGCCGCCAGCAGTGGCAGCGTGCCGGATAGCGAACAGGCCAGCGACGCAAGGGTGAAGATCGCAATGCCGCCAATGTAAATGCGCCGGTGCCCGACGATCTCGCCAAGTGCGGCAAGCGGCAGAAGGGTGGCGACCATCGAGAGCTGATACGCGTTGATGATCCACACCGAAGCGGCGGGTGCGGCATGCAGGTCCGCGGCAATGGTTGGCAGCGCCGTGTTGGCAATGGCCGTGTCGAGCGTGGCGAGCGCGACGGTCAGCATGATCGCCGCCATCGCGCGGCGGTTGCTCGCGGACATGGTTTCGTCGACAGGGCGAGCGAAGCCGTCAGATGGCGCGGACGGAAGCGGATTGTTCTCGGTCAAGGCGGGTTCTTGGGATGGCGCGCGCCGGTTCGCGAAGCGGGCCGGGACGGCGACGCCTCCCTGGACCGATGCGATTGCAGGGTTAAACGTAAAGGTGCGCGTAAGCGGCAGACCGGCTCGGCGCCTGGCGCGCTGCGAATGAAGCGATTGTTGCAGAGCTGTGGGTTTTTTGCTGGGAGCCGGGCAGGGCGTTAGAAGAAGAGGGGGCGTAATGAATCGGCTAAAATGCAACTAACGGTCAAGCCGATGACCCGCCTCCAGACACAGAAGAAAGCGGGACATATAAGCATCGGAAGATCAAGATAGCCTGCACGGGCAGGGCCGGGAGGATAGACCAGAAGAATCTGCCTGGGGCCTCTAACGGCTGATAAGGCCAGGAAACCAGATATCAATCTCCTGATGTCATTGACGGCGTCCGAACCGCCCACGCGCCCGGTGCCAGCGGCCAGTCCGCACGTCCCAAGTCCGGCCAGACCGCTGCTGTCCCCGTCAAAAATTCAACTAAACGACGCCAGCAAAATCGACAACTTCCGGATATGCGCCTTGAATGCTTCGGTGGTTTCGCGCTCGTGTCCGGCGCTTAGATGAGGCGCTTCGGCCAGTTCAACCTGCGCCTGAAACTCGTCGGCGATCAGGCGGCGCGTCTCCGGCGGAAGCGCACGAATCAGCGAGACCAGCAGCAGTTCCTGAGCGTGGAACATTCCGAGCATGGATTGTGCGTTCATCTTGGCCTCCGTCGCGACAGAATGAAGGCAGCGGGCGCGGCATATGCATGCAAAGGCCACGCCGTCTCAAAGCTGCCACCTTCTTCATCCATACTAGTGCAGACAGGCTTGGCGATTGACGCGTGTTTGCACTGTATCTGTGCACATTGTGACGAGAAGTGGCGCGTAGGGTGCGGGCTCGTGATGAGCCCGCGTCTCGGATGCGTCGGTGACGGGAGGCCAGAAATGTCCTACCCTGCTACTTTACCCGCCTGACCGGCACGCGCCTCCCGTCCGTCAAACTGTGCGGTCCGCGCGCGCCGCGTCGCTCTAACCGGAGGCTTCAATGACAGCCGTGGATCTGGAGTTCGACCAGCTCAACAGTTCTGTCGATGCGCTACGGCGCTCAATTTCCAACCGCATGATGTACGGCGTCGGTAAGGATGCCGTCACCGCGCGTCCTCATGACTGGCTGCATGCCGCAGCCCTCGCAGTCCGCGACCGGCTGGTCGCGCGCTGGATGAAAACCACGCGCCTGCAGTACGAGCAGGATGTGAAGCGCGTGTATTACCTGTCGATGGAATTTCTGATCGGCCGCACCTTCACCAACGCGTTGCTGGCGCTGGGCATCTACGATCCGATGCGCGAGGCGCTCGCCGGACTCGGCGTCGATATGGACATGCTGATCGAGATGGAGCCGGATGCCGCACTCGGCAACGGCGGTCTCGGGCGGCTCGCCGCCTGTTTCCTCGATTCGATGGCCACGCTCGGCATCCCAGGATTTGGATACGGTATCCGCTACGAGTACGGCATGTTCCGCCAGCAGATCGTCAACGGCGAACAGGTCGAGGCGCCGGATTACTGGCTGCGCAACGGCAACGCGTGGGAATTTCCGCGCTCCGAGATCCGGTATCTGGTGCATTTCGGCGGACGCACCGTGCAGCGCGGCGATCATGTGGAATGGATCGACACCGAGCACGTCAATGCGATGGCCTATGACACGGTAATCCCGGGTTATGCGACCAGCGCGACCAATACGCTGCGCTTGTGGTCCGCGCGATCGACGGAAGAACTCGATCTGTCGGCATTCAACCGCGGGGATTATCGCAGTGCCGTCGATGCAAAGACGATGTCCGAAAACGTCTCGCGCCTGCTGTACCCGGACGATTCAACGCCGGCGGGGCGCGAACTGCGTTTGCGTCAGGAGTATTTTTTCGTCTCGGCGACGATGCAGGATCTGATCCGCCGATACCAGCGCACCCACAGCACGTTTGGCCGCTTCGCCGAAAAGGTCGCGGTGCATCTGAACGATACGCACCCGGTGCTCGCCATCCCCGAACTGATGCGCCTGCTGGTCGATGTGCACCACGTGCCGTGGGCGACGGCGTGGAAACAGATTCAGCAGATGTTCTCGTACACGAACCACACGCTGATGCCCGAGGCGCTCGAAACGTGGGATGTCGAAACCCTCGCTCGACTTCTGCCGCGGCACCTCGAGATCATCTTCGAGATCAACGCGGAGTTTCTCAAGCACGTCAGCGAGCAGTCTGGTCACGACGCGGAGATGATCCGGCGCATTTCGCTCGTTGACGAGTATGGTCAACGGCGTGTCCGGATGGCGTACCTGGCGATCGTGGCGAGCCATAAGGTCAACGGTGTATCGAAGCTGCATTCGCAACTGATGACGCGCGATATTTTCGCGGACTTCGCACGCGTGTTCCCTGAGCGCTTTACCAACGTCACGAACGGCGTCACGCCGCGCCGCTGGCTGGCGCAGGCGAGTCCGTCGCTGTCGTCGCTGATCGATCAGCAGATCGGTACTCACTGGCGGCGCGATCTGTTCGAACTGGAGAAGCTGCGCGAACTGCGCAACGACACGGGCTTTGTCGACGCGTTTCGTGAGGCGAAGCGGCAGAACAAGCTGCGCCTCGCACAACGTCTTGCGCACCACACGAAGGTCACGTTCGATCCAGATGCGCTGTTCGATCTGCAGGTCAAACGGATCCACGAGTACAAGCGGCAACTGCTGAACGTGCTGCACGTCATCGTGCGCTACAACCAGATTCGCGCTAACCCCGAACGTGACTGGGTGCCGCGCGTCGTGATGTTCGCAGGCAAGGCGGCCTCCGCTTACCGGATGGCGAAAACCATCATCCGGCTGATTGGCGATGTCAGCGAGAAGGTCAATCACGATCCGCTGATCGGCGACCGGCTGAAGGTGGTGTTTGTGCCGAACTACGGCGTGAGCGTGGCGGAACTAATCATTCCGGCCGCTGATCTGTCCGAGCAGATTTCGATGGCAGGCACCGAAGCTTCGGGCACCGGCAACATGAAGCTGGCGCTCAACGGCGCACTCACCATTGGCACGATGGACGGCGCGAATATCGAAATCTGCGACGCGGTAGGGCGCGAAAACATTTTCATCTTCGGCCATACCGCTGACGAAGTGGACGATCTGCGTGCAAGCGGCTACCGGCCGCGGCAGATCTATGAGGAGAATCCGGAACTACGCATGGCGCTCGATCAGATCCGCACAGGATTTTTCTCGCCCGATGACCCACTGCGCTTCTCGGATATTTTCCATACGCTGGTCGACTGGGGCGATCACTACATGGTGCTCGCGGACTTCGAGGCGTTTGCCAAGGCGCAAAGCGAAGTCGATGAGCGTTTCATTAACCCGAGAGCGTGGGCTGAAAGTGCGATCGAGAACGTGGCCGGGATGGGGCTGTTTTCGTCCGACCGCACGATTGGCGAATATGCCCGTGAGATCTGGCACGTGAAACCGCTCGACATGTCGTGAGCGTCGTACCGCCCGTCAGGCCGCATCTGCGCATGCGTGGCTTGACGGGCGGCAGCGTGACACAGGTCGTGCGTTATTCGCTTCGCGGTTGTGTCGCAGTCATGTCTTAAGGAGCGAGGCTCTCAGAGGACTTGTTGGCGAGCAAGCCGAGTTGGCCGTTGCGGAAGTCGAGCAGGACGTCGAGGTTCTGCATCGCCGTCAGGCCGATCACGATGCGGTTCGCGCCCGGCTTTGTCTTGGCGACCGTGACCTGCGCGCCACCATAACGATGCACCCACGAACCGACGGCCAGCGCGACATCGTAGTTGCCTTGCGCAAGCACGTCGTTTTCGTCACCGTCGTCGGTCCAGTTGGGCGTCTTGTCCGTCTCCACCCGAATCATCTCCGTGCTGCCTGTGGCAAATACGACCGGCGCGCAGAAGCGCATCTTGTCGCCCACCTGCACACATCCCACTGGCCACTGCGTCGCGCCGTTCTGCGCCGTGGCCATCGGCACTAGCGTGAAATCGCGAGTGAGGCCGGCGGAAGGGCTGAGGATCACAAACGGTTTGGCAAAGTTCGCATGCACCACATACCTTTGGCCGATGTTCTCCGGCAGTGCACGCAACGGCGGCGTGCAACAGTCGTCGTTCGCCTGTCCGGCGCCGGCGCCGAAGATACCGGAAAAGGCATAGCCGAACTCGCCGGTGTAGCCGTCCATGGCCAGGCAATGTCTCTGGTTGCGCTGGCAGTGCACGTCGTTGACAGTTTGCGCGGTCATTTCAACCGGCTTGGTGCCGATCACGCTGACAGGCATTTTGGCCGAAGGGCCCGAGACGACCGCGCCGTTCGCAAAGTTCAGCGAGGTGGCGGCGCCGGTGGACGGATATTGGGTGTTCGGCAACACCTTGCTCAGTACGCGCACGCCCTGCGTGCCGGTATCGAATGCGAGGTAGACGGATTTACCGTCCAGTTGAACGGGCAGGCCGAGTCGCGCGTGGCCTTCGTCTGCGCGCTCCACATGCAGCGGGATCAGCACGCCGTCATTGCCGCCGTTGATCAACGTGGCAGCGGGAGTGGGCGGGGTAGGAACCGGAAACGTGACGGCGCAGCCGCTCACCAGGGTCACGCCAATGCATGCCACGGCGCTCAGGCCACTCAGGCGGCTGCGCAGCGAAGTGAAGGGTTTGAAGGACTTGAGACAGGGCAGGCGATTTCGGGACAGCGGATACATGGGGCCACACTTTGCGAAAGAGCGTGTCCCTGACGGAGGCGGTGCATCGTGAACGGTAAAGCGGGCCGCGATGTTGACAGTCGTGGCGGCCCGCTGCCCTAAGCGCACCTAAGGGCGTTCAATCGGGGCATTCAACCAGGTGCTCAACGGGCCAATCAACCGGCGAATGAGCCGGCCAATGAACCGAGGCGCTATAAAGCGGGTGCGCTTGCGAGGCCTGCGGGAGGGAACGCGGGATAGAGAAGCGCAGACTCTAACCGCCCGGCTATACCGGATTGCAAAAATGTGTAAACGCTTGACCGGGGTCAAAGATTTCGTGGACGGCGAATCATGGCTGTCGACGCGCGACCGACCGTTGCCCGATCAAGCGCGCCAATCAGGGCGGCGATGACATCGTCCAGGGTGCGCGAAATGACTTCGACGCGGAAGGTGATGCGCTCATTGCGCTTATCGATAGTCACGACGTAGAGCCGCAAGTCGTCGCCGAGTGCCGCATGCAAGGCCCGTCTGCCGGTTGCCGAAGACGTGCCGCTTACGGTGACTTCGACGGTAACGAGCGGCACGTAGACGTGCGACGGCGGCGTAACGGCGCGAACGCCGCGCGGGCGAACCATGGCGGACGAAACGGTGGACGGGAGCATCGGGGGTGTGCCGGCACGAACGGTGGCGGCATGCGTTGTTAAGACCTGTCCACTTTATCCACGTGAACCTCAAGCGGGCGCAAAAGCTCGCACGGTTCGAATCAATTTTGTGTTAACGACGATGAACCGTGCGTCAGACGCTCGGCGACGGCGTTGCAGGAGCGGCGGGTGCTGCAGGCGCGGCAGCCATCGTTTCACGCACCGTGTGGGCGACGCGCTCGACGAACTCCAGATCGATGCTCGACAGGGCTTCGCGTTCGCCGCTGCTGGTCTCGACGATCAGACGATGGGTGACGTCCTGGGTCAACCATGTGAGCCAGCCCACCACGATCAGCATGACGCCGCACACGATCCCGACGGGTGAGCGAAACACGCCGCCGACCACGGCGCCGATCAGGCCAATCACCGAAATAGCGATGCACAGTGTCCGGTTCTTCTGCACAGTCACGATGCGGACGTTTTTCACCTCACGCAACGGGAAAACCTGCCCTGCAGCGGAGAGGGCGTTGCGCGTGACCGATACGCCACGGTCGTTAAAAGGGGTTTCCATTAGATCAAATGCAAGCAGTGGCAAAGGCCGCAGGGTATCAGACTTTGTTTGCCTAAAGTCATGGGATTTTGGGGAGGCGCTAACCGTTGCCGCGTATGGACCCTGCTGCGCATTGCCTAAAAAACAGCCGCGAGCGAGATTTCCCGCTCGTCACGGTTGCCGTATATTGTTATCGCCCCACGGGCCAAATTTTCTCCGGAAATCGCGGCAAAGCGAAGGGACATCAACCGACGTCGAAATTATCGTACCTCATGAAAACATTAATATCGACCGTGTTATTTTGCCTGTCTAGCGCAATCGCGCATGCCGCCGGAATACAGTTCCTTCAAATCCCGCCCGACGCTAATGGCCCTGCTTTAAAAGCGATAGTGTGGACGCCATGCGCTGAAGCGGCACTGGAAGTGCCGATCGGACCATATGTCCTGAGCGGGCGGCGAAACTGTCCGACAGTCGGTGAAAAGCTACCCTTGATTGTGATTTCGCACGGGCACGGTGGATCGTTCCTTGGCCACCATGATCTTGCCGAGACGCTTGCAGATGCTGGCTTCATTGTGGCGGCAATCAACCATCCGGGCGATACGTTCACCGATATGAGCCAGGCGGCCGCTGACTCATGATGCACGGATCAAAGCTTATGTATTAGCGGATCCTTTCAACGTGTTTCCAACGTCCCAAAGCTTGAAAAACGTGAAAGCACCGATCCAGCTTTGGGCTTCTCAGTTCGGCGGCGATGGCGTGCTGCCTGCAACGATTCCCGCTCTTGCCGATGCACTTCCCAACCGTCCTGATTTCACCTCGTTCCTGGTTCGGCGCATTTCGCATTTCTCGCTCCATGCTCCCCGCAGTTGAAGAATGCTGCGCCCGAAATCTGTACTGATGCAAACGGATTCGATCGCGTTGCCTTTCACAAAGAGCTTAACGCAAGCGCACTTGAGTTTTTCAAAAGGAACCTCCAGTAAGTACTCGATAGCGACGTCCCTGATCACTTCCAGACGGGAAGCCATGAGGCCGTGACGCCGCTCAACGACCGCGACGCAGGGCACTAGATCACACACAAAAGCCATGCTTGACAGGTCGTGCTTACGCTCGCTAGCGCACTTGAGGACACGGTAGAGCGAGTCGTCTAAGGCTCGAGAAAACGAGCCATGGCCGCCGTCGCAGAGCGCGATGACGTCATAGGATCCGAAAGCTTCAAGAATACCGGTGATTGGATCAATGGGAGTCGCAGCTATCGTCATCGGGTGGGCTCCGTCTTTGCCAGCAAAGGTTACGATTCCTCGGGCACTGCGCTATGTTTGATAGTCATACAGTCGCCGAAGTTCTCCGTGTCCACCCCGACGCGGTTGAGCCGCGTTTGACCGTATCATTTCGGAAGACATTCATCCGGCATCGGGTGCCAAAACCAGGAGAACTTGCGCCATGGCTAATCCACTTCCCATCAAGATCGCGATTCTTGACGATTACCAGAGCATCGCATTGCGCGAGGCCGATTGGTCGCCTCTGGCCGCGCGCGCAGAGATTACGGTGTTCACAGATCACCTTGCCGACGTTGGTGAAGTCGCACAACGTCTCAAGCCCTTCGACGTGGTGTGCGCGATGCGCGAGCGTACGCCGTTCTCGCGCGAGCTCATTGAGAATCTGCCGAACTTGAAACTGATCGCATCGACGGGCTCGGCTAACGCCTCGATCGATCTCGAGGCGGCCGCTGAACGCAGTGTGGAAGTCCGCCACACCGGCTATTCATCGACGCCGACAATCGAATTTACGTGGGCGCTTATTCTCGCCATGGCGCGCAACATTGCAGGCGAGAATGAGTCACTGCGAAGCGGTGGATGGCAGATATCGCTCGGCACGGAGCTGGCGGGTAAGACCTTGGGCCTGCTTGGCCTCGGACGTGTCGGGTCTGCCGTGGGTGTGATTGGGCGTGCGTTCCGCATGAATGTCATTGCGTGGAGCCAGAACCTGACGCCTGAGCGGGCGCAAGAAAAGGGTGTGCAGCTCGTCGACAAGGCAACGCTCTTCTCCACCTCCGACTTTCTGTCTATCCACGTTCGCCTGAGCGAGCGCACGCACCACCTTGTTGGGCCAGCCGAACTCGGACAGATGAAGCCGACGAGCCGCCTCATTAACACCTCCCGCGGACCCATCGTCGATGAAGCCGCGCTTATCGAGGCCCTAAAGACCGGACAACTGGCGGGCGCCGCGCTCGACGTGTACGACACTGAGCCGCTCGCAGCGGACCATCCGTATCGCACGCTTCCCAATGTGCTTGCCACACCGCACATCGGTTACGTGTCGCAAGAGCTTTATCGTACGTTTTACGGCGATACCGTGCAAAACATCGTGCAATGGCTCGATGAGCGACAAAACGCGGGCAATGTCTAATGCGCCCTGAGCGGTCCCTTTGCTTAGGACCGCTCAGGGTGGGGATTTTCTTGAGGCTTGCTCCACTTACGCATCGACCGTCTCGTTGCTGTAGAACGGATAGTCGGTGTAGCCGACCTCAGTGCCACCGAAAAAGCTGGGACGGTCGTACGGATTCAGCGGCAGTTGAAGGCGTAGACGTTCGGGCAGATCCGGGTTAGCGATAAAGTCGCGGCCAAAGGCAACCAGGTCGGCGTCGCCTGCCTGCAGGATCGCTTCCGCTGTGTGACCTTTGAAGCCGCCGGCGGAGATGATGATGCCCTTGTAGCGCTTGCGGATCAGTTGCGCGGCGACCGCGTCTGGATCTTTGCTGGCGTCATCGACGTTGCCCAGCACACGTGGCTCGATCAGATGCAGGTAGGCGAGGTTCAGTTTGGCCAGTTCCTCGGCTACGTAACTGAAAAGGGCCTCCGGGTTGCTGTCGGACATATCGCCCCACGTGCCGCTCGGGCCAAGGCGCACGGCGACGCGGTCGTTGCCCCACACCGAGATGACGGCCCGCGTGACTTCCATCAGGAAGCGGACCCGGTTTTCGAACGAACCGCCATAGATGTCGGTGCGCTTGTTGCTACCGTCCTGCAGGAATTGATCGAACAGGTAACCATTGGCGGCGTGTAACTCGACGCCGTCGAAGCCGGCTTCCTTGCCGCGGATCGCGGCGCTGCGGAAGCTTTCGACGAGCTCGGCTATTTCGGGAATCGTCAGCGCGCGGCTCGGCGTGTTCGGGATCCAGCCCGCTTCGGTGTAGGCGACGCCACCGTGCGGCACGGCCGACGGTGCTACCGGTTCGGCGCCGCCAGGTTGCAACTGGCTGTTGGACTGGCGTCCAGCGTGATACAGCTGCAGGAAAATGCGGCCGCCCTTGGCGTGTACGGCGTTGGTCACGCGCTTCCAGCCGGCGATCTGGCTGTCGTCGTAGAGGCCAGGTGCACCGAGGTACCCGTTGCCGTTGGGTGCTGCGATAGTGGCTTCGCTGATCAGGAACCCGCCTTCCGACGCGCGCTGCGCATAGTACTCGGCCATCAACGGGCCGGGTCTGGCGCCTGTTTCGGCGCGCATGCGAGTGAGCGGCGCCAGCACTACGCGATGGGAAAAATCATAAGGACCGACTTTGACTGCGGAATGAAGTTTGGACATGATTTCCTCGAGATTGACTGGCCGGTGTGACGCTTGATCACCAGCGGCTTGATCACCAGCGGGCTTTCGACCTTGAGGAGAAGTGTATGGACGAACCCGGATAAGAAAAATAGACTAAGGTTCCGAATATCCAGGACAATGAAGTCCGCAATCAAGCGGTTGGCTATCCGCGAAGCGCAGGCGGGTGTCGAGCGGTAGCGCGGGTTGCCCGGCGGCGCCTGCTGACCCCAAATGTCCTCGGAAGGGTAATGGACAGCCTCAGTGGCATTGCGATGTTTGTGCAGGTGGCTGAGACCCGCAGTTTTACTGAGGCGGGGAGGCTGCTCGGCGTATCGTCTTCGGCCGTCGGCAAAAGCATTGCGCGCACCGAGGATCGTCTGGGCGTGCGGCTTTTTCATCGCAGCACGCGCAGCATCACGTTGACCGCTGAAGGCGCGTTGTTCCTCGAGCGTTGCCGGCGCATCCTGGGCGAGGTCGAAGCCGCCGAGGCCGAATTGTCCAATGTCGCCGGCAGTCCGCGCGGCAGGCTGCGCGTTAGCACGCCGCAACTCTCCGGTCTGATCATGCCGACGCTGGACGGCTTCATGAAGCAATACCCGGACGTCGAACTCGATGTCGATCTCTCCGATCGCATGGTGGATGTCATCGAAGAAGGCTTCGATGCAGTCATACGCACGGGCGAGCAGCACGATTCAAGGCTGGTTTCGCGGCGTCTTGGTTCCTGCGCTCAGTTGCTGGTCGCTTCGCCTGAATATCTGAAGCAGCAGGGCGAACCTGCTCATCCATCCGATCTCGTTCGGCATGCCTGTCTGCTGCATAGATTCCCCGTTAGCGGCAGACTGGAGCCTTGGCCATTTCAGCTCGCTGCGTCGGAAGCTGAACCGGAATTGCCGCAGACCTTCGTCAGCAACACGATTGAAGTGCTGGGTTTTCTGGCGCTTCAGAACAAGGGCATCGCCTTCGTGCCGAGCTTCCTCGTGCGCGACGCATTGGCGAGCGGTGCCTTAAAGATCGTGCTTGGCGACTTCATCGACCAGACCGTCACTTTCTGGATCCTGTGGCCGGCGAGCCGTTATGCGTCGCCGAAGCTGCGAGTCTTTATCGACTACGTCAGCGAGAATCTGCAGATCTGATTGCGACGATCAAGGGATCATCCATAGTCGCCAGGCCGGACTGATATGTCCGAAATGATCGGAATCTCAGCGTATTTATCTCCCGTCGCCTGAACTCTATATTTCACTGACACTGCGCAGATGAGCCGCGCGGCCTCAGATTGGAGCGTTCTTGTGAACAGTATCGTCAGGCAGGCTACAGGCGCCGGGAAAATCAGAGTGGGCATCATCGGGTTGGGTCATTGGTCGGAATCGGCGCCTCAATCCCGGCTACCGCTATGTGCGCGATTTGCTGGATCGCGGTGAGATCGGCGAGATACGTTCGGTGCGTTTGCACGTTAGCGTCGAGTGCTTTCAGCGTGAACGAATTGATTCGCTATACTACACAATTCCTGAAGAGAACTTCTTCAGTCTCCTGTCGATCTATGGCGGCCATTTCCTGGACGCCTTGTTTATTGAGATCGCGCGGCGATGCGCAGCAGCTGACCGGGTTGGCCATACCAGCGGAATATGAATGGCTACCGCCCACTAAACTCGGGGCGAGTGTTCTGGAGTTGGCGAACCTGTACGCCGCCCATGCGCGTGACGTCAAAACGGGGTCGACGCTTGCGCCCACGTTCGCGGACGCAGTTCGCATGCATGAACTGATAGAGCAGATCGTAGAATCGGATCGCACCGGTCAGCGCGTCCCGCTGCGATTGCGCCACGGCGAGGTGTTGCGTTCACCCTCACCGGCGTAACTTTGTCTGCCAGAAAAAAACCGATCATGTCGAACCACGCCTGCTGGCTCAGGTATGCTGAGCCTTTCGGGTAGGTTTCCGTTCAAGGGGAGAACATGCGGCGCGTCGTGTTTAATCAGAAGGGTGGCGTAGGCAAATCGACCATTGTTTGTAATTTGGCGGCAATCAGCGCCAGCGAAGGTATACGCACGCTGGTCATCGACCTCGATGCCCAGGCGAACTCAAGCCAATACCTGCTCGGCTCGCGGTTCGCGGAGGCCAATCCCACCGTTGCCGGCTTCTTTGAAACCGCCTTGACGTTCAGCTTCAGGCCCGTAGAAGTCACGTCGTTCATTCATCCGACGCCATTTGAAAATCTTGACATCATGCCCGCTCATCCTGATCTGGATACGTTGCATGGCAAGCTGGAGTCTCGTTACAAGATCTACAAGTTGCGTGACGCGCTGAACGAACTCGACATGTATGACGCGATCTATATCGACACGCCGCCTGCGTTGAACTTTTATACGCGCTCCGCGCTGATCGCGGCGGAACGTTGCCTGATTCCGTTTGACTGCGATGATTTTTCCCGTCGCGCGCTCTATACGTTGCTAGAAAACGTGAAGGAGATACAGCAGGATCACAATGTCGCGCTGGAGGTGGAAGGGATTGTCATCAACCAGTTTCAGCCTCGCGCGAGTCTGCCTCAACAACTGGTCGATGAGCTTGTTGGCGAAGGCTTGCCGGTGCTGGCGTCGCGGCTGTCTTCGTCAGTGAAGATCCGGGAATCGCATCAACAGGCAAAACCCCTCATTCACCTCGATCCAGGACACAAGCTTTCGCACGAATATCGTGCCTTGCATGGTGAACTGGCTGTCTAAGGGGCGGTAAGCGGCCGGTCGCGGTGGGCGTTGCGTGTGCCGATACGCCCAGCTAACCTTCGACCGTGCTTCGCCCCGTCTTGAGCGCTGCACGTCAGTGGGCTCGAGAATGGAAAACGCCCCGGAAGGCGACCCCAAAGGGCTCTTCGCAGGGCGTTTTTCGTTTCGCGCAGGGAAGGGGCTTGCGGCCCCTCCACCTACCTGAGTGCCGCTTAGAACTTTGCGCGAATACCGACGCGAACAGCCAGTTGCGAATTTGCACCAGCAACCGGCAGGTAGCTGCTCGTGCTCACGCCGATCTGCGATTGCAGGGCGGCGCCAGATGCGGTCTTGCCCGTAGCGTGCTGGTAGATGCCGAGCAGGTACACGTCGGTGCGCTTGCTCAGTGCGTAGTCGACGCTCGCATCTGCCTGGTTCCAGTGACCGTTGGTCAGATCCTTGGCCTGCATGTACGTGTAGCCCAGCGCGCCCGTCAGTGCCGGCGTGAAGGCGTACTTGCCGCCTGCTTCATAAGCATTGAAGATCGTCATGTGGCCGGTCAGCTGCTCGATGTCCGTGTGCGTCCACAGGGCGAACAACGTAGCCGCGCCGATCGAGTACTTGGTGCCGACGCCAGTCGTAGCCAGGTCCTTCGCAACGCTCGTACCTGTCAGTGCCGATGCATTGGCCAGCGTCGTCGAGAAAGTCGGCGATGCTGAACCCGGGAAGCGGATGTCCGTGTACGCTGCGCCGATGCCGAACGGGCCGTTCGTGTAGTTCAGGCCGAAGCTGTAGGCAGCCGACGAACCGGATGTGCCCGGTGCGCCTGCAAATGCGCCAGCCTGATTCGAGAAGCCCCACATTGCGCCGAACGTCAGGCCGTAGAAGTTCGCGCTATTGAACTTGATCGAGTTGTTGATGCGGCTCGACGTGAGTTGGTCGACGTCGTTGATGTGGTAGCCGTAGTTACCTGCGACGGTCTGGCCGCCCACAGCGTACGAACCGCCCAGATAGTCGGTCGAGAACGAGTATTGACGGCCGAGCGTCAGCGAACCGACATTAGCTTGCGTCAAACCGACGTAAGCCTGGCGGCCGAACAGATCGCCACCTTGACCTGCTGCGCCCGTACCCGAGTTAAAGCCGTTTTCCAACACGAAGATAGCCTTCAGGCCGCTACCGAGGTCTTCGCTGCCGCGCAGGCCCCAACGACTACCTTGCGCAACGCCGTCGCCATACTGTACGAGATCCTTCGCGCCGGTCCCGGCGTGGTTCACATACGTGATACCTGCATCAATCAACCCATACAGCGTCACGCTGCTTTGTGCGTGAGCGGCACCGGCAAAGCCGGCCAGAATAGCGGTGGTCAAAACTTTCTTGTTCAAGAGATTCTCCGATGAAATATAGGCAATCGCGCGCTTGGCTCTGACGGCTGGTCGTGCGATGGCCCGCAATGTAAGGGACGCAAGGGTAGCGAATATGACAATTCAAATATTTCGGCGATCTGTCGCAGGAATGAGACATTTGAATGGCGACCTTGCGCAAAGTCACGCAGGCATGCGTCCCATATCCATATGAAATTGCGTGCATATATAGATATGAAAATAGATGAATTAGAGGCGCTACGGTGGATTGCGATGGCGAGCGTCCTTTTGGCGCGTTTCCGTTGAGGGAAATGCCGGACCGAGAATTGATAAAAGCCGAATTTTCGATAGAAAAAAGTCGTTTTGATATAGACGAAAACGTTTGCGCGCGTTGAGGACGAGTTTTTTGATGGTCGTTTAATGCGCTCGATGAAGCTGGGAAGTTGTCCCCGCAACCACTGTTGCAGCGTAAGGCTCGACGTCGCTATTACCGATACGTGGCGCCAGTTGAACACGAGGAAGATTTGATGGGCTCGAGGGACGTGCGGTGCGGTGGGTCCGCCGGTGTCCCGGTCCGCAGTGGGAGCGTTACAGATTTGACGTCGTGCCCGCAGCGCTGAGCAGTGAAGAGAGAAGAACCTCGTGTGAGAAGCTCAAGCGCCGGCTAACGCTTCAAGTGCGCGGGTCTTGCGCTTTGTTGTGAACGATCCGCTGGCAAGATCAAATGCGTCTCACTTTTGGACTGCATCGTCACGATTGCTTTGCAACTTCACGCTGGCGACGGCGTCGCTGAGCGGCCGCCACAGAGAGATGTCCCCTCGAACTCGTCTTCTGTTTCTTCACATGTACCGGATCGACGTCCGAACTGCCTACGGTCGGGGCTTCGAGGTTCGTGGTTAATCGGGCAAGCGTCTGATCATATTAATAAATAGAAAAGAAAAGACAATTTGGACTCCAAAGTTAAGGTCAGTAAATTCCGGTCTCATTTATGAAACGTAAATTTAACTTAATTTGACGTTTTAACCACTGTTTTTAAAGGCTAATCTCATCTGCTTATATTTTATGCGTGTGATTCCGAACAGTTCGTTAATGCATGTTCGCATATCGTTAATCTAAATCTGCATTAGGTGCGATGAATTCCATATTGACGGGCCATGAGAGGCGCAGGTGCGCGGCCCGTCAGCTACATCCAGCTACCTCGAGGGCTGATCAATAAGCGGTGCCTAGTGCCGCATGGGATGAGACACGATCTATCGTGCGCGATCGCAACAGTTCAACTTGATCAATTCGTGGAAATCGAACGGCTGATTAAAGCCGATCTGGAATGTATGTTTAGGGGTACATAATGAATCGACATAAGAACACCTTGCACGGGCTCACGGTACGCAGAATGGCGATTGCCGCCGCAGTGACGTTATATGCGGGAATCGCTTGTGCACAGCCCGATTCAAACGCGGCGCAACCTGCACCGGTCCTCAGCGGCGAAGCCCATGCAGGAGTCATCCTCGCGCAGAATCCGACGCAGGATTGTCCGGAAACAGCCACGCACGGTTGCCGTAATGATTACGGCGGCGCGGGAGGAGGGATCGGCAGCCCGGTGGCGGCAGCGGAAGTAGGAGGGACAGTTGGCTCGTATGGCGCGAATAGCGTCGGGACGGTAACCGGTGGGACCAATGGGGCGGAGGGCCAGGGATCGGGCAGTGCGGGTGGAACGGGTGGTGGTGGGGCGGGTGGTGGTAAGGGCACCGGTGGAGCTGGAGCTGGGACTGGAGCTGGGACTGGAGCTGGGACTGGTGCTGGAGCTGGTGCTGGTGCTGGTGCTGGTGCTGGCGCTGGAGCTGGAACTGGAACTGGTGCTGGAGCTGGAACTGGAACTGGAACTGGAACTGGAACTGGAACTGGAACTGGAACTGGAACTGGAACTGGAACTGGAACTGGAACTGGAACTGGCGCTGGAACTGGAACTGGAACCGGCACCGGCACCGGCACCGGCACCGGCACCGGCACCGGAAATGGTCATGGCAGAGGCAATGGACCAGGAAGCGGTAACGGTTCCGGAAGTGGAAGCGGCAATGGCAGTGGACCCGGACGTGGAAGCGGGAACGGCAGCGGTCCCGGAGGCGGAAGTGGCAGCGGCCCTGGCAACGGCAGCGGTCCCGGCGGTGGCCATGGCAGCGGCACCGGCAGCGGCCCAGGAGGCGGCAATGGCAGTGGTCCTGGCGGTGGCAATGGCAGTGGTCCCGGCAGTGGTCCTGGCAGCGGCCCAACAGGCGGCAATGGCAGTGGTCCTGGCGGTGGCAATGGCAGTGGTCCCGGCGGTGGTCATGGC
>NZ_JBAURZ010000334.1:0-1820 GCF_049581445.1 Paraburkholderia sp. | reverse complement strand
GGCGACAGCGGCGCGGCTTGCGTGTCGCCGGCCGTCGTGCGCGAATCGGCTGCCGCGAGCGACGCCATCAGGCGCTTCAGGTATTCGGTTTCGAGGCCCGGATCGTTAGGCTTCGGTTTCCATTCGGACGAGTCGTTGTTCGTGCCGGTCAGGACTTCCTGCATGCCCTTCTGGCTGATGAACACATAGGTGCCGCCGTTGGGCGCCGTTTCCAGTCGTGTGCGGTACTTGTTACGCTCTGATGCGACGTACGAGTTGCCCATTGCCTTCGACAACGTGTCGCGAATCAACCCTTCGTTGATCTGCGCGTGGGTTTCGTTCCAGTCGGTCTCCATTACGCCCGTATCGCGCTGGTCGACCACCAGCAGGAAGCCCTGTTCCTGCCAGAAACGGCGGATTTGCGGCCACGCCTGCTCAGGCGTCTTGCCGTCGATGACGAGCCAGCTTTCCGTCCCGTCACGTTGAATGTGCATACCGCTCACGGCCGGCACGACGGTCAGGTCGGAGGTAGGCGCCTTCGCCTGCACCTGCTGGAGCGTGGACAGCGAGGTTGCGCCGCCCTGCGGCGGCAGCGAACGCTGATCGGACGTCTCATCGATCATGTTCGGCGGCACGGCCAGTGACACTTGCTTCGATTTCGAATCGCTCTTGTAGTCAATCTGGGTCGGCGACGAGGTACCACAGCCGGCGACGAGCCCACCTGCCATCAGCAATACTGCATACCGCTTGGTAAGACGAAGATGAGTCATGTTCAGGGAATCCTTCCGCTACGCCACGGCAAGTTTCCGTGGATCAACCCGTCATTTTACCGATCCCGGGCGCACCTGTGCAAAAAGCCGGTTTACGGCCCATTCCGCACCCTTGCACCGCGATCCGAAACAGCGTTTCGAGAGCAAGCCGCCGCCCGCCGGATCATGACGGCTGTGAGCGCTTCGAGCCGACCTTGCACCACCCTTTTTCGTTTCAAAAAGCCCGCGCAGCATCTCGTCCAGCGCGCTAATTTAACAATTGGCCACACTCTCGGCGGCGCCTCCAAAAGGTCCTCAGCGCCGCGCTATGCCCTTGTTTTAATGGCGCATTCCCCACTCCCGAAAAGCGCTCAACCGGAGATTTCAAGCCCCGTTGCCAAGCTCGCGCGGACGGACGAACGACCCCCGGTGCTATCTTGAATTTAGCCATCTTAAAAAGACCACCAGGTTATTTCGGGGTATTCAGCATGACCATTTATTCTCTCGGCCAACGCCTCGCGCTGAGCGCAACACTGAGCGCCGCGTTGTCCGTCCTGTCGCCCGCGACCATCGCATTTGCGGAGCTTGGCGGCGCGATGGCAGGCACGCAGGCAAGCTCACAGGGCGACTCGCAGGGCAGCGCGCCGGTCACGTTGCTGGACGGCGCAATGCTGATGCGCACCAGCATCGACGCGGGCGGCACGACCGTCAACGAATACGCGTCGAATACCGGCCGGATCTTCGCCTACACCTGGCAGGGACCGACCATGCCGGACCTGACTGCGCTGCTCGGCCCCTACAACGCGTCGTACCGCGCGGGCGCGACCGCCGGTCTGTCTGAGGGCCGCGATCTGCACGCGTCCCACGTGGCCGGGGCCGATGTTGTGGTCGAGTCGGGTGGCCAGATGCGCAGTTACGTGGGCCGCGCCTGGCTGCCCGCCGCCCTGCCTGCCGGCGTCAAGCCGGACGATCTGAATTAACGGGGGCCGCCATGTCGATTCGCATCGTGTCCCTGGTTCTCATTGCGGGTGCGCTGTCCGCTGCGCTAACCGGTTGCGGCGGCGGTGGTGGCAGTCCGGGCAACAGCACAAC
>NZ_JBAURZ010000333.1:0-15904 GCF_049581445.1 Paraburkholderia sp. | reverse complement strand
CGCCTGCCGCGACCGCCGCGCCTCCCGCCTTCAGGAAGCCGCGGCGGGTGGGCCGCTTGGGGAGATTGTTGTCGTTTGCCATGATGCTCCTGCTCACACTTGCTTACTTCGCCAGCACCAGCGTGTTGACGTCATCCTGCACATAGTAAAACCCGTCGCCCGCCGGTGTCATGACGATACCGAACAGGTCGCCGTTGCCCGGGGGCGACTGCGCCTTGTCCGTATCGATCCAGCGCGCGTAGAGCTGCTTGCCGGTGGCGGGGTCGATTTCAACGACCTGGCCGTTCAATGCGTTCGTCACCAGCAGGTGGCCGTTCGGTGCTGTGACCATGGCGAGCGGGCGATGCAGCAAGCCGTCGGCGGTGAGCTGACGGCCTACGCCTGCGCTGGTGTCACGCGTCATCGGATCTTCGATCGCGTTGACGCGATTGCCGATGGCGTCCGAAATATAAAGCAGCTTCTGGTCGCTCGACAGCGCGAGCCCAGTCGGCCCAACGAGGAACACGCCCTTATCGGCCTGTGCGCCGTAGCCGCTTGCGACCACGGTTTCCTTCTTCACGACCGGCGGCTTGCCGTCGGGGATGTCCAGATCCAGCCGCAGCACGGTGGCCTGCTTGAAGACCGGCGGGTCACCTGCTGCCGAGCCGACGCCGAAGCCCGCGTTGCTGAGGAACAGCGTTGCGCTCGTGCCATTATCGACGACCGCCATGTTGCCCCACGGGTCGTTGATGTTCGGGCTGGAGATCGTCGAGGTCACCTTGCCTTGCGGATCCAGCACGATCAGGCAGCCGGCGCCCTTGGTGCCGGTGGTGCCGTCGTTGCTAGGCGTGCTGCCGACGATCACCCAGCCAGACTTCAGCATGGTCATCGCGGTCGACAGGCCTATGCCGCCCGGGCATTCCTTCAGATCGCGCGGAATCGTCGCGAACAGGGTCAACTTCTGCGTATCAGGATGGTAGTCGACGATCGTGCTGCCAGTGCCCTGCAGATTGGTCGAGTTGTTGAAGTTGTCGACGAGCACGTCGTCTTTCTTCACGCTGCCGGCCGAAACCGGCGCGACGACGAGCGCATACGGGTTCTGGTCGCCGTTGTCGGGCACCGTGTTGACGAGCGTCGTGTGGTGATGCAGCGTCTCGAGGAAACCCTGCGGATCAGCATGCGCGGTGCCGGCCGCGACGAGGGCAGCGGCGCCCGCTGCGGCTGCCATCAGTGCGCGCGTCGCGCGCGGCAGGAATGTTCGCTGTGGGGTGTTCATGTTTGAGCCTCCGTGCCTGCGCACAAAGCGCCAAATGCAGTCTTGATTGAATACATGTTGTCCAGGATAAGTAAGCGGTCAGAACGTAATGTTGGTACGCATGCCGATAACGAACGTGTTACGCAGCGCCTGGGTCGGATCCACAGGGTTCTGACCAGCGCCGGCGTTGAACGTGTATTGCGCGTCGGCCTGAAGTTGCCACCACGGGGTGACCTGATACTGATAGGTCAGCTCAAGCGCGGTTTCACTGGTACGGACTCCGTAGGGACCACCAATGGCGGCCGCGGTGGCCTCATCGAGATCGTGCAGGTAACTGCCGATCTTGATGTAAGTCAGCGCAATACCCGCGGTGTCGTTGTCGCGACCCGGGAGCGGATCCTTCATCACGACGCCGAGGTTGGCGGCGAAGCTCACTTCGTTCTGCGCGTTGGGGGCGCCCATCACACGCGCGAACACGTTGATGCTGCGCGGTTCATCCGGGTCGGGACGCCACACCATCTGATCGGCAACGGCGTAGATGCTGTAGTCGCCGTGATGCAGGGTGGGGTTGTTGACGGTTGCCAGTCCCGTGCTGCCGAATCCGCCATCCGGGAAGGTATTGTTGTTGTACCAGATGCCGAGCTTATAGCTGCCCGGCAGACCGTTGCTGGCCGCACCGACCATTTCGCCGTCAGCAGGCTGGTTCAGCGCGTACTGCAACTCGCCGATATACAGCGCGCCGCTGTGCAGATTGAAGTTGGTGCCGCTGATGTTGTCCGGGTTGTTGCCAAGCGGATCGCCGTCGAACACGCCGGCCAACGCCGTCAAGGTCGGCGTGATCTGGCCGCGCACACGCACGCCAAGGCCGGCCAGCGGATAAGCCGGACCGCCTGACGGCATGTCGTACGAGGGGAGTGCCGGCCAGCCGAACATCGTATTGACGAACAGCCCAGCACTCTGACTGCCGATGAATTCCTGGTCGAGACTTTGCTGACCGACCTTGACGTCCATTTTGTTATTGAGGAACGACTGCTGGTACCACAACTCCCACAGGCGCGTCGTATCCTGAGCCTCGATACCGCTCGCGGTATTCAGCGTGCCAAGGTTGTCCTCACTCAGATTCTGGCCGTGAATATTCAGCGCGCTCACATTGAAGAGGCCGCCCGGCAGGCCGAACGCTTTCTTCGTATCCAACTGCACGGTAGCCGTGGTCAGGCCGTCGTACGTGCCGCCGGTGTTCAGGCCACCACGCGCGTTGTAGAGATATTCACTGGTTTCGGTCAGGCCGAAGGTGATGCCGTACTTGCCGAGCCAAGGCCGGATTCCGCCCATGTCACCAAGCAGCGTGCCGCGCGACCACACGCCGGTCCACTGGTCGGCGGGCTTCGCCTGAATGCTCAGGTCGGCCTCGGGCGCGTCATTAGGCGTGGCATCCGGATTGGTTTCGGCCATTGCCGTCGCGGCCGTCAGCGAGGCCCACGCGAAGGCGGTGCAAAACGCAACACGGCGCGCGGAGGGCATACGTAGCGTGCGTGCAGCGCGACCGCGCGGTGTAGCATGTTCGAGCAGACGCGCACTATGGGCGGGTCTCTTGGACTGGGCGAACTTCATCGAAATCCTTGTTTGTGTTGTATCGACTGATCGGGCCATTCGCCTTACACATCTCACGGCCAGAATGCCTGCAGATACCGCAGCGGTTCGCGACGCCTCGTGCAGTAATGACGAGATCGTACGCATGCTGAATGGGTGCGTCAATACAAATGAGAACGATTCGCAACAATATTACTGTGATGTAATTCCGTAGTTTACGTAAACCGTCGCGATATCCTATGGAAGTAATAGAAAAGTAATTTATTGGTAATTAAATAGTATGATTTTGTCCTGCATTTAATCTTCATATTTAAGGGCATGACAGGGCATATTCGGTCCGGCCTTGCGTATGAAATTACCCGGAACGTCCTGCGGGCAAGGCGTTCAGCCAGGAAGCCGAATCCAGACGGTGATGCACTGTCGAAGTGCACGAACGCCGGAAAGTTAATTGTCAGGAGAGGGGCTCATAACTCGCCGTGGCCTTATTCTTTCAGTGCTGGCCAGTTCTAGCCGGCTCAGCGGTGTGTCTTACGCGCAACTCAATCTGTTGCATGTCTCGTGGAGCCACGGCATCGGCGTGCCGTCGGTCGCGAGTTCGGCGGTCAGGGGCGGTCTCTAACAATTTCATCCACGGACTCATCAATGAACCTGCCAGCATGATGATCAAACGGCTCATCTCCCAGATGACGCTCTGGTGCGCCATCATGGCCGCCTTGTTGTTCGGTGCGGCGGGCACGGTGCGCTGGGCAGCGGCGTGGTGGTATCTACTCGAATGGGCCGTGCTTGGGATGTGGATCGGGCTTTGGCTCGCGCGATACGATCCGGGTCTGCTCGCCGAGCGACTTGCGCCAGTGGTTCAGTCGAGCCAGAGACTTTGGGACAAGCTCTTCATGGTCTATGTGGGCGTCGTCTGGACCGGCTGGATGATCCTGATGGGACTGGATGGCGGACGCTACCACTGGTCCTCGGTGCCTGGCTGGTTGCGCGTGGTTGGCGCGTTCGGCATCTTTCTGAGTGTCTACGCGTGCCGATTCGTGTTCCGCGCCAACAGCTTCGCCGCGCCGGTGGTCAAGATCCAGTCTGAACGTAGCCACACGGTAAGCGATAGCGGACCATATGCGTACGTCAGGCATCCCATGTATGCGGCCGCGCTGCCGTTTTTCGTGGGCCTGCCACTGTTGCTGGGTTCATGGTGGGGCTTGCCTGGCTCGCTGTTCCTCGTGGCAGGTTTGGCCTGGCGAGCTGTACAGGAGGAGCGCCAGCTTGCCGAGCAACTCCAGGGCTATGCGGCGTATGCGGCGCGCGTCCACTATCGGTTCGTGCCGTATCTTTGGTAGCGTTTTGGTAGCGATGCAAACTCCCACCCATATTCGCGCTGGCGCACGCCTCAACTAAGCCGCTTTCGACACGGCTGCTGCGTACCCAATCAGCGCCGCTTTCGGTCCGACGATCTCAGAGCGAGTCCTGACACAGCGCCACCTTGACGTCGCACCACATCGGCGCAAGCTGCACTTTCTCATCAACCTGTCTAGACAAAACGCACCACATTGGCACGTGGCCAAGGTGATGCTTGCATCGCATGCACAGATGAAACTGGCCTGTAAGCCTTGATAGATAGGGCTTACCCCGAGATTTCCGGAAATTCTGAGAATTCGCTTGCGACGATTTTTTTGCTCATGCAGACTTGTCTAGTCAATTCAGGCGAGTGAGTAAGTCGCTCGACGAGCAGGATGGTGTTTCCTCAATCAAAGGAGTTTCCACGTGAAGGTAAAGCGCACTACGTTGGCTAAAGCATTGATTGGCGCTGTCGTTGGCGCCGCGACCATTTTCGCCGCACCGGTGCAGGCGAAGGACTGGAAAACCGTGACGATCGCGCTGGAAGGCGGTTATGCACCATGGAATCTGACGCTGCCGGGTGGCAAGCTGGGTGGCTTCGAGCCGGAACTGGTGGCGAATCTGTGTGCGCGCATCCAGATGCAGTGCAACCTCGTCGCGCAGGACTGGGACGGCATGATCCCGGGCCTGCAGGCAGGCAAGTTCGATGTCCTGATGGATGCCATCTCCATCACACCGGAGCGCGAAAAGATCATCGCCTTCTCGCGGCCGTATGCGGCCACGCCGGCCACGTTCGCCGTGACCGACACCAAGGTGCTGCCCAAGGCCGGCCCCACCAGCGCCGTGCTTAAACTGACGGGTGATCCGAAGACCGACCAGCCGACCGTCGACTCGCTGCGCAAGGAGTTGAAGGGCAAGACGATCGGCATTCAGTCCGGCACCGTCTACACGAAATTCATCAACGACGGCTTCAAGGACGTCGCCACCATCCGCGTCTACAAGACCTCGCCTGAACGTGACCTGGATCTCGCCAACGGCCGAATCGATGCCTCGTTCGACGACGTGACCTACTACGCCGCCAACACGGACAAGAAGGAAACCGCTTCGATCGTGATGGCCGGACCGAAGATCGGCGGCCCGATCTGGGGTCCGGGCGAAGGCCTCGCGTTCCGCAAGCAGGACGCCGACCTGAAGGCAAAGTTCGATACCGCGATCACCGCTGCGCTGGCCGACGGCACCGTGAAGAAGCTCTCCGAAAAGTGGTTCAAGACGGACGTCACCCCCTGAGCGAAGGGTGAGGGTTTGCGTGTTTGTGCGTGAAGTAACGGTAACGCGGCCCACGCCGCGCCTGCCGGTTGTTTGATCCAACGTATTGGACGAGGGGTAGGGAATGGCTCTGATCGGGATGCTCGGCTTCGGGCCGGACGGCTGGGGCGGCGTGCTGCTGCTGGCTGCCTTGATGACCGTCGCGTTGACGCTTGCGGCGCTTGCCGTTGGCGCGGTGTTCGGCGGGCTGGTGGCGGCGGCGAAGCTGTCGCGCTGGCGCACCTTGCGTGTGATTGGCGACTTCTACACGACAGTGTTCCGCGGCGTGCCCGAACTCCTCGTCATCTATCTGTTTTACTTCGGCGGCTCTACGCTCGTCACCACCATCGGCCAATGGTTCGGCGCGGATGGTTTTGTCGGCGTGCCGCCGTTCGTGATCGGCGCGCTCGCCGTGGGCATGATTTCCGGCGCGTATCAAGCCGAGGTCTACCGTGCGGCTGTGCTCGCAGTCTCGCGCGGCGAACTGGAAGCCGCCCGCTCCATTGGCATGCCGACCCTGACCATGGCGCGTCGCATCCTGATTCCGCAAGTGCTGCGCTTTGCGTTGCCGGGCATCGGCAACGTGTGGCAATTGAGCCTGAAAGACTCGGCCCTGATCTCTGTCACGGGGCTCGCCGAATTGCTGCGTGTGAGCCAGGTGGCCGCCGGTTCGACCCATCAGTACTTCACGTTCTTCGTCGTGGGCGGCGCGCTCTATCTGGTGATGACGAGCATCTCGAACCGCGTCTTCAATCACGCCGAAGCGCGCGTGGGCCGCTCCTTCCGCCGCAATTTCGCGCGCAACTGACGAGGCACGCTCCATCATGCATATCGACTTCGATTTTCTGTTCGACACGCTGCGCCAGTTGTTCGCGGCCGTGCCGACTACGCTCGGGCTGTTCTTCTGTTCGCTGGTGCTCGGTGGGCTACTCTCGCTTGTGATCGTCACGATGCGCGTCTCGCCCCATTGGCTGCCGAACCGTTTTGCGCGGGCCTATATCCTGGTGTTTCGCGGCTCGCCGCTGCTGATCCAGCTGTTCCTCGTGTACTACGGCCTAGGGCAGTTCGGCGTGATACGCGAGAGTTTCCTCTGGCCCGTGTTGCGCGAACCGTATATGTGCGCCGTGTTGTCACTCGCGCTTTGTACGGCCGGATACACCGCGGAGATCATTCGTGGCGGCTTGATGGCGGTGCCGGTGGGGCAGATCGAAGCGGGCTATTCGATTGGTCTGTCGGGCTTTGCGCTGCTGCGCCGCGTGATCGGTCCGATTGCCTTGCGCCAGTGCTTGCCGGCGTATTCGACCGAGGCCGTGCTGCTCGTCAAATCCACGGCGCTGGCAAGTCTTGTCACGGTGTGGGAAGTCACCGGCGTCGCGCAGCAGATTATCCAGCAGACCTATCGAACCACTGAAGTGTTCATCTGCGCCGCGCTCATCTACCTGTTGCTGAATTTCGTCATCGTGCGTCTGCTCGGTCTGCTCGAAGTGCGTCTGTCGCGCCATCTGCGTGCCGCACCCGTCGCGCCCAAGGCACGCCCGGTTTCCGCCACCACCGAAGCACGTCGTGCCGCCCCCTGAACGGCCGTCATTCTGGACATTCTGGAGAAACACATGAACGCTACGGCACCCGTCGCATTGTCGGTCAAGAACATCCACAAGTCGTTTGGCGACCATCATGTCCTCAAGGGCATCTCGCTCGACGCCCATCAAGGCGACGTGATCTCGATTCTCGGCGCCAGCGGCTCGGGCAAGAGCACATTCCTGCGCTGTTTGAACCTGCTTGAGACGCCGGATGACGGCTCGGTTGCGCTCGCCGGCGAAGAGCTGAAGATGAAGCGTCGAGGCGACGGCAAAATGCACCCCAGCGACCGCCGTCAGGTAGATCGCATCCGCTCTCAGCTTGGCATGGTGTTTCAGAATTTCAACCTGTGGTCGCATATGACGGTGCTCGAGAATCTGATCGAAGGCCCGATGCGGGTGCAAAAACGCAGTCGCGCTGAAGCCGTCGAGGAGGCCGAAGGGTTACTCGCGAAGGTGGGTCTCGCGGAAAAGCGCGGGCACTATCCGGCGCACCTGTCGGGTGGTCAGCAACAGCGTGTGGCGATTGCCCGCGCGCTCGCCATGCATCCCAAAGTGATGCTGTTCGACGAGCCAACCTCGGCGCTCGATCCGGAACTGGTCGGCGAAGTGCTGCGGGTGATGCGCTCGCTCGCTGAAGAAGGCCGCACCATGCTGGTCGTCACACACGAGATGGGTTTCGCGCGTCATGTGTCGAACCGTGTGATGTTCCTGCATCAGGGCGAAGTGGAAGCGGACGGCACGCCTGACGAGGTATTCGGCGACCTTAAGTCCGAGCGCTTCAGGCAGTTCGTCTCCAGCCACCATCATCGCACTGCAAACTGAGCATCATCATGGCTGTCATTCGTTCCGAACGTCCTCTCGACTGGCGCCAGATTGCGGCGGTTGCCGCAGGCGAGCCGCTCGAACTCTCCGCCGATGCGCGTTCCCGCATCGTTGCCGCGCATGTGCTGGTCGAACAGATCGTCGAGCGCGGGATTCGCGCTTATGGCGTGAATACCGGCGTCGGCGCGCTGTGTGATGTGATCGTCTCGCCCAGCGAACAGCGTGCCCTGTCGCGCAACATTCTGATGAGTCACGCGGTGGGTGTCGGCGCGTCGCTCGGTGTGGCCGAGACGCGTGCCATCATCACCGCTGCGGTCAACAACTTCGCTCACGGACATTCGGGGATTCGGCTTGCGGTGGCAGAGCGTCTTGTCGCATTGCTCGATGCCGATTGCCTGCCTGAAGTGCCTGCCTTCGGGTCCGTCGGTTATCTGAGCCACATGGCGCATATCGCGCTCGTGTGCATCGGCGAAGGACATGCGCGCTATCGCGGTGAGCGCGTCAGCGGCCGCGAGGCATTGCGGCGCCTGGGGCTCGAGCCGCTCGTGCTCGAAGCGAAGGAGGGCCTTAGCCTGATCAACGGTACGCCATGCGTGACGGGGCTGGCTGCGCTGGCGCTCGCACGCGCCGAGCGTCTGCTCGACTGGACCGACGCGGTCGCGGCGATGAGCTTTGAAAACCTGCATGGTCAGCTTGCCGCGTTCGATCCCGAGTCGCTGGCGTTGAGGATCTCGGACGGCCTGAACCTGGTGGGCGCAAGAATGCGCGGCGCGCTGGCCGAGAGCGGGATTCTTGCCGCAGTAGTCGGTCAGCGTACCCAGGATCCGCTCAGCATGCGGACCATTCCGCATGTTCACGGCGCGGCTCGCGACGTATTGACCGCGACGGCACAAGTGGTCAACCGCGAACTCGCTTCGATTACAGATAATCCGATTGTCGCGGGCACGCCGGACGCGCCGCGGGTCTATTCGCAGGCACATGCGGTGGGCGCCTCGATCGCGCTGGCGATGGACAGCCTCGCCACCGCTATCGCCCAGGTAGCCGCGATGGCTGAGCGGCGCCTGGACCGCCTGGTCAATCCGCTGGTCAGCGGTTTGCCTGCGTTTCTCGCAGAACCGGGCGGCACCTGTTCGGGCTTCATGATCGCGCAGTACACGGCGGCTTCGCTGGTCGCGCAAAACCGGCGCCTCGCGATGCCCGCCAGCCTGGACGGCGGCATCACCTCAGGCTTGCAGGAAGACCACCTGTGCCACGCCACACCCGCCGCGCTCAAGGCGCTCGAGATTATCGACAATGCTGGCCGGATCGTGGCGATTGAACTGCTGGCCGCAGCTCAGGCTTATGACTTACAGACCGGCAATGTGTCGCTCGCGCCGTACACCGATTCCTTATGGCGCAGCGTGCGCCAGGTGGTGCCGACGTATCGCGACGACCGGCCCCTCGCCGAGGACATGGCAGCTGCATTTCGCATGATTGCCGATGCGGCGCCTCCACCGCTGCCGAACCCGGGTAAGATTCGGCCTGCAGTAGCGGGTGCCGTTGGTGACGCCGGGCATGCAACGGTGGATGCCACCCGCCACGCGGCGGGCAGCACGCGCGACGCCGCCGCAAACGAGCAACAAACGGCAGCATGACCGGGGCAACTGACCCACGAGCCGGCGCGTCCGGCCCACCCGCCGGCGTGCTGGCATATTGCGTACCACCCACGAGGTCGACGTGAATATGAATATCAACGCGCCACTGGAAAGCAGCCATGCATCGCGCATCGGCAACGCCAGCGAGACACCCGCGAAAGCGATGCCTGCTTACGAGCAGATCAAGCGCTATGTCGTCAAGCGTATCGCGGAAGGCGACTGGAAACCGGGCGGCCTGATTCCATCGGAGACCGAACTGGTCAAGGAGTTCGGCGTCGCACGCATGACGGTGTCACGGGCCTTACGCGAACTGACCACCGAACGGGTGCTGACACGCGTGCAGGGCTCCGGCACTTTCGTGGCGCCGCAGCGGTATGAATCGACGGTACTCGAGATTCGCAATATCGCCGACGAAATCGCCGCGCGCGGTCATCGTCATATGGCTCACGTGCTGACGCTCGAACCGAGCGACGATCCACAGGCACTCGATGCGCTGGGTCTGGCGGCCGGGCCGGCTTTTCATTCGCGGATCGTGCATAGCGAAGAAGGGGAGCCGATCCAGTATGAAGATCGCTACGTGAATCCCAAGGTATTTCCCGAGTATCTCCAGCAGGACTTTAGCGTCGAGACGCCGAATCACTACATGGTGCGTCTCGCGCCCATCCAGCGCGCCGAGTTTCGCATCTACGCGCAAAAGCCCGATGCGCATGTGCGCCGCCATCTGCTGATGGAAATTGGCGAACCGTGTCTGCTGTTGTGGCGCCGGACGTGGGTGGGGGAGTCGGTGGCGACCTCGGTGCAGCTATGGCATCCGGCATCGCGCTTTCATCTGGCGGGGAATGTTTGACGCGGCGGCGCTTCAGGCCGTCACACCTTAGTCGTTGAACGTCAGGCCATCGCGTGTCAGGTGGCTGGGCCTCGCGCGTTCCCTTATCCTTGGCGCTGCGAAATATCCGGGGTAAAGCGGCAGCCTAACCGGTAGCGAGAACCCGGGTGCACGAAGCGCGCGAACGTCACCGCCACGCCGCTCGTCCAGGTGCGGCGCACGAGCGTCAAACATGGCTCTTCAGGGCGAATCTCCAGCAATCCGGCTTCAGTCTGAGTCGGCAAGCTGGCATCGACGACGTGTTCAACGTCGTGCGCCGGGACGATGTTGAACAGATACTCAGACGGCCGGATTGTAGTGAAGTCCTGCTGTAGAAACTCGGGCGCGGTGGCAGGGTTGACGTAGCGATCCTCCAGTTGCACCGGTAGCCCGTTTTCACGGTGTACGCAGATCACGTGAAACACCGACGTCCCCGGCGCGAGGCCAAGCGCGTTCGACACCATGACCGGCGCGGTTTCGCGTTGCATCAGCAGGGTTTCGTAGCTGTACTCGTGACCGCGTGAGCGGATTTCATCGCCGATGTGGGCGATCATCAATAACGTCGATTCCGGCTTGGCTTCCGCGACGAAGGTGCCGACCCCGGAGACACGCGTGACGAGTCCCTCGTCAGCGAGTTCGCGCAACGCGCGGTTGACGGTCATGCGCGACACGCCCAGCGCCGCAACGAGATCCAGTTCCGAAGGGATGCGGTCGCCCGGCTGCCGCGCGCCCGATTCGATGGTGCGGCGAATATGGCTTTTTACCTGCTCATAACGCGCGGCTGGGTGGTCGGGAATATCGCCTGCAATCGCCGCGGCCACGGCAGCGGCGCGTAGCGAAGCCGATGTTTCCCGGGTTACTTTGGTCTCCTTCGCGACCTTGCGTGTGCCGCCACGCGAGTGCGCGTTCATACTGGACCTGCCTCGTCGGCACCTTGGGCCCAGAACGCGTTACGGTCGAAGTAATTCTGCAGGAACTGGCGCAGGCGCGGCTGTCCGGCATCGTGAAACACTTCGCGCGGTTTGCCTTCGACGGCAATGCGGCCCTGATCGATAAACACGACCTTGTCGGCGACTTGCGCGGCGAACCCCATCTCATGAGTGACGACGGCCATCGTCATGCCATCGCGGGCAAGCTGCTTCATCACCTGTAGCACTTCGCCCACTAGTTCAGGGTCGAGCGCGGACGTGGGCTCGTCAAATAGCATGATGTGCGGTTCCATGGCCAGCGCCCGCGCAATCGCCACCCGTTGTTGCTGGCCACCGGAAAGCCGTGCCGGATGCACGTCCGCCTTGTGGGCGAGCCCCACTGTCTCCAGCATCGCGCCGGCGCGAAGGCGGGCTTCGTCGCGCGAGAGATGGCGCACCCGCAGCAACGCCTCCATCACGTTGCCGAGTGCCGTCATGTGCGGCCACAGGTTGAACTGTTGAAACACCATGCCGACGTTGCGCCGCACCCGGTTGATGTCACCCTGCGAGGCCCGCACGCGTTTGCCGTTGCGTTCGGCATAGCCAAGCAACTCGCCTTCGATGTGTACGTCACCCTGATCGTAGGTCTCCAGCGCGGCGAGACAGCGCAACAAGGTGCTCTTGCCGGAGCCTGACGGGCCGATGATGCAGACCACTTCGGATTTGGCGATCTCCAGATCGATGCCGCGCAATACCTCGACTTCACCGAAGCGTTTGCGCAGGTCGCGTACCGCGATCAGCGGCGCGCTGCCGGCGGTTTGTGCTGCCAAGGTGGACGCGGAGGCGGGCATGTCGGCAAGGGCATTCATCGATAGATCCTGATTTCATTCATGCCATGAAACGCGCCACGCGCGCCTCGGCCCACATGCCGGCGCGCGAGGTCAGTTCGACCAGCAAGAGGTAGCAGACGCACAGCGTCAGCAGCGTTTCGACAAAGGCGAAGGTGGCCGAACCGATGCCAGTGAGCACGAAGGTGAGTTCGGGCACGGTGACGATCGACAGCACCGCTGTTTCCTTGCTGAGGACGATGATCAGATTCGTCAGTGCCGGCACGATCAGCACGAGCATTTGTGGCACCTGGATGCGTAAGACCGCCTGCCAGCGCGACAGACCGAGACACGAGGCTGCTTCGAGATGTCCCGGCGGCACGGACTGGAATCCGGAGCGGAAGGCTTCGGCAAAATAGGCACTGCCGTAGAGGCCGAGCCCGAGGATGCCGGCGGTCATGGGCTCAAGCGTCAGTCCGATGGACGGGCCGCCGTAATAGAGCAGGAATAGCTGCACCAGAAACGGCGTGCCGCGAAAGAGTTCGATATAAAAGCGCAGCAGGCCGCGCACCCAACGTCCGCAAAAGAGTTGCAGAACGGCAATCAGAAAGCCGATCAGAATGCCGATGGCGACACCCGCGGCCCACGTCCCGAAGGTGGTGGCGAAACCGGCTGCAATCGGCTGCAGGTTGTGCGTAATGACGGTGGGATCGAATTGCTGCATGGCGCGCCTCAGGCCTGCTGCAACCGGTGCTCGGCGCCATGCGCGACCAGCGCGAGGGCACCGCAGATCACGAAATAGATCAGCCCCGCCGCGAGATACGCTTCGAGCGGCCGGTATGTGCTTGCGGCAATGTTCTGTGCAGTGCGCGTCAACTCCGCCACACCCACCACTGAGATCAGCGAAGATGCCTTGATCAGCAGCACCATCTCATTGACGAGCGACGGCAGTGTCAAACGAAACGCCTGCGGCACCTGAATGCGGCGCAGCATGTCGAAGGGCGATAGTCCGAGCATGCGTGCCGCTTCAATATGTCCGGGAGGAATACTGAGGAATCCGCCGCGCAGAATCTCGGCGATATACGACGCGGAGCACAGCGACACCGCGCTGATCGCCGCAACGAGCGGCGATACGTTGATGCCGACGAAGGGCAGCAGGTAATACACCAGTAGCAACTGCACGAGCATCGGCACGCCGCGGAAGAAAAACACATACGCACCACCGAACATCCGCGCGGCGCGATGCACCGAGAGCCGCGCCGCACAGACGCCAATCGCGACGAAGAAGCCGATCACGAGGCCGGTGAGCGAAATGCCCACGGTGGCGATGGCTGCGTGCAGCAACAGCGGTAGACCTTGGAGAAAGACAGGGATGCTGAACATATGCCGGGCACCTGCTGGAACTGACCGGTGAGCGACGCCATGCGCATATTGCGTTGGCATCGCTCACCGGAATGCGTCAATAGTTCGGCGTGGGCATCGTGGTCGGTGCGTCCATGGCGACGCCGAACCACTTCTTCTGCAACGCGGCGAGGCGCCCGTCGTTATGCATCTTGATGAGCGCGGCGTTGAACGCATCGGCGAGTGGCTTGCTGTCCGCGTCCTTGCGCATGCAATACGCGAAGTACACCTTGGCGCCGAACGGCGGCTGCACCACGGCAAACGTATCGGGACGCTGTTTTGCCACGTAGGCGATATTCGTCATGGAGTTAGCGACAGCTGCAAGACGGCCCGCCGCCAGATCGGCATACGCCTGATTGTTGTCGACGTATTCGCGTACTTCAGGCGGCTTTGGCAGCGTTGCGATGTAGGCCTTCAACTGGTCGAGCTGTGCCGAACCCTTGCCCGCGCCCACCGTTTTGCCAGAGATATCCGATGATTGCTTGAGCGAGGTATCGCTCGCGCGCTTGAGCAGCGCGTCAGTGGCGTCCGCGATAGGCAGCGTATAGGTGTAGCGTTCCATGCGCGCCTTGGTCACCGTGAGCGGGCCGCCAACCATGTCGAACTTGCCCGCTTCGAGGCCGGGCAGCACGCTCGGCCAGGGCAGGTCGATAAAGCGCACCTTCACGCCGAGTTCCTTGCCGACCTCAGCGAACAGATCCTTGTTAAAACCGGCCTGCTGACCGTTCTCGAGGAAGTCGAACGGTGCGAATTGCATTTCGGTGCCGACCACCAGTTCACCCGCCTGCTTGATCTTGGCTAGCTGATCATCCGCGTGCGCCGCGACGCTTGCCGCACACAACGCTAACATCACGAAACGACACTTCCAGCCTGCAAGGATGCTCATGAGATTCTCCAGTTGGCGATGCGGTGCCGCGCGAAAACCAGTGATGGCGCGAGGTATGCGGGGCAGTATATACCGCAGTTTTTGTGCGAAATAAATAATCCTGTTGTGCGCTGCGAGGGGGCGCGTCACGTAAACGAATCAACGTAGAGACGCGGCTTGCGAATGCGCTTTTGGCGGTATATACAACTGATGGAGCACGGGCCGTCGAGTGGCATTCAGCACGCATTCGAGACGCCGGGATCGGCACATTCGCGTCACGCCAGGTTGACGCAGCGGTGCTTATTCGTCAGCTGAATCCGCCGTTCTTTCGGGAGCATTACGATGTCGCCTGTCACCCGTATTCCGATCATCAATCTGGCTGGCGTGCGCGCCGGCGAGCCGGAAGCATTAGCGAACGTCGGCCGTGAGATTTACGACGCGTGCACCACGATCGGGTTTTTCTACATCATCAATCATGGCGTGCCGCAGAGCGCCATCGACGCAGCCGAACAGGCGGCGCGCAAGTTCTTTTCGTTTCCGGTCGAAACCAAACGGCGCGCGGCAGTGAACCAGCGGCATCGCGGCTTCAATGCCCTAGGCGACGCGACGATGTATCAGGCCAAGCGTCCTGACTACAAGGAATTTTTCAGCATCGGTCTGGAGTTGCCTGAGGACGATCCGGATGTGCTTGCAGGGCAGGCTCTGCGCGGGCCGAACAACTGGCCCGACTTCATGCCCGAGTTGCGCCCGGCACTGTACGGCTACTACGAAGCGGTGGCCGCGTGCGGCGCGGACTTGCTGCGTGCAGTTGCCGTGAGCCTTGGGGTCGATGAACAGTTCTTTGCGCCGCGTTATACAAAGCGCATGCAGCGCACGCAGATGGTCTATTATCCGCCGCAGTCACCGCAATCCGATGAGGATCAGTTCGGTGTCGCGCCGCATACGGACTACGGTTGCATCACGCTGTTGTGGCAGGATCAGGTCGGCGGTCTGCAGGTGCGCGAGATCGCGAACGATACCTGGGTCGATGCGCCGCCCGTCCCGGGAAGCTTCGTCGTAAACGTCGGTGATTTGCTGGCGCGCTGGACCAACGACCGCTTTCGCTCGACACTGCACCGCGTGATCAATGCATCGGGCCGCGAACGCTATTCGATTGCGACGTTCTACGATCCGACCTATGGCTCGCTGATCGATCCACGCGAGCTTGGGACGAGCGCAGCGGACCTTACCTATGAACCAGTCGCTGCAGGCGACTATATTCTTGGACGCATCAACGACTCGATGGGCTATCGCAAGAAGCTGGCGGCGCAAGGGACGACAGCAGAGACGAAAGCAGGGACGGCAGTATGACGCTCGGTCAACCCGCGGCGCTTTCGCAGACGCTCGCGGCGCTACGCGACGTGCTGGGTGACGACGCGGTGCGCGTCGGTGATGCGATCAGCGAACGCTCGATGACCGACTGGACACGTCACGAGCCCACCCGCGCGGCGGCGTTGCTGTTACCGCGCACCTCGCAACAGGTGGCGCGGGCGCTGGCG
>NZ_JBAURZ010000332.1:0-22564 GCF_049581445.1 Paraburkholderia sp. | reverse complement strand
GGTTGCCACGGCAATGCGCGGCATGTCGGCCAGTGCGACTACCCAGCCCTCCGCGTCGGCGCTCGCTTCGACTCCAGCGGCGAGACTTGCGCCCATGCCGCGCTCGGCGTCGGTTGAAAAGACTACGTCGCAGCCGGCGTCGTTGAGCATGCGTGCGAGCGCTTCCGAGCCTGGCCTGACCACCGCGAGCACCCGTGTGACCACCAGCAGGAGCCGGTGTGCGGCCTCATGGGCGACCACCGTGCCATCCGGCATGCGGGCAAGGAGCTTGTTGTGCAGGCCGTCCGGATCAAAGCGCGACCCGTAGCCGGCGGCGAGCAGCACGCCAGTGGCGAGCGAAGCGTAGGCCATGGGAGGCACCTGGAGAGGGGATGAGGCCGATTGTGCGGCGCAACGCCGTTACAGGCAAGCGCGAAAAAACGCCTTCGGACAAAGGTGTTTCACTTTGCCCTTAGGTGTCTTTAGCTTTTCCCGGCTGGCTTTGGCCTTCTCCGGGTTGTGGTTGTAGCCGTGTCCAACTCGTTCCGGTCGTCTCAACGTGTCTTCGCCCGGGCCCGCTGGTTTCCGGCCGCGACCCGCCTGAAGCGACTTACACCTGCATGGGCGTCATCACCTTATCAAGCGTGATTGGCAGATCGCGCACCCGCACGCCGGTCGCGTGATAGACCGCATTGGCCAGCGCCGCCACCACGCCGGTCAGACCGATCTCGCCGATCCCCCGCACGCCAAGAGAGTTGATGTGCGGGTCCGGTTCGTTGATGAAATCGATTTCGAGCGCGCCGATATCCGCATTCACGGGCACGTGATACTCCGCCAGATTCCCGTTGACGAAGCGGCCGTAGCGCGAATCCAGCAACGTGTCCTCTTCGAATGCGGCGCCCACGCCCCACACCATGCCGCCCATCATCTGGCTGCGCGCGGTCTTCTCGTTGAGGACCCGGCCGACGTCGTACACACCCACGATGCGCGGCACCCGGATCGTGCCGAGGTCCGCATCGACGTGGACCTCGGTGAACACGGCGCCGAACGAATGCAGCGAGTACTGGCTGCGCTCCTCGCCGGGCTTCACGCTGACCACCGCCTCGATGGGCTTGCCACCGGCGCGCGCGAGGATGGCGCCCGCAGGGTCGCGCAGCGACGGATTCGAACGGCTGACCACCCAGCCGTCCTCCACGCTCACATCGGCCAGATCCACCCCGTGCACCGGCGAGGCGTTATCGGCCAGTGCGAGCGAGATCAACTGGTTACGCACCTGCATGCAGGCATCGTGCACCGCCGGTGACACGCTTGCAGCGGACTGCGAGCCGCCCGAGCCGGGCGCCTGAGGCAAGCTCGAATCGCCCAATGCGAAATGAATTTTTTCAGGCGAGAAGCCGAGCGCATCGGCGGACACCTGGGTCATTACCGTGTAAGTGCCGGTGCCGAGATCCTGTGTGCCGGAGGCGACCATCGCGGTCCCGTCGGGCAGGATGCGGGCAATCGCCGAGGCTGGGCTGCGGTTGGCGGGATAGGTGGCTGTCGCCATGCCGAGGCCAATCAGCGTGTTGCCGGAGCGCATCGAACGCGGCGTCGATGTGCGCCGCGACCAGCCGAATTTCTCCGCGCCGATTTCATAGCATTGCCGCAGCAGCTTGCTTGAAAACGGCTTGTTCTCCTGTGGATCGACCTCGGCGTAGTTCTTCAGCCGCAGCGCGACGGGGTCCATCTTGAGCTTCCAGGCGAGTTCGTCCATGGCCGATTCGAGCGCGAATGAGCCGGTTGTCTCGCCAGGGGCGCGCATAAAGGTGGGCGTGCCGAGATTCAACTGCACGAGGCGGTGCGTCGTCACCTGATTGGGCACGGCGTAGAGCATGCGCGTGACCATGCAGCAGGTCTCGGTCCAGTCTTCGATCATCGACGTGTTCGAGAAACTGTCGTGCCGTATCGCGGTGAGCGTGCCATCGTGTCGCGCGGCGAGCGTGAAGTGCTGCTCGGTACGCGGTCGTGCGCCGACTGACCCGAACATCTGCGGACGGGTCAACGCGAGGCGTACCGGCCGTCCGGTCTGCTTGGAGGCCATCGCGCACAGCACCACATGCGACCAGGACGAGCCCTTGCCGCCGAAACCACCACCGATGAACGGCGAGATCACCCGCACGTCGTCAGGCGATACGCCGAGCGTTTTCGCCACGGCAATGCGCGCACCGCTCACGCCCTGGGTGGAGTCGTATAGCGTCAGATGCGGGCCATCCCAATGCGCCATGGTGGCGTGCGGCTCCATGGGGTTGTGATGTTCGACCGGCGTCGTATAGACGGCGTCGATGTGGACGCTGCCGTTTGCAAGGCCCGCATCGAAATCGCCGCGCTGGGTATCGGTCTGGCGGCCCTGCGGACTGACCGGCGCATGCGCGCTCGCCTTGGCGCTGGTGAAGTCAAGTGCTCCGGGCGTGGGTTGATAGGCAATGCGTAGTTGTTGCGCCGCGTCGGTCGCATGTTCGAGCGTGTCGGCGATCACCACGGCGACCGGCTCGTTGCTGTAGTGAATCTGATTGTCCTGCAACAGCGACAGATGACGGCCAGCCGGCGGCGCGAGCGGCGGACGCCCGCCATTGGGCAGGCGCGGCGCGTTCTGATACGTCATCACCAGCAGCACGCCCGGCACGGATTGCGCGCGGCTCGCGTCGATCGACGTAATGCTGCCGCTCGAGATCGTGCTCGTCACCAGCACCGCGTGCGCGAGGCGCGCCTCGGGAAACTCCGCCGCATAGCGGGCCTCGCCGGTGACTTTCAGCAGGCCGTCGGTGCGGTCCATCGGTTGACCGATAAGTGGGGCGTTCATGTTCATGCGACACCTCCCGTCCGGCCGGCGGCCTGATTCACGGCGCGCGCGATCGAGCGTTGCGCGAGTAGCACCTTGAAGCGGTTGCCGCTGAGCGGCTGCGCTTCACCCATGGCGGCCGCAGCGGCCTTGCGCAGCGTCGCATCGGCGAGCGGCTGTCCCGTCAGCATCTGTTCCGCGATGCTGGCGCGCCATGGCTTATGTGCGACACCGCCTAACGCGATGTGTACGTTCTTCACCGTATTGCCGTCCATTTGCAGGCCGGCGGCGACCGAGACCAGCGCAAATGCGTAACTCGCGCGATCGCGCACTTTCAGGTAGTGCGAATGATCGCTAAAGAGCGGGGGCGGCAGGTCGACCGCTGTGATCAGTTCGCCGGGTTGCAGCGTCGTATCCACCTCTGGACGGTCTGCGGGCAGGCGGTGAAAGTCGCCAATTGGAATCGTGCGTTCGCCACGCAGGCTGCTGACGCGCACCACGGCATCCAGCGCCACCAGCGCCACGCTCATATCCGACGGATTCACGGCGACACATTGCGAACTGGCGCCGAGAATCGCGTGCGTGCGGTTTTGGCCGTCTATCGAGGCGCAGCCGCTGCCTGGCTCGCGCTTGTTGCATTGCGTGAAGGCGGTGTCGTAGAAGTAGCCGCAGCGGGTGCGCTGCATCAGATTGCCGCCCACCGTGGCCATGTTGCGCAACTGCGGCGAGGCGCCGGACAGAAATGCTTGCGATAGCAACGGATACTGCTCGCGCACCAGCGCATGATTGGCGGCATCGCTGTTGCGCACTAGCGCGCCGATCCGCAGACCGCCATCGGGCAGCGTGCCGATGGTGTCGAGCCCGCGCAGGTGTGTGATATCGACGAGTCGCACAGGATGCTCCACGCCGCCTTTCATCAGATCCAGCAGATTGGTGCCGCCGCCGATAAACATCGTGCCGGGTTGTTGCGCAGCCCGCAGCGCGCTGCTCATGTCCGCAGCGCGTTCATAAGAGATCGCGTCCATGGCTGGTCTCCTCAGGCGTTGCCGGTGTTGCCGTCGTGCACGGCGCGCACCGCGGCTACGATGTTCGCGTAGGCGCCACAGCGGCAGATGTTGCCGCTCATGCGCTCGCGGATTTCGTCGTCGGTGAGTTGAGAGGGGCGCGCGCGGACGTCGGCGGTGACGGTGCTCGCGGTGCCGGTGCTGAACTCGCTGAGCAGCGCCGTGGCCGAACACAATTGCCCGGGCGTACAGTAGCCGCACTGGAACGCGTCGTGCTCAATGAAGGCGCGTTGTATGGGGCTCAGCACGCCGTTGCTGGCAAGGCCCTCGACCGTGGTGATGGCTTCGCCGTCGTGCATCACGGCAAGCGTCAGGCAGGAATTGATGCGCCGGCCTTCCACCATGACCGTACAGGCGCCGCACTGGCCGCGGTCGCAACCTTTCTTGGTGCCCATCAGACCGGCATATTCGCGCAACGCATCGAGCAGCGTGACGCGCGGCTCCAGTTGCAGCGTGTAGGCGCGACCGTTGACGTTGAGCGTGACTGGGCGCGGCGGCTCGGGAGCGCGCGTTTCTGCGGGCGCTGGCGCTGCGGGCTGCGTCTGCGCCTGCAGATGCGGAGCGGCACCTACAGCGGCTGCGGCGGCAGCGGACTGCAGGAAGCGTCGGCGCGACGGCTGATTGGGGGGTTGAGCGGGCTCGTCATCTGAGCCTGGGGGGACGCGATTCGTGGACATAACGTTCTGTTTGCTCCATGAAAGGTCGATGCAATCCCGCGGCACACCGGCAGGCCGATGAATTGGCTTCTACCGTGCAGCGCAGTGCAGTTGATGATTCAGCAATTTCGATGCCGCGAACGACGGCGGGCGGCAGGCAGCGACGCAGGCAAACGCCGGATGATCGGGGCGAGACACAACGCACACGGATACCCGCTGCCCGCGCAACGTCTAACTATATGCAATGTAACCCTTGATCAGGCGCCTTTTGCCGGGTCAAACGCGAAACACTGTTTTGTGCTTTACAGCGAAACTGACCTGTTGGATGGGTGGGCAGTGAGGAAAATTGCCATCAGGATGCCTATGCATTGGCAATAGTAGCGGTCTGGCCGCAATCGCGTGCGGCCAGAAAATCGTCAGGACGTGTCAATGCGTGTTGAAAGCACTGAAGCTGATCGTACGCCCGTATCCGGAATCAAGCGCGAGCTTCACCGCAACCATGCCCATCACTTCGGCGCTATGGCGATTCATTACCCGATGAACACCGCTTTCATTTGCGCGTTAAAGCCATTGACGAATTCGTGTTCCGTCGGCCCTACATTGCCGCGCATCATCTTTCCGGCGTCGACGAGGACTTCGTCCGCGCCGCTGTCGAGCACCACCAGCGTTTCATTGATGAACTGGTCCAGCGGCATCGCCTGTTCCGCTTCCCGGCTGTTCATCAGATCCGTGCGTACCCACGGCGGTGCGATCTCGAGCACACGTACGCGTGATTCCTGCAACAGGAAGCGCTGCGAAAGAATGTAGGAGTGCAACGCGGCCTTGGTGGCTGAATACACGGCCGTTACCGCGAGAGGGACGAACGCGAGCACGGAGGTCGTGTACGCGATGACGGCGTCCGGCTTCGTTTTCAGATGGTCGATCAGCGCGGAGGTGAGGCGCATCGGACCGACCAGGTTGGTCTCGACCGTCGCCGTCATTAACGCGTCGTCGAGCCGTTGGTCCGCATTGTCGACCTGCATGATGCCCGCGTTGTTGATCAGCACGTTCAGATTGGGATAGTCGACAATCAGCTTCGCCGCGACCTGCTCGACGCTCACTGGATCGGCAACATCGAGTTGGATTGCATCGATGCCCGGGTTGGCCGCGACGATTTCATCAAGATGCGCGCGCCGCCGGCCACCGACGATAACCTTGTTGCCGCGTTGATGGAGCGCTTCGGCAAGCGCCCGGCCAATACCTGAAGTGCCGCCCGTGATGAAAATGGTGTTACCTGTGAATTTCATGATCGTATCCTTGCGTTGAAAAAGTTCAGGAGGGGAAGTGTTCGCCGAACATCGGCAGACCACTGACCGATTCCGCTTTTGTGGCCTCGTCCTGCAGCACATCCCAGTGTTCGGCAAGCTTGCCGTTCTCGATACGCACGACATCGGCGGCAATCCATGCCCTCGGCCGTCCGTTCCCGGAGAAGCGGCCATGTGCGATCACGTAGTCGCCTTCCGCGACGATCAAGTGGTTCTCGTAGCGAAGCGTGTAGGGCAGCGTACGGATCAGGTCGAACAGACCCTCGCGTCCCGGCGCGATGTGCGCACTGTGCTGGATGTAGCGGTCCGACCAGAAGCGTTCGGCCGCGGCGTAATCGCGCTGGTTGAAAAGTGTGTTGAAAGCCTCGAGGACGAGGGCTTTATTCTGTTCAGGAGTGCTCTTGCTCATGCCGGTCTCGCTTATGAAAAGTTGAAGTGGTTAAACGGTGGACAGTCGCAGCGACGGGTAGTCGGTGTAACCTTGCGGGCCTGCGCCATACACGTTGGTCCAGTCGACCTCCGCGAGCGGCGCACCATTCGCGATCCGCTCGACAAGATCCGGATCGGCGATATACGGCCGCCCGAACGCAACCATGTCCGCGAGGCCGGACTCGATCAGGTTGGCACCACGCGCCGCGTCCATCTTCGTGTTGGCGATCAGCGTGCCTTGATAGATCGGCCGGAAGTGCCGGAACATGCCATCGTCGATCAGGTGTTCGAGCGGCGTGCCGGTGAAGTCGGTCGTGTTGCCCATCAGCAGCAGGTGGGACAGACCGTAGCCGCTCAATTCACGGATCGCATACTCGGCCATCGGCAGGGTTTCATCGTTCGCGGCGAACGGGCCGTTCTCGTGCATCGGACTGATCTTCACGCCGACCCGCGCCGGTTCGACCGCATCGAGCACCGCCTCGACCACTTCGAACAGAATGCGTGCGCGGTTTTCGATGCTCCCGCCATAGCGGTCCACGCGCCGGTTGGTCCTACGGTTCAGGAACTGCGCGAGCGGTGTGGCTTTTGACAGGTGCGGCGATCGTGACCTCTTCAATGCGAAGCACATCAGGACCACCGAATTCGTGAATGCGTACCGAGCGGGTCATCGTCTTTCCTCATCGCTGCGTGGTTGCGTCGTGAGGGAAAGATAGAGGGCGCGTCGTGTCCCCGGTAGCCATCGGATCAGGCTATATCTTATGCATAGGGCGCATTAATGCCGATGAGAGGACAGCCGCGCGAGGGTGCTAGGAGAGACCGATTTCGTCGCGCCGCAAGCCAGCGACGAGGTGCTCGACGACCGCGCGGCCTGCGGCCCGGGTCGCCCGGCCCATCGGGAAGTAAGCGTGAACCGGTATGCTCGCGAGTTGCCATTCGGGCAGCAGACGCACGAGCGTGCCATCTTCCAGTTCGCGGCGGCATGCCCACTCGCTTGTCGACGTGATGCCCACGCCGGCCGTCGCCGCAGCCACGGCGCCCTCGTTTTCGTTGGTTGAGAAGTGCGCGTCGAGGTCGACGGCGATTTCGTGCTGGTCGCGCGTGAAGCGCCACGCAGTCGGCACGACCGATGCGGGACCGCCGACGATGCGATGCCGGTTCAGCGCTTCGGGCGTATCGGGCACACCGTACGCGTCCAGGTACCCGGGAGCAGCAACAACGACGCGAGGGATGGTGGCGATCAGGCGGGCCGTCGCGGTGGAATCGACCAGACGCCCCAGTCGGATCGCGACGTCTACTGCGTCGCGCACCAGATCCTGCGGCTGATCGCCGAGCATGATCTCGACACGCAGTTCGGGATGAGTCGCCATGAATGGCGCGAGGCGCGGAATCACTTCGCGGGTGGCGACGCTGCTGGGCATGCTCATGCGCAGCACACCGCGCAGCTCGCCACCTTCGCGCACGCTCTGCTCGGCGTCGTCGAGCGCGACGAGGATGGGATCGATGCGCGACAGGAACTGCGCACCGGCGTCGGTCAGCACCACGGCGCGGGTCGTGCGTGTCAGGAGGCGCACGCCGAGTTCGCCTTCCAGGTCGGCGATGATGCGCGACGCTTGCGACTGCGACAGGCCGCATTCCCGCGCAGCCGCGGAGAAACTGCCCAGCCGGGCGACCCGGGTGTAGAGACGCAGCGAGAAGATGTCCTTCACGGGATGTGCCTCGGCGTGTAGACAGGATCCTGTGAAGGCTAGCGGATTAATGCATTTGCTGCAATTTTTCGGCGCTCGGCGGTCAGTGTTCCGTGTTGGCCGCAACCAGCGCCGGCGTCGCCTCCACCTTGGCGAGTTCATCGCTGGACCATCCACCGCCTAGCGCGTGCAGCAGTTGCACGTCCGCGCTCAACTGGCGTGTCTGGATGTCGATCACGCCGCGCCGCGCGTCGAGTTCGACCGTTTGCGCGTCCACCACATCGAGGTAGCCCACGGTGCCTTGCTTGTATTGACGCAATGCAAGGTCGACGGTCTGCTGGGCCGACGTAGCGGCATCCCGTTGCTGGTCAAGCGCGGTGCCGAGATACGAAAGAAGGGCGAGGTTGTCTTCAACCTGCTGGAACGCGGACAGCACCACGCCGCGATAGCGCTCGCCGGCTTCATCGGTTGCCGCCTTGGCGGAATCGAGTTTCGCGCGACGCAGGCCTCCGTCGAAGACGTATTGCACGATCTGTGGACCCACCGCCCAAAAGATGTTGGGTGCACTAACGAGTCCGGCATAGGCTGCGCTTTGGACGCCTCCTTGCAGATCAAGCGCGATATCCGGGAAGTAAGCGGCCCGCGCTACGCCGATCTGCGCATTGGCTTCGGAGACGCGGCGCTCCGCTGCCGCAACGTCAGGCCGGCGCTGCAGCAGTGTGGAGGGCAGGCCGGTGGGAATCGCTGGCAAGGTGATGTCGGCAGTCTGTTGCGGCAGACTGAATTCCGAAGCTGACGTACCCACCAGCACCGCGATGGCGTGTTCGAGCAGCGCCCGCTGCCCGAGGTTCTGCGATAGCTGTGATTTTGCCGACGAAAGCTGCGTACGCGCCCGCGTTACGTCGAGACCCGACACGATTCCGCCGTTGTGCAGGGTCTCGGTGAGTTGCAGCGCTTTCGCAAAAGCAACGACGGTCTCGTTCAACAGATCGGTCTGCTGATCAAGCCCACGCAAACGGATATAACTGTCAGCAAGCTCGACCTCGAGGCTCAGTCTCACCGACGCCAGATCGGCCTTGGTCGCCTGTGCCTCATCCTTGCCGGCCGCGACGGAGTCCCGTATGCGACCCCACAGGTCGACGTCGTATTTGACGGTGGCACCGAGCGTGACGGAATTGTAGTCAGTCGGGCCGTTGCCGCGCAGCGGCGCGGTGTCGGACTGGCGCTCTCGCAGCGGTACGGCGCTCGCGCTCACGGTCGGATAGAGTTCCGACTGAACCTGGGCGACGAATGCCTGCGCCTGCTCATAATGGTCGTACGCCGCGCGCAGATCGGTGTTGCTGCCGAGCAGCCGGGCTTCCAGATCGTCGAGCTGAGTGTCGCCATACATCTTCCACCAGCCGTTCCGGTCGATCTGATCAGCGGGCTGTGCGTTCGTCCACGGGCCGATGGTCTTGTATTGCGCGGCGATCGGTGTCGCCGGGACCTGATAGTCCGGCGCCAGCGAGCAGGCGGATAGCGCCACGACACCCGAGAGCAGCGCCGGAAGTCGAAACTTAGCCATGTGCCGCTGCCTTCTTGTCAGCCGCTGTCGCCACCTGAACGTGGTCGCCGTCGGCGAGTCCATCGGGCGGCGTGTCGATCACGTGATCAGTCGCGGCCAGCCCCGCGCCAATTTCCACCGAGTCGCCCAGGTCACGGCTGATCTTCACCTGCTTGAACAGCACCTGATCGTTCGCGCCAAGCGTGGCGACCACCGTGCCGCGACTATCGAACACGAGTGCACTGGCCGGAACGCGGATTGTATGAGCGGAGACGGGCAGGGTGAATTTCAGGCTGGCAAAGCCGCCAGGCAGCAACTTGCCGTCGGCATTGTCAACCAGCAGTTGAACCAGCGTCGTGCCGGAACTCGAATTGACCGAGTCGGCCGCCGCGATGACGCGGGCGTTGAACTGCTGGTCGGGGTACTCGGGGACAGTCAAGGTCGCAATCGTGCCGTCGTGGATGGCCGGAGAATAGTTCTGCGGCACCTGGACGTACACCCGCAATTGTTTGACGTCAGAGACTTCAAACAACTCCTGGCCCACGCCGCCGCTGCCGGCGTTCACCAGCGCGCCGACGTCGGTGTCGCGGGCGGTCACCACGCCATCGAATGGCGCGACGATCCGCGCGAACGCCTTGGTGGCAATGAGGCGATCCACATTGGCCTTCGCTGCATCCGCCGTAGCGGCTCTTGCGGTGTAGTCCGCGGTGCGCTGGTCGACATCCTGCTGGGCGACGGAATCCGTGCCGCGCAGTGCTTCCCAGCGCTTGGCCGTGGTACCGGCAACCAGCGCATTCGCCTGCGCACTCTGCAGATCGGCGCGTGCCTGGATCAACTGCTGATCGAGTGCGGGGGTTTCGATTTCAGCAAGCACCTGGCCTGCTTTGACCCGCGCGCCAATATCCACATTCCATGTCTTCAGATAGCCGCTCACCTGCGCGAAAATCGGCGCCCGCGTATAGGCTTCGAGGCGTCCAGGCAGTTGCAGCGAGGGGCCATTGGTGTCGCGTATCGGCTGGATCAGGTTGACGGTCTGCACCGATTGCGCATCGGTCCAGGTCTTCAGCTTGCGAGCGTCGACGGCGCGCAGCGAGACGCCTGCCGCGACGATGCCAAGGGCGACCAGCAGGCCAGCGATGCCTGCGACACGGAGCGGGCGGCGCGACGGCGGATTAGCGGGGAAAGTAGTGGATTCAGACGACATGTGCAGGACCTCCCGAGACCGATGCCGGGGTAGCCGCGCGCCCAGGGCGCGCGTGGACGATACAGAAAATGGTGGGCACGAGGAACAGCGAAGCCGTGGTGGCAAACAGCAGGCCACCGATCACGGCGCGGCCGAGCGGTGCGTTTTGCTCGCCGCCTTCGCCGAGAGCCAGTGCCATCGGCGCCATGCCGATGATCATCGAAAGAGCCGTCATTAGAACGGGGCGAAAGCGCGTAAAGCCTGCTTCAAGCGCTGCCTTGAAGGGGTCGCCATGGACCGCGAGACGCTCGCGGCAAAAGCTGACCACCAGAATCGAGTTGGCCGTAGCCACCCCCATACACATGATCGCGCCGGTTAGTGCAGGCACTGAGAGGGTGGTGTGGGTCGCGAACAGCATCCAGACAATGCCTGCCAGCGCAGCGGGCAACGCGCTCACGATCACGAACGGATCGGCCCACGACTGGAAATTGACCACGATCAGCAGATAGATCAGCACGACTGCGCCAAGCAGTCCGAACAACATGCCGGAGAAAGCGCTGTTCATGGTCTGCACCTGGCCCAGCAGCGCGACAGTCGAACCTTTGGGCAACGCGTGGGCGTTCTCATGCACGATGCTCTGGATATCCGATGCCACCGCGCCGAGATCGCGGTCTTGCGTGGTCGCGAAGATCTCGACCATCGGCTGGATGTTGTACTGGCTGACCACCTCATTGCTGCTGGTGCGCTGGAGCGTGGCCAGGCCGCCGAGGATTTGCGCCGGGCCGTTGCCGCCCGCCGTGATCGGAAGGTTTTGCAGGGCCGCTAGCGAATCGAGCGTGTATTGCGGCGTTTGCATCACGATCGGATAAGACACACCGTTCGCGTTGTTTAACCAGAACGTGGGTGCGATCTGACTTGAGCCCGCAAGATTGACCACCATGCTATTGGTCACGTCGCGCTCGGTGATGCCGACCAGTTGCGCCCGTGTCCGGTCAACATCGACGTTAAAGGTGGGATTGGCATGCGACTGCGCGATGCGTGCATCCACCACGCCCGGCACATCGCGAATCTCGCGCAGGATACGGTCGGCATAGGCGTAGTTCGCGGCGAGGTTATTGCCGCGGACCTGCAGATCGATCGGCGCGGGTGAACCGAAGTTCAGGATCTGGCTGATGATGTCGGCAGGTGGAAACGAAAACGTCACGCCTGGGAATTCGCGTGGCAATTTCTCACGCATGCTGCGCACATATTCGGCCGTCGGGCGATGGCCTTCGTTCAGCGCAATCTGGATGTCGCCGTCCTGCGAACCAACCGTTCCGGTATTGTTGTACGCGGTGTTGATGCCGCTTACCGGCAGCCCCATGTTATCCACCACGGTGCCAAGGTCCTCGGGCGGAATGATCTCGCGAATCGCGCCTTCGACATTGGCGAAGATCTGCGCGGTTTTCTCGACGCGGACCCCGACCGGCGCGCGCACGTGCATCAGGATTTGTCCCGCATCCACCGCAGGAAAGAAGTTGCGGCCGAGGAACGGCACCAGTGCGAACGAGAGGACGACGAAGGTGAAAAAGCCCGTGACGAAGAGTCGCCGGTGGTTCAGTGCCAGTTCGAGCAGACCGTGATACCCGGCTCGCACTTTTTCAAAGCGCGCTTCGAAGCCGCGCTGGAAGCGCCCGAGTGGGCCCGGACGTTTGGTCTCGTGAACTTCCTCACCCAGCACATGCGGCTTGAGCAGGAATTTGGCCATCGTCGGCACGAGGGTTCTCGAGAGGATGAACGACGAGATCATCGCGAAGATCACCGCTTCGGCCATCGGCACGAACAGAAAGCGCGCGACGCCGTTCAGGAAGAACATCGGCACGAACACGATACAGATACACAGCAACGAGACGAACGCTGGCGTGACGATCTGCGCGGCCCCATCGAGAATCGCGGCCTCGACCTCTTTGCCGTGCTCCAGATGCCAGTTGATGTTTTCGATTGTCACCGTCGCATCGTCGACCAGAATCCCCACCGCCAGCGCCAAACCACCTAGCGTCATGATGTTCAGCGTTTCCCCAAGCGCGGACAGCGTGGCGATGGAACCGAGAATGGCAAGCGGAATGGACGTAGCGATGATGAGCGTCGAGCGCCAGCTGCCGAGGAACAGCAGGATCATCAGGCTGGTCAGCACGGCCGCGATCACGCCTTCGCGCGCCACGCCGGAAATAGCCGCGCGCACGAACAGCGACTGGTCGCCGATCGCATCGATCTGCAGATTGTCTGGCCATGAGGCCTTCCCTGCGGCAACCTGTGCCTTGATGCCCGAAATGATCCCCAGCGTGGAAACCGCACCGTTCTTGAGCACCGACATCAGCACGGAACGCTTGCCGTTGACGTGCACGATGTTGGTCTGCGGCGGGCTGCCGTCGCGCACGTTGGCAATGTCACGGATATAGACCGTGGTGCCGTTGGCCGCCTTGATCGGCAGATCGCCCAATGACTTGATCTGCGAGGGGGCATCGTTCAGTTGCAGCGTGTATTCGTAGTCACCGATCTTTTCGGTCCCCACCGGCGTGATCAGGTTTTGTCCCGCCAGCGCATTGGCGACGTCCTGCGCGGACAAACCGCGCGCCTGCATGGCCACGGGGTCGACGTCGATCTGCACCTGACGGGTCTTGCCGCCGAACGGGTACGGAATCGCCGCGCCGGCGACCGTCGTCAGCACCGGTCGTACAGCATTCAGGCCAAGGTCACCGAGGTTCTGCTCTGAGAGCCCCTTGCCCGACAACGCCAACTGGATGATCGGCACCGTCGACGCGTTGTAGTTCAGGATCAGCGGCGGGGTCGTGCCGGGAGGCAACTGCCGCAACTGGGTTTGCGCGACCGCCGTCACCTGCGCGTTCGCCGTGCTGATATTCACGCCTGGCTGAAAGAAGATCTTGATGATCCCAAAGCCAGACACCGACTCCGCCTCGATGTGCTCGACGTCGTTGACGGTGGTGGTCAGCGTGCGCTCGAAGGGCGACGTAATCCGGCCGACCATCTGGTCCGGCGGCAGACCCGTGTACTGCCACACCACGCTGATAACCGGAATCCTGATGTCCGGAAAAATGTCGGTCGGCGTCTTGATCGCAGCGAGCGGCCCGATGATCAGGATGAAGATCGCCAGAACGACGAAGGTATAGGGTCGCCGGAGGGCTATACGGACTAGGCCGAGCATGAAGGTTCCAGGGCATTAAGGAAAACGTGGCGCGCGCAACGAATGCCGCGCCTTTGCTGAGCGATAACGTCGCAACGGTTAAGGTTGTCCAGCATCAGGCGCGAATGTACACAAAGCGCAGAATTCGTGCTGCCGGCCAAAATTTTTTCAGGCACCTGGTGGTATTGAACTGGTCGCTCATTGTTATGCTGGAGACAGGGACTTCATGTCACGGTCGGACCGAGCGGATAGTGCCACCGCTCGAGGGAGCAGACCCGCTGCGGACCTTCGCAACTGTGGTCTGGTTGTTGTGACCCCGTGGTTTCGAACCGACGCAGAGTAGCGGGCGATAAAGCTTTGGAAAAGGGATCTTTCGCACAATACTGTTGTGTGGAAAACAGGAGTCTTTTATGAAGGTCTGGTTGCTCGATGAGCCTGGTCAGCGTTGAGAAACCCGAATTCCTGATAAGCAAGTTCCAATTCGGTGGTAGGCGCACCGCACGTGTGCTGGTTCAATAGACGGTCAGTCCGGTCAGCGTCGCCACGCACACATCATCGTGATATCGCGCCTCCCGCGTGAAGGATTGCGATGCCGTGGGAACTGAGCGTCACCTCCGTTTATTTGAGCTAGCATGCCGACTCCTAAATTCTCCACTACAGTGCCACCTTTGCCTCGGCGTCCCGATCCCAGCAAGGCACGGCGCATCGCCGAAGATGCAGAAGCGCTGGCAACGGCGCAAACCCTGGCGGCCACGTTTGCCGCTGGCGCAGCCGAGCGTGACCGTAAGCGCTTGCTGCCGTGGGCGGAACTCGATCTTTGGTCCGCAAGCGGGCTTGGGGCGATCACCATACCGCGCGAGTATGGCGGTGCCGACGTCTCGTTCGCGACGCTGGCGGAAGTGTTCGTGATCCTGTGCGCGGCCGATCCGGCGCTGGGCCAGATCCCGCAGAATCACTTCGGTGTACTGGGTGTGTTGCGCGAAGTCGGTACGCCAGAGCAGAAAGCGCGTCTATATGGCGAGGTGCTGGCAGGACAGCGGCTTGGTAACGCGGGTCCCGAGCGTCGCTCGGCCGATGCTGCAACGATCCTGCAGGGAACGACGCGGCTTAGCACCACGCGCGATGGCTTTCGCCTTAATGGTCAGCGTTTCTACTCAACCGGGGCACTGTTTGCACACCGTGTCCCCACCCGGGCGATCGACGACGAAGGCCGCGCCGTGCAGGCGTGGGTGCCGCGCGAAGCGGTGGGCCTCACCGTGATCGATGACTGGAATTCGTTTGGTCAACGGACCACAGCGAGCGGCACTGTCACCTTTGAAGAAGTCCTGGTCGATGCAGAAGACATCCTGCCGATCTGGCAACTCGCCGACCGACCAGGCCTCTTTGGCCCGACCTCACAACTGATCCAGGCCGCGATCGATCAAGGCATTGCGGAAGCTGCCATTGCCGACGCGCTCGTATTCGTGCGCGAACGCGCGCGGCCCTGGGTGGACTCCGGTCTCGAACATGCGACCGATGACCCCTACATCATCGCGGATGTCGGCCGCTTGCAGATCGACCTGCACGCCGCGCACGAAGTGCTGCTGGAAGCCGCCCGAACGCTCGATGCGCTTGCCGCGCATCCAGTGGACGCCGAGGCGAGCGCACGCGCTTCGGTAGCGGTGGCCGAAGCGAAAGTGCTAACCACGCGCATCGCGCTCGAAGCGAGCGAAAAGCTTTTCGAGCTCGCCGGGACCTCGGCCACGCGCGAGGCCCATAACCTCGACCGTCATTGGCGCAATGCACGCACCCATACGTTGCACGATCCGGTGCGCTGGAAGCTGCATCTGCTTGGCAACTACTACTTGAATCATGTGCTGCCTGCGCGGCATTCGTGGAACTGAAACATGAGCTTTGATCTTTCTACTGACGCACCTGAAGTGGCCGTGCCGGGCGAACAGCACGTGCCAGGTCATCCCGAACAGATCACCGACGACGCGCAGGCGTTGCAGGTCGCGCGGCGCCTTGCCGACGCCTTCGCGCCAGAGGCTGCCCTGCGCGATCGTGAGCGGCGCTTGCCGTGGGCCGAACTCGACGCGTTCGTGGCGAGCGGTCTATGGGGCATTAGCGTGCCACGCGAATTCGGCGGGGCGGGGGTGCGCAATGGCACGCTCGCTGAAGTGATTGCGACGATTTCGGCGGCTGATGGGTCGCTCGGCCAGATCCCGCAAAACCATTTCTATGCGCTGGAAGTGCTGCGCGTGGGAGGCACCGTCGACCAGCAACGCTTCTTCTATGGACGGGTTCTGGCAGGCGAGCGTTTCGGCAATGCGCTTGCGGAAATCGGCCAAAAGGATTTCAAACGACGCACACGACTCACCCGTGCGACGACGGGCTGGCACGTCGATGGGAAAAAATTCTATTGCACCGGTGCGCTGTACGCGTATTGGATTCCGACGCTAGTGGTGGCCGACGGCGAGGGCCACGACGTCACGTATCTCGCCTTCGTTCCGCGCAACACGCCGGGTGTAACGGTGACCGACGACTGGGACGGCTTCGGCCAGCGCGTCACCGGCAGCGGATCGGTGCAATTCGAACATGTGCGCGTCGAGCCCGAATGGGTCGTGCCGTTTCAGGCTTCATTCGAACGGCCGACAACGATCGGGCCGCTCGCGCAGATCATGCACGCGGCGATCGATCTGGGCCAGGCGCGCGGTGCTTTCGAGGCCGCCTTGCAGTTTGTGCGGGAGCACTCGCGGCCTTGGATTGACGCTAAGGTCGAGCGTGCCACCGAGGACCCGCTGACTATCGCGCAGTTTGGCGACCTCGCGGTACGGCTGCGCGCGGCCGAAGCATTGTTGCGCCGCGCGGGCCGCTTCATCGACGCCGCGCAGGCAGAGCCGACCGATCGCTCGGTGGCGCAGGCTTCAATCGCGGTGGCGGAGGCGCGTGCGTTGACGACCACGGCGTCGCTCGATGCGGGATCGCGCCTGTTCGAACTTGCAGGCACGGCGTCGACGCTCGACGGTCTCGGTCTCGACCGCTTCTGGCGCAATGCGCGCACGCATACGCTGCATGATCCGGTGCGCTGGAAGTATCACGCCATTGGCAACTTCTACCTCAACGACAAACTGCCGCCGCGGCATGGAGCCCTGTAATGGCCGGCAAACAGATTCTGCTCAACGCATTCAATATGAACTGCGTGGGCCACATCAATCACGGGCTATGGACGCATCCGCGCGACCACTCCGTCGACTATCGCCTGTTGCCATACTGGACCGGTCTCGCGCGGACGCTCGAGCGAGGCCTCTTCGACGGGCTGTTTCTGGCCGATATCGTGGGCGTCTATGACGTCTATCAGCGCAACGTGGACGTCACCTTGCGCGAGTCGATCCAGTTACCGGTCAATGATCCCACGCTGCTGGTGTCGGCCATGGCCGCTGTGACCGAACACCTCGGCTTTGGCGTCACTGTCAATCTAAGCTATGAGCAACCGTATCTGCTCGCACGCCGCTTCTCGACACTCGATCATCTGACACAGGGCCGGATTGGCTGGAACATTGTGACGGGCTACCTCGACAGCGCGGCGCGTGCGATGGGTTTTAACGAACAGTTGCCGCACGACGAGCGTTACGACCGCGCGGATGAGTACCTCGAACTGCTCTACAAACTATGGGAAGGCAGTTGGGAAGCGGATGCGGTGTTGCGCGACAAGGCAGGGCGGGTATATGCCGATCCAGCGAAAGTCCATCAGGTGAAGCATGCGGGGCGCCACTACAATCTGGAGGGCTACCACTTGTCGGAGCCTTCGCCGCAACGTACACCAGTCCTGTTTCAGGCTGGCAGTTCTGGGCGCGGCCAGCGTTTCGGTGCGCGTCATGCGGAGTGCGTGTTCATCTCGCCACCGAACCGGACGGTCGGACGCGAGACTGTGCGAACGTTGCGTGAGCAACTGGTGCAGGCGGGTCGGCAGCCCGACGACGTGAAGATTTTCGTTGGGGCGGCGGTGGTGACCGGCGCGACCGAAGGTGAGGCGCGCGAGAAATACGCCGACTATCTGCACTATGCGAGCCGCGATGCGGGGCTCGCCCATTTCGCGGCCAGCACGGGCATCGACTACGCGCAATACGATCTGGACGCACCGGTCGACTACGCGCCCACTAACGCAATCGAATCGGCGACGCACACGGCAAAGCAGCAGGGTTGGACCCGTCGCAAGCTGCTTGAGATGTTCGAGCTTGGCGGCCGTTACCCCGCTATCGTCGGCAGCGCCGCGCAGGTCGCGGATGAACTGCAGGCGTGGGTCGAGGAGACTGGCGTCGACGGCTTTAATCTGAGCCGAACAGTGGCCCCTGAGAGCTACGAAGATTTTATCGACCTGGTGGTGCCGGAGTTGCAGGATCGCGGCCTGTACAAGACCGCGTATGCCGATGGCACCTTAAGACACAAACTGTTCGCGCAGGGTGACCAGTTGCCGGCGCGGCATGCAGCCGCGAGCTTTCGATGTTGGGTTGCTGATCACTCGCAACGAGTGCGTGCACCCACGGAGCGCCTGCGTCCTTCGCCAAAGTGCGTGGCCCGTGAAGCGCGATGAACTCGCCGAACAGCAACGGATTGCCGACACGTACCTTTCCGCAGGGCTCATTCCCGATGCGTTGAAGGCGACTGAGATCCGGATCTGGATGCCGCCACCGGCGAAGTAGCCCTGCGAGATGGTGGCGCCAAAGTCAGAACGGCCCGTCGCCTTCGATGGTGGTGCGATAAAGCTTGCGGCGCAAATGATCGGGGGTGCCGGCTGCGAGATGCATCAACGAGCGGTTGTCCCAGAACACCATATCGTGTTCGGCCCACACATGCCGGTAGAGATGCTCTGCGCGCACGCTGTGCGCGAAGATCTCAGCGAGCAACTGCTGGCTCTCGTCTTCAGGCAGTCCGATCACGCGGGTGGTGAAATGCTCGCTGACGAACAGCGCTTTACGCCCCGTTTCCGGATGCGTGCGCACGATCGGCTGTACGACGGGCTTGACCTGGGCAATCTGCTCGGCGGACAGATTCGGCCGCCACGGACTGCGCTTCTGCAATTCGGCATACTTCGCGAGATACGTGTGCTCGGCGACCTTGCCTTCTACCGCGTTGCGCAAATGAGCGGGTAACGTGTCCCACGCCAGATGCATGTTGGCAAACAGCGTATCGCCGCTTTCGGCTGGCAGTTCTTGCGCGTGAAGCAGCGAGCCAAGGCTCGGCTTTTCCTTGTACGAGAGGTCTGAATGCCAGAAATGGCCGGCGTCGCCGAGGCCAATCGGCTTGCCATTCTCGATGATGTTCGAGACGATCAGCACTTCCGGATGCCCTGCAAGCTGAAACTGGTGCAGCACGTGAATCTGCAGCGGCCCGAAGCGGCGGCTGAACTCAATCTGTTGCTCGGGCGTGATGCGCTGGTCGCGAAACACCAGCACGTGATAGTCGAGATGCGCCTGATGGATCCGCGCGAAATCCTCGGCGTTCAGCGGTTGGGCCAGATCGAGGCCCAGCACTTCAGCGCCCACGGGGCCGTCGAAGGCGTGAATTTCGATGGATTGAGGGGTGTGGGCGGCGGCATCGAGGGCGCGCACAGTCAGGTTGGAAGCGATCGTCACACTAAACTCAGCGGTAGATTGGAGCGTCAGCGCCGATCATGGCGCAACGCTCCAATCTACCCCTGCGTACGGCGTCCGGCAACGAAGCAAATCCGATACCTTTATCTGCTGCACCGATAAACCTGACGTTGTACCGGAGGGGGACCGCCGGGAGACGTTTCTACGACGGCAAACCGTCGCGCTCAATCAATCCCATGAAACACGGCATCATCCGGTCCGAGAGAAACCGGAGGACGCCACGCTGCGTCACGCATCGAATGCTGGACCAGTTTCTCCACGCCCAGCAGCACCGCGAAAATCGCCATCCGTACCGGGATGCCGTTGTCGGTCTGGCGGAAAATTGCTAGCCGCGAATCGTGATTCAGATCGACGCTCAGGTCGTTTGCACCGGGCCGGCTGTCGCGCGGCAGCGGGTGCATGATCAGCGTATCGAGCCCGCACACGCTGTCCACCAGTGCCTGGTTGATCTGGAAATCTGGCGTGTAGCCTTCGAAGGATTCGTCCGCGAAACGCTCTTTCTGGATGCGCGTGGCGTAGACCACGTCCGCACCGCGCAAACCTGCTTTCAGGTCGTGCGTTTGTTCGATCACGTGATCGTTGCGCGAGATCTGCTCGACGATATAGGCCGGCATTTCCAGCGACGGTGGAGAAATCAACGTGAACTTGATGCCGCGATACAGCGCCAGCAGCTTCACTAGCGAATGCACCGTGCGCCCGTACTTGAGATCGCCCACCAGAGCGATATGCGCGCCGTCCACGATCTTGCCGAGACGCGAGAATTCGCGCTGGATCGTGTACAGGTCAAGCAAGGCCTGGCTCGGATGCTCCCCGGGACCATCGCCGCCGTTGATCACCGGCACGTTGGTGGCGCGCGCGAATTCGGCCACCGAGCCTTGTTCCGGATGGCGGATCACCAGTGCGTCGACATAGCCGCTCATCACGCGGCTGGTGTCGTAGATCGACTCGCCCTTGGCCATCGAAGAAAAGGTGAAACCCGTGGTGTCGCACACTGAGCCGCCCAGCCGGCAGAACGCGGCACCGAAGCTCACGCGGGTACGGGTGCTAGCTTCGAAGAACAGGTTGCCGAGCACCGCGCCTTCCAGCACGCGGGAGATTTTCCGGCGCCGGGCGATGGGCTGCATGATGTCCGCGACACGAAACAGCGCTTCGACGGAGTCGCGCGAGAACTGATCCACCGACAGCAACTGCGGTTTGCCTTCGAACAGCATCTGGCTAGCCAGCGATTGCGAGTCTACGCTTTGCGTATAGCTGTCGCCCGGTTCGTTGTGGACCACGATTTCCGACACAAAGCGCTCGACAATCTCCGGCATGGCCCGCGATTCCTGCGAGTCATCGGGCAGCAGCCACGTGTCCAAAGCCCGCCGCGACACGCCGATGCGGCTTGCGAAGGTGTCGCGGGTCATGTTCAGACGACGCATGGCGTCACGGAGGAAGGCTTGTTGCGGGACGCTCATGCAGGTCACCTCATAGTCGGGGTTATGTACGCGGTGCGTATATTAGTTCGGCTGTTAGAGAAGTCAAGCAATTTTGGATAAGCGCCGGCAATCGGGTTACACTGCTGGGCATGGAAACCGGCCAAACCCTCCGTCAACGTGCAACACGCCTCGCGCTCGCGAGCCGCGTGCACGCCTGCCCGGTGGTTAGCGCCGAAGCCAAAAAACAGCTGCTCATCTGACCGGAGCCTGCTGTTCCGTCAGATGTGCGACGGAACAGTCAAGCGGGGCTCGCGTTTTACTCCCTAGTCACTTCGACACTTCCCTCGTAGCACTGAACGGAATCGATACGGTCGCGTTCGAGGTTAAGTCATGTCTATCTTTTCGGGTATCTGGGTTCCCGTCGTTACGCCGTTTGCCGATGGCGCCGTCGATCACGCCGCGCTGCGCAGCCTGGTTCGTCTTTACGCCGAGGCAGGCGTTGCTGGCTTGGTCGCGCTGGGTACGACCGGCGAGCCGGCTGCGCTCGAGGCCGCGGAGCAGGACGCCGTACTCGCCACCATCCTCGCCGAGGCGGGCGCGTTGCCGGTGCTGGTCGGCGTCTCGGGTAATCACGTCGCGAGTGTGCAGGCGCGCATCGCCGAACTCAATGAAATCCCCGTGGCGGGTCTGCTGATCTCGGCGCCGTACTACATCCGGCCTTCGCAGGCGGGGTTGATCGAGTATTTCACCACTTTGGCCGATTTCAGTCGCAAGCCAGTGGTGCTGTACGACATTCCGTATCGCACGGGTGTGCGTCTCGAACTCGAGACGTTACTGACGCTCGCGGCGCATCCGCGCATTCAGGCGGTCAAGGATTGCTCGGGTGCGCTCGACACGACACTGGCGCTGATCCTCGACGGCCGCCTGCAGGTGCTGGCCGGCGACGACATCAATCTGTACAACACGCTCTGCATGGGCGGCACTGGGGCGATTGCGGCATCGGCGCATGTGCATCCTGAGCGCTTCGTTTCGTTGTACTGCGCGTTGCGTGAAGGCCGGCTCGACGAAGGCCGCAGGATCTTTCATACGCTCGTACCGCTGATCCAGGCGCTGTGCGCAGAGCCGAACCCCGGGCCGGTAAAGGCCGCGCTGGCTGCACAGGGCATGATTGGCAATGAGCTGCGTGCGCCCATGACGCGTGCGAGTGGCGTACTGAGCGAGCGTCTGCGGCATCTGATCACCGCCTAAGCCGATCCGGTTTGTCGAAGCACAACACCGTTCAGTCAGATTCACCTGAACGGTGCTGTGCGTCGGACGCTCGGTTTCGAGCACGTACGCGTGACCCGCTTCGAATTTGAGATGCTGTTGGGGAATGCCAAGGGATAATCGACGCTCTTGTCTTTCATCCAGGGTCGGTTGCCGGCCGACTCGCGCTGTATGTCCGTTCGCCCCGTATCTGTCCACGCTTTTCCCGTTTCATTTTCCTGTCGCTCCAGCCGGCGCCCGGCTGAATTCATGCTGTCACGACGCGCGCCGCGCATGGGGCCGCGCTGATGTCCTCCATCCTTGGCGCGAGCCGCCAACTGAGCCATGGCGAGGTGCGTTTCGTCACGCGGCGAGCAGCGCTGACGATCGCGGTTGCGTCCGCCGCAGGTGCCGCAGTGTTGGCGC
>NZ_JBAURZ010000331.1:0-20530 GCF_049581445.1 Paraburkholderia sp. | reverse complement strand
GGCGATGCCGGTGCACGAGCCGCCGCGGTCCAGCGCCAGCACGAGCCCCGGCTGCTCCGGCGTACCGCGGTTCACCCGCGACCACAGATACAGTCCGCGGTGGTAGCCGTGCACCTTGGAGCGCGTGCCCTCGATGGTCGGCATTCCCGGGTTCCATATCAGCGAGCCATAGCCGAACAGCCACAGGTCACTCTCCCGGTCCCAGTCGCGCAGCGTGCATTCCAGCGACGCGCGCAGTTCCTCGTCCGTCAACAACCGCGATTCGCCGAGCGCCGGTGGATAGCCGGGACAGGGTGGGCGGTCGTCGGGGGTGGGGAAAGGGGCGCTCACGATCGTTGCAGCAGGCTAAACCGGCGACGGGTAGGGGTCTTGGTAAGGGTCGGGAAAGCCGAGTGCGGCCATGATCTCGGTCTCGATGGATTCCATTTCCTGCGCTTCCTCTTCGACCTCGTGATCGTAGCCTTGTGCGTGCAGCGTACCGTGGACTAAAAGGTGCGCATAGTGCGCGGCGAGCGGCTTGCCCTGTTCCGCAGCTTCATTTTCGACCACCGGACAGCACAGGATCAGATCGCCCGTGACCGGATCGTCTTCGGATTCCGCGTAGGCAAAGGTCAGCACATTTGTTGAGTAATCTTTGCCGCGGTAGGTGCGGTTAAGCGTGCGGCCTTCTTCGGCGTCCACGAGGCGCACAGTCAGCTCCGCGTCCGCAAAGAGCGCCGCCTTGACCCAACTGGCCACCGTGGCGCGCGGCAAGACCGCCTTGTGTTCCGGCCACGCCTTGGCGGCGGGGAATTGCAGGGTCAACGTCAGTTTCGGGGTGCGGCTCATGCGTGGCGGGAGGCTAGCGGTGTCATCGGGCCCGAAAGCGGCTCTTTACGAAACCGCAGAACGGGCATGGGCATTGGCATGGGGATCTCAACGCGCATCCGTTGGGCCGGCGTTCTTCTGCGAATGCGCATCGTAAGCCTCCACAATGCGCGCAACCAGCGGATGCCGTACCACGTCAACACTGGTGAAGCGCGTGAGCGCAATCCCGCGTACGTCGGACAGCACCTGCTGCGCTTCGATCAGACCGCTTTTGTGGCCACGCGGCAAGTCGACCTGAGTGGTATCACCGGTCACCACGGCCTTCGAGCCGAAGCCGATCCGCGTCAGGAACATTTTCATCTGCTCGGGCGTGGTGTTCTGGGCCTCGTCGAGAATGATGAACGCATGATTCAGCGTGCGGCCGCGCATGTACGCGAGCGGCGCGATTTCGATCATCTGACGCTCGAACATTTTCGCCGTCTTGTCGAAGCCGAGCAGGTCGTACAGTGCGTCGTACAGCGGGCGCAGGTACGGGTCCACCTTCTGCGCCAGATCGCCAGGCAAAAAGCCCAGGCGCTCGCCCGCTTCCACAGCCGGGCGGGTCAGCACAATGCGCTTCACCTGATCGCGTTCCAGTGCGTCCACCGCGCAGGCCACCGCCAGGTAGGTCTTGCCCGTGCCCGCCGGACCGATGCCGAAGGTCACGTCGTGCGAGATGATCTGCTTCAGGTATTCGCGTTGCATCGGGGTCCGACCGCGCAGATCGGCGCGGCGGGTATAGAGCTTCGGGCCGAGTTCTTCGAGGTCTTCATCGCCGGTGTCGGCGGGTTCGTCGAACGGGTGATCCGGGTCGTGGCGAAAGCGCGCGTCCGGGCTCTGTGCGCCATTGCTGTGAGCGCGCGGCGGGTGACGCGCCTCGACGAGCGCGAGCTGGATATCGTCCACGGACAGTGGATCGCGCGCGTTGTTGTAGAAGTTCTCGAGGGCAGTGAGCGCCAGTTTGGCGCCCCGCCCGCGGATCGAGATGCGGTGGCCACGGCGTTGCAGTGTGACATCGAGCGCCTGCTCGATTTGCCGCAGGTTTTCGTCCAGCGGTCCGCAGAGGTTGGCGAGCCGCGCGTTGTCTTCGCGCGGTGCGGTGAATTCCAGATGCTGCTGAGTGGTCTTCAAGGCGGTGGGTCGATCCTGTCAGTAGGCGGTGCGCTTAATGGGTCGTTGCCGGCGAGTCGTTGTACATCGTGTCGTGCGTCAACACGAGTTCGCCGCGTAGCGAATGTGGGTACGCCTGCACGATTTTCACGTCGACCATCTGGCCAGTCAGCCGCGCGTGCGATGCAATGGGTGCCGGGAAATTCACCACACGGTTGTTCTCGGTGCGGCCCGCGAGTTCGGTGGGATCTTTGCGCGCCGGGCGTTCGACCAGAATGCGCTCGACCTTGCCGACCATCGCCTCGCTGATGCGCGCGACGTTTTCTTCGATCGTGGCCTGCAGGTGTTGCAGACGCTTGAGCTTCACCTCGCGTGGCGTGTCGTCGTGCAGATTCGCGGCCGGCGTGCCCGGACGCGGGCTGAAGATGAACGAAAAACTGGTGTCGTACTTCATCTCGTGAATCAGCGCCATCATCTTGTCGAAGTCTTCTTCGGTCTCGCCAGGGAAGCCGACAATCATGTCCGTGGACAGCGACAGGTCCGGGCGAATCGCCCGCAGCTTGCGGATCACCGACTTGTATTCGAGCACGGTATAGCCGCGTTTCATCGCCATCAAAATGCGGTCGGAGCCGTGCTGCACCGGCAGGTGCAGATGGCTCACGAGCTTGGGCACTTTCGCGTAGGTGTCGATCAGGCGCTGCGTGAATTCCTTAGGATGCGACGTGGTGTAACGGATGCGTTCGATGCCGGGGATATCCGCGACGTATTCGATCAGCGTCGCAAAGTCCGCGATCTCCGACGAACCGAGCGTGAGTCCGGCGCGGTAAGCGTTCACGTTCTGGCCGAGCAGCGTCACTTCACGCACGCCCTGATCGGCGAGGCCGGCGATTTCGGTCAGCACGTCGTCCAGCGGGCGCGACACTTCTTCGCCACGCGTATAAGGCACGACGCAGTAGCTGCAGTACTTGCTGCAACCTTCCATGATCGAGACAAACGCGCTCGGGCCGTCGACACGCGCCGGCGGCAGGTGGTCGAACTTTTCGATTTCCGGAAACGAGATGTCGACCTGGGCGCGGCCGCTTTCGCGGCGCTTGTCGATCATCTGCGGCAGACGGTGCAAAGTTTGCGGGCCGAATACCAGGTCCACGTACGGCGCCCGCGCGACAATCGACGCGCCTTCCTGGCTCGCTACACAGCCGCCCACGCCAATGATCAGGTTCGGATTCGCTTCCTTCAGCTCGCGCACGCGGCCGAGGTCGGAGAAGACTTTTTCCTGCGCTTTTTCGCGCACCGAGCAGGTGTTAAAGAGAATGACGTCTGCGTCTTCCGGTGTGTCCGTTTTGACGAGGCCTTCCGCCGCGCCGAGTACGTCGACCATCTTGTCGGAGTCGTACTCGTTCATCTGGCAGCCAAAGGTCTTTACATAAACTTTCTTGGTCATCGAGTTTCGCCGGTCGCAGTGGTTAACCTGGGGGCGTCATTTAAAAGTGAAGAGAGGCGAAAACGTGCGCGGCAGTGGCTGGGCGCAGGCCTGAAGCGGCCCGGAATAGCCGGACGGGCACGTTTGCAGCGTAGTCCAACATTATAGCCCTTCACTGCGCACGGGTTTTTTCCCGGGACGCGCCTGCGGCAAGCCGAGCAGGCCTTCCAGCTCGTCGGAAACCTGGGCGAAACGCTCGGCGAGAAAGTCCAGCAGCACCCGCACGCGCGGCGCCATAAAGCGGTTTCGGTGATAGAGCGCGTGCAGCGGTGCATCAGGGTAGCGCCAGTCGGGTAGCAGCACTTTCAGGCCATCCGAGCGCAGGTCTGCTTCCACATCCCACATCGACTTCACCACGATCCCATAGCCGCGCAACGCCCATTCGCGGGCCACTGCGCCGTCGTTGGTTTCCCGGGCGGTTTCGAGCGGCACTTCGTATAGCTGGGTCTCATTGCCGCGCGTGAAGCGCCATTCGTTGACGGGGCCGGATGCGGTACTGAGCACGATGCATTCAAACCGGGCCAGATCCAACGGGTCTTTGGGCTCGCCATGCCGGGCGATGTACGCCGGCGAGGCGCACACCACGCGCCGGTTCGGCGCCAGCGGCCGGGCGATCAGCGAACTGTCCTGCGGCACGCCGAAGCGGATCGCCAGATCGATGTCCTCCAGCACGAGGTTCGACAGCGAATCCGACAGCGTCAGCGCGAACGTCACCTCGGGGTAGCGCAGGTTGAATTCGTCGAGCCAGTGCATCAGCAGGTTGCGGCCGAAGTCGGAGGTTGCGGAAATCCGCACTTTGCCGCGCACCACGTTTTGACCGGCTTGCAGCAGGGCTTCGGCGTCGTCCAGCGCCTTGAGCGCCTGGCGGCAGCAGTTGAGGTACATACGCCCTTCGTCCGTGAGCCGCAGTTGCCGGGTGGTGCGCTCGAACAGGCGAGTCTTGAGCCCGGCTTCGAGCTTGGCCAGACGGGCGCTGGCGGCGGCCGGGGTGAGCCCGAGCTTGCGGCCGGCCGCTGACAGGCTGCCGAGCTGCGCGGCTTCGGCAAAGAGACGGATGTCGCCGAGGTTATCCATCGATTATTCAGGATTGTTTGAAAATGATTCAAATGCTACGCCAATTCTCAAAAATTGGTGGGTTAGGGAGAATGCGCACCATGAATTGATTTGCCCGGTCTGCAAGCCGGCCCTTTGGAATCGCCATGCACCTCGATCACGCCACGATTGTCACCGCCGACCTCGCCGCCGCCCGCCGCTTCTTTGTGGACGTAGTGGCACTCGAGGACGGTGTCCGGCCGCCGTTCGGGATTGACGGTTATTGGCTTTACACGGGCGGACGGCCAGTGATCCATCTGATCGACGCCACCGTGCCGGCGCAGGCCGGCCGGACGGCGCCACGGATCGATCACATCGCCTTCCGGATCGAGACCGCCGCCGAGTGGCAGGCGCTGCTCGTGCGCATGCGTGAAGCTCGGGTGGCCTGTCAGATCGCCGAAGTGCCGCTTTCCCGTGAACTGCAATTGTTTGTCGCGCTCGCGCCGGGCGTGGTCGTCGAGTTCGTGACGGCGCTGCACGACGGCGAGACCGACGCCTAACGCCGCATCCACTACTGAAATCTGGAGATTTGCGATGCCTATCCCGCTCCTTGCGCTAGCGATTAGCGCCTTTGCCATCGGCACCACTGAGTTCGTGATCATGGGCTTGCTGCCCCAGGTCGCGAGCGATCTGGCCGTGTCGATTCCGTCCGCCGGTCTGCTGGTAAGCGGCTACGCGTTGGGTGTCGCGGTCGGCGCACCGCTGCTTGCCATAGTCACTAGCAAGATGCCGCGCAAGCTCGCGTTGCAAATGCTCATGGGCGTATTTATCGTCGGCAACGTGCTGTGTGCGATTGCTTCGGATTACTCGGTGCTGATGATCGCGCGCGTCGTGACTTCGTTCGCGCATGGCTCGTTCTTTGGGATCGGCGCAGTTGTGGCCTCATCGCTCGTACCGCAGGAAAAGCGCGCCAGCGCGATTGCCTTGATGTTCACCGGACTCACACTGGCCAATGTACTGGGCGTGCCGCTGGGGACATTCATCGGTCAGGAGTTCGGCTGGCGTATGGCATTCTGGGTCGTGAGCGTGCTGGGTGTGTTGTCGCTCGCGGGCGTGTCGGCGTTGGTGCCGAACCATCATGACACGGGTCCGGTCGGGCTGGCTCACGAAGTACGCGTGCTGAAAGACCCGCAGGTGTGGATGGCGTTGGCAATGACGATTGTTGGCTTCGGTGGCGTGTTTGTTGTGTTCACCTATATCGCGCCGATCCTCGAACAGGTCAGCGGATTCTCGCCGCGTGGCGTGACTCTGATGCTGGTGCTGTTCGGCGTGGGCCTGACGGTGGGCAATACGGTAGGCGGCAAGCTCGCTGACCGTGCGTTGATGCCGTCGCTGATGGGCATTCTGTTCGCGCTCGCCGTGGTGATGGCAATCTTCACGCGCACCAGTCATTCGCAGGTGGCTGCGGCGGTGACGCTCTTAGTGTGGGGGATTGCCGCGTTCGCGACCGTGCCCCCGCTGCAAATGCGCGTGGTGGAAAAGGCGACAGCAGCACCGAACCTGGCTTCTACGCTTAACATCGGCGCGTTCAACCTCGGCAATGCGGGCGGCGCGTGGCTCGGTGGCATGGCCATCAGTCACGGCCTTGGGCTCGACGCGTTGCCGTGGGTAGCGGCGGCCGTGTCCGTAGCGGCGTTGCTGCTGACGTGGATTGCAGCGCGGATGGATGCGCCGGTGCGTAAGCCAGCAACCCGGGTGACGATATGAGGACTCGGCACAAGCTTTGCCGGAATCGTCCGCCGCAATGCTGATAACAGTGTGAAGATAACTTCGTTGGACGCAGCCAGACGCGATGCTATCTTGCCTTCACTCACCTTTGCCCGCTCTGTGGCGGCGCTACTGGAGGCACTTATGCATTCCCCGCTTGCGCTGGTTCGCGATCCTGCGGCTGATCCTCAAGAAGGGCCGCGAGCCGCGGAACCCTTCGATGCACTGGAACATCTGGTCGGTGTGAATCTCGCCCGCTTGCGTGCTGAACGGCAACTGTCGCTCGACGCGCTGGCTCGCGCATCAGGCGTGTCGCGCGCCATGCTGGCGCAGATCGAATCGGGCCGCAGCGTGCCGTCGATCAAGGTGCTCTGTAAAGTCGCGGTAGCCCTAAAAGTGTCCGTCGCAGCTTTTTTGCGGCGCCATGCGACGAATGGTTTTGAGCATCTGCCGGCTGACCGTGCTACCCGTGTCGTCAGTTCGAATGGCCGATACTGGGTACGCTCGCTCTACCCCGACGCGGAGCCGGCGACCGCCGAGTTCCACGAACTGCGCGTCGCGCCCTTGCATACCGAGCCGGGTGTGCGCCGCGCGCCGGGCACCACGGTCAATCTGGTGGTGAGCGAAGGAACGCTGGAGGTCAGCGTGCACGATCAGCGCCAGTTGCTCGCAACAGGCGACGCTATCGTCTTCGATGCCGACCAGCCGCACAGCCTGCGCAATCCGGGAGACACCGAGGCGCGCGCGTTTCGCGTCACGGTCAACGCGGAAACACCGCCGCGCTGGGATCTGCCGCATGACGTCTCGCGCAACACGGCGCCGGTCTGATGAGACAGTTGACGCAATGCAAGCGAGGATGAATGCGCATGCGGCTTGCGGACTCGCGGTCCACGTAGCGCTTGTACTGGACACCTCCTCTACGAGGCGTCGTTCTGTTCGGATACCGCCGCGCTGCAGACCTGGCGCGGCTGTTGTATGCTTCACCTGCCGGGAGTTCCGGTAATCAGTGCGTCTTCAGGGCGGGGTGAAATTCCCCACCGGCGGTATGCCGGCAGCGCAATTGCGCTTGCCAGTGAGCCCGCGAGCGCCCGCGTAGTAAGAGTCTCCAGCAGTCAAGAGACTTGAGCGGGGTCAGCAGATCTGGTGCGATGCCAGAGCCGACGGTCATAGTCCGGATGGAAGAAGATGTGCAGATAGTCATGTCCGTCCTCGTCACGCTGCCAGGAGGTCTGTGCTGCGTGCGGGCGTTCCCTTGCTGGAACGTCAGAAGGGTCGTCCCTCTAAAGGATGACTCTTGGGGCGCGCGTTGTCTGTTTGCAATGCCCTGAAACGTTTTTCGCCCAACCTTTGCGATGAGCGTTTCAAATGTCCCTTACTACTTTTCCTGCTCCTTCGACGATTGCGGAAGACGCCCCGAAGGAAGTCCCCTTGGGGGATGCTTTCGCCGATCTCCCCCTGCTTGCTACCGAAGCCGTTCCGCCCCGCATCGCCGCAGCCTTGCAAGCGATGCGTGATGGCCGCGCCGTGGTTCTGCAAGACGACCACGACCGCGAGAACGAAGCCGATCTGATCGTCTCCGCTGAGCGTCTAACCAACGAGAGCATGGCATTGCTGATCCGCGAATGCAGCGGCATCGTGTGCCTGTGCCTGCCCGACGAGAAGATTCGCGCGCTCGACCTACCGCCTATGTCGGTCAACAACGAGAGCCGCCACGGCACGGCGTTCACGGTGTCGATCGAAGCGCGTGACGGTGTGACGACCGGCGTCTCCGCCGCCGACCGCGTGACGACGATCCGTGCCGCGATCGCCGACGGGGCGAAGCCTGCCGATATCGTCCGTCCCGGTCACGTGTTCCCGCTGCGCGCGATGCCCGGAGGCGTGCTGGCGCGACGCGGCCACACCGAAGGCACAGTGGATCTGGCGATCCTCGCCGGGCTCAAGCCTGCTGGAGTGCTATGCGAACTAATGAACCCGGACGGCACAATGACGCGCGGCGCGGATGTCGAGCGTTTCGCGGCACAACACAATCTGCCGATGCTGACGATTGCCGAACTGGTGGAATTCCGCGAGGCGCTGGCCGCCGCGCGTGAATGCTGCGCGGACGAGGTGTGAGCTAAAGCGGTGGGTGGTGCGCGGCGCCTAAAACCGCGCACCATGCCGTTCATCTACTTAAGACTGCACGTCGCCAAATTCGCCGCGCACGCCCGCTTCGACCAACGCGGGCAATTCGTCCATGTGTTCCATGATGCGGGTCATGCCCATTTTGCGCAGCGCATCTGCGTAGCCGTGGGGAATATGGCTCGCGCCGACGAAGGCAATCGTCTTCATGCCCGCGGCCCGTGCCGCGTTCAGGCCGGCCACGCTGTCCTCGACCACGAGGCATCTGGCCGGCTCCACGCCCAACTGCTGAGCGGCAAACAGATACACATCCGGGAAGGGCTTGGGTCGTGCGACCTGCTCGGCGCTGAAAATGCGCTCCCCGAACACCTGCTGCAATCCGGCGCGCCGCACTGAAGCCAGCACGCGCGGCATGCGGCTATTCGAAACAACCGCAGCCGGCAGCGACACGCGCTCTAGCGCGTCGCGCACGCCGCCAATCGGACTGAGCTTCGACGCGAGCGCCACCTCGACATTGTGCTCGACCGTCTGCAGAAAATTCTCCGGCAGTTTGATGTCAAGCGACGTCTCGATGCCCGCGAGAAAGCGCGAGGTCTGCTGACCGAATGCCGTCTTGACGACGCTGGTGAAGTCGAGGGTGGGGAAGGTTGAGGAGAGCGTTTCGAGCATGACGTGATCAGCGATAACTTCGCTGTCGACGAGCACGCCGTCACAGTCACAGATGAGATGGTCGATCATGCGGAAAACTGGGGCGAGGGCGCACGGGCCGATGAACCCGCGCGCAGGGGTGAAAGCACCATGATACGTGCTTTGTGGCCGCCTGCGCGACCCTTCGCTACCAGGGTGGTACGACGTATCAGTGCATGTGCATATAAACGAACGCGGCAGCCGCGCCACCAGCGAGCGGCCCGAGCACAGGCACCCATGCATAGCGCCAGTCGCTGTCGCGCTTGCCGGGAATCGGCAGCAGCGCGTGCATCAGACGCGGCGACAGGTCGCGCGCCGGGCTCATCGCGTAGCCCGTCGGGCCGCCCAGCGAAATGCCGATACCGAGCACCAGCAGGCCAACCGGCAGCGCATCCAGCGCGCCAAGTCCAACCTGCGGCGAGGCCAGATACAGCACGCCAAGAATCAGCACGAAGGTGCAGATCATTTCGGTCAGGAAATTGTGCGGTGCGCTGCGAATGGCGGGTGCCGTGCAGAACACGCCCAGTTTGACGTCGGCGTCGGTCTCTCTCGCGAAGTGCTGGCGATACGCGATCCACACGATGCCCGCACCGGCCATGCCGCCGAGCATCTGCGCGGTTACATAGCCGAGGACTTTGCTCCAGGCAAACTTGCCGGCAAGCGCGAGGCTGATCGTCACGACCGGATTCAGATGCGCGCCGCTGAACGACGCCGTGATGAACACGGCGATGAAAACGGCCATCGCCCAGCCCATCACGATCACAATCAGGTCGGCGCCTTTGCCTTTGGTGCGGGCGAGTAACACGTTGGCGACTGCGCCGTCGCCTAGCAGGACGAGCATCGCTGTGCCGATGAATTCGGCAATGTAAGGTGACATGCTTTGTTCTCCAAAATTTTTAATTTTTCGGCAAGCCGCTTGAGTGGGCGGCTTGCCGGTTTCGGTACGTTAGTGACGCAGTAGCGCTGGGATGGCCATTCCCGCTTTGCCGCGTTGAATCTCAGGGCGTATCGGCCCAGGCTTTCGCGGCGCGGACGGCGCGTTGCCAACCTGCCAGGTTGTCCTTGACCTGGCTGGGCGCCATGTCAGGCGTGAAGCGACGATCCAGCGCCCACTGGCTTTGCAGTTCGTTGACGTCTTTCCAATAGCCCACCGCCAGACCGGCGAGATACGCGGCGCCGAGTGCAGTGGTTTCGCTGATTTTCGGACGCACTGCATCAACGCCGAGAATGTCTGCCTGGAACTGCATCAGCAGATTGTTGGCGCAGGCGCCGCCGTCGACGCGCAACTCGCCGATGCGAATGCCCGAGTCGGCTTCCATGGCCTTCAGGACGTCGAGAGATTGATAAGCGATCGAGTCGAGTGCGGCCCGGGCGATATGCGCGGACGTGGTGCCGCGCGTGACGCCGAACAGCGTGCCGCGCGCGCGGGCATTCCAGTGCGGAGCGCCGAGGCCGGCGAAAGCGGGCACGAGATACACGCCGTCGCTATGCGGCACGCTGCGGGCGAGCGTTTCGATTTCCGCCGCTGTCTTGATGATGCCAAGCCCGTCGCGCAACCACTGCACCACTGCGCCTGCAATAAAGATACTGCCTTCGAGCGCATAGTTGATCTGATCGCCGATTTGCCAGGCAATCGTCGTAACCAGGTTGTTGCTCGATTCGATCGGCTTGTCGCCGGTGTTCATCACAAGGAAGCAGCCCGTGCCGTAGGTGTTTTTCACCATGCCCGAGCGCGTGCACATCTGCCCGAACAGCGCGGCATGCTGATCGCCTGCAATGCCGGCCAGCGGAATCTTCGAGGCGAATACCGTGGTCTTGGTGGGGCCGTAAATCTCCGACGACGGTCGCACTTCCGGCAACATGCTGCGCGGAATGTCCAGCGCGGCGAGCAGTTCGTCGTCCCATTGCAGCGTGTGGATATTGAAGAGCATAGTGCGCGACGCGTTGGTGACGTCGGTGACATGCAGGCCATGCTGCGTGAAGTTCCACACCAGCCAGCTATCCACCGTGCCGAACGCGAGCCGGCCCTGGTTCGCTTTCTCGCGGGCGCCTTCGACGTTATCGAGAATCCAGCGAATCTTGGTGGCCGAGAAATACGAATCGATCGGCAGACCAGTCTTCGCGCGGACTTTTTCTTCGAGGCCCTGAGCCTTGAGTTCGTCGCAAAAGTCAGCGGTGCGGCGGTCTTGCCAAACGATCGCGTTATAGATGGGATGACCGGTTTCGCGATCCCAGACGATCGTCGTTTCACGCTGGTTCGTGATGCCGATTGCGGCGATCGACGTGCCGTTCAGACCGGCACGCGTGACCGCTTCGGCTGCGACACCGGCCTGGGTCGACCAGATTTCCTGCGGGTCGTGTTCGACCCAGCCCGGACGCGGGTAGATCTGCTGGAACTCCTTCTGGGCAGTGGATACGACATTGCCCTGGCGGTCGAAAAGCATCGCGCGCGAACTGGTTGTGCCCTGATCGAGCGCGAGGATGTACTGATCCTGCATTGTCTCTTCTCCATGTTTTATTGAGTCGTCGTGCCTTGGGGGCCGGCGACGGGAGCGGCTTGTTATTCAAGGTACTGCAACGGCCCTGCTGCTGCTGTGCATTCCGATCACGAACGTACGTGCTGGAACGCATTTCTATCAGGTCATGGCAAAGTCACGCCGGTTGTGGACGTGACGCGCTTACGCGTGATTTAGGTTTGATGCTGGATCGCGCCGCGTTCGGTCGTACCGTTCGGGCCTGGGCCGCCTTCGCTCGCGCCCGGGCGCGACTGCGTGCGCGCGAACCAGTCGTCAATTTCCTGCGTGACACTTTCGAGCGTGCCCGGCTCGACGTGCAGACCGAGCTTCGAGCGCCGCCACAATACGTCTTGCGCGCTGCGTGCCCATTCGGTATCTCGCAGATAACGCAGTTCGGCTTCGTAGAGTCCGGGCGCGAACGCGCGGCCCAACTCATCCAGGGAGCGCGCCGTAGCGGTGACATGTCCGGCGCGCGTACCGTAGGCGCGTGCGTAGCGACGCGCCAGTTCGGCGGGCAGCCACGCATGTTGCTGCTGGAACTGCTCGGCAAAGCGTTCGAAATTCGCCTGTGCAATATCGCCGCCAGGCAACGGCACGCCAGCGGTCCACGCCGGCGCAGGGCGATCCAGCGCGCGACCGAGTTGGTCGACGGCTTCTTCCGCGAGCTTGCGAAACGTCGTGATCTTGCCGCCGAACACTGACAGCAGCGGAGCCTCGCCCGCTGGAGCATCGAGGTCGAGCTGGTAGTCGCGCGTCACCGCCGATGGATTGTCCGCACTCTCATCTTCAAGCAGCGGACGCACGCCCGAATAGGTCCAACGCACGTCGTCCGGTGTGATCTGTTGCTTGAAATAGCGGTTGATCGAGTCGCACAGGTATTGCGTTTCGTCGCCGTTGATTGCGACCTTCGCGGGGTCGCCGCGATATTCGATATCGGTGGTGCCGATCAGGGTGTAGTCCTGCTCGTACGGGATCGCAAAGATGATCCGCTTGTCCGGATTCTGGAAGATGTACGCGTGATCATGATCGAACAGCCGCCGCGTGACGATGTGACTGCCTTTGACGAGTCGCACGCTATGGGTTGCTTCGCGCCCGAGTGCACCGTGCAGCAGTTCACCCACCCATGGACCGGCGGCGTTCGCGATCGCGCCGGCGCGTACGTCGAGTTGCGTGCCGTCAGCGCGTTTCAGTTGTGCGTGCCATTCACCACCCGCCCTAACCGCGCCGACCAGTTTGGTGCGCGTGAAAATGGTGGCGCCGCGTTCCTGCGCATCCAGCGCATTGAGCACGACGAGCCGCGCGTCGTTGACCCAGCCGTCCGAGTAGACGAAGCCGCGCTTGATGGAGTCGACAAGCGGCGCGCCTGCGGGATGGCGGCGCATGTCGATGCCGCGCGAAGGCGGCAGCAATTCGCGCCGCGCCAGATGGTCGTAGAGGAAAAGCCCCGCGCGGATCATCCACGCCGGCCGCAGGTTCGGCATATGCGGCATCACGAAGCGCAGCGGCCACATGATGTGCGGCGCGGCGCGCAGGAGCGTTTCGCGTTCCTGCAATGCCTTGCGCACCAGCCCGAATTCCCGGTACTCGAGGTAGCGCAGGCCGCCGTGAATCAGCTTGGTACTGGCCGACGACGTATGCGCCGCCAGGTCGTCCTGCTCGCAGAGCATCACGGACAGGCCGCGCCCCGCTGCATCGCGTGCGATGCCGGCGCCGTTGATCCCGCCGCCCACGACGAGCAAATCGAATCTCGAGCCTTGCGTCACCTGCTGTGTCTCCGTGCCGGTAGGAAAAATTGATCGAACCGATAGTGTTCGTTTGCGAACTTTAATGAACATATTCGAAAAAGTAAAGTTCGGGTTTCGTGATCGGGTGATCGGGGTTCCGGGGTGGTGGTGTAATCTAGATCCGCCGACGATACTCACGGCAACGGTCATATCGAGGTGAAACATGCGGGGACTTTGGACAAAGCTGGGGACGGGACTGTGCACGATCGGGACGGCGGGCGCGGTTGCACTGCTGGCGGGATGCGTGAGCACGCCTAGCCTGAGTGGAAGCATGGGCGCGCCTTCGTTCGTGGCCCTGCAGCAGATTTGTGCCGCGGCGCCGGTGGACTACGGCAACGACGCGCAATCGGTCTACACGACGTTCTACGACGCGTACGTCGCCAATCGGGGCGGCAAGGTATCCAAGGACGATTACTGCGCGTTCCAGACGGCGATCGCGGAGCATTACACGACGCTCGGCACGAGCAGTGATCCGCAGGCGCGTAATCAGTGGGTCGCGTTCTTCCTCGACCAGCGGGCGAAAGCGATTAGCTGGCGTGCGTCGGTTGATCCGACGTTGCGGGCGGGCTGAGCGCGCTCGAGTCGTAGCGGTGGCTGATGGGCAGACCGGTGTCGAATGTTGTGGCTCGGCCAGCGCCTGGCTGTGCGATGCGGCCAAAGCCAACGCCAACGCCTTCGGGTCGGCTGTCGCCTAACTCCTTCGTTCTGCCAGCGCCTAACCCTTCGGTTCCGCCAGCGCCCCGCGCCATAGCATCGCCGTAATCTGCGCCAGCACCGCTTCGCGGCTCGGCGCGCCGCTGGCGCTGCCTGACTCATGCATCGGCAGTTGTGCCTGCGGCGGCGGCAACTGATTAGCCAGTGCCAGCATCGCAAAACCATGCAGACTCGCCCAGTAGGCGTAGCCGATCAACCGCGCATCCCCGGCCAGGCGGCCAGCTTCGACGAGCGGCTCGAAATGCTCGCCCAGCATGCGCCATGCGCGTTGCGACGCCGCCGCAAGTTCGGGATAGGCGTCATCATCGGGCTGATTCAGATCGAACATCAGTCGGTACGCGTGCGGCTCGTCCAGCGCGAACGCCACGTAGGCTTGGATCAGCGCTGCACCCCGGCGCGTGGCCTCAGCCTCGTGCACGGCGATTTCCAGCCGCTGCGCAAACCGGTTAAACGCAGCGGCTCGCACCATCGCGAGCAGCTCGTCCTTGTCGCGGAAGTAGCGATAGGGCGTCATGGCGCTGCAACCTAGTTCCTTGGCCAGTTCGCGCATGGTGACGCCTTGCGCGCCGCGCGTGGCGAACGCATTCTCGGCGACGCGGCGCATGTTTTCGCGGAACTGGTGAATAGCTTCGTCGGAGAGTGTCTTGGGCATGCCGGAGGGCGTGGAAACGCAACGGATCAATTTACTGCGTAAATTGATCCGTCACAAGCGCAGCCCCAGCCTGATAGCAACTGAAGAGGTAAAACTGAAAAGGGATCTGACGAGGCAACCGGCAACTCATGGGCGCGCGTTACTTCGACTCAACGCGCCGCCCAAGGTCTTGCCCATTCAATACCATGCGCCGGGTACACGCCGACGCATTACGAAAACCGCTTGATCGCCCGGATCGCGCTGTCCCCGATCTCCGTGAGGCTCCATTGCTTCAGGCCCGAGGCGAGTTTTTCCAGTTGGACGAGCTGTCGTTCAAGCAACGCATCCAGCTCCTCTCGTTCCATCTCAACCTGATTAGGAGCATCCTTCACAAGCAACAACGTGGCGAATTCATGCGGACTCAGCATCGTTTCTCTCCATGTCTAGCGTAGCGCGGATTGCTTTTCGGCCATTGGCCAGCGGTGCGGCGGGCGCACAGCGATCCGCTACAGGATCAGGCGGGGGTACTACTGTTACGCCCGCCGCGATATGAAAATGGCGTCGGGGAACTGGAGTGTAGTCAACCGCACACAGAACGCCAACTGGTCCCCAGTAAATTTTCCCTTTGACATTCCGGTGCCGCGTAGGCGGTCTGGATTGGCGGGAAAATTCTTGATTTCACTCGAAGTTTTGCGTGCGGTGCAACATGGACCGAGCGCGGCTTTGGTTGACCAAGGAAGTCGGTCCGCGTCCCGGCGAGTCACTCCGCGACGTAGACCTGAGTGCCGGCGGTCGCCAGGGTTTCAGTCATGTCGGCGGGTGGCGCGACATCGGTGAAGAGGGCGTCGATCTGATCCAGATGACCCTGACGAACCAGCGCCGGACGGCCGAACTTGGAGTGATCCGCTGCGAGGAACACGGTGCGCGCGTGCTCGATGATCGCCTCGGCCACCCGAACTTCACGGGTGTCGAAATCGCGCAGCGTACCGTCGGTTTCGATACTCGAAGTGCCGATGATGGCGAAATCGACCTTGAACTGGCGAATGAAATCGATCGCCAATTCGCCCACGATGCCCTTGTCCCACGGCCGCACGATGCCGCCCGTCACGAGCACCTCACAGTCCGGGTAGCCGCTCATCATGCTGGCGACGTTCAGATTGTTGGTGATCACACGCAAGCCTCGATGGCGGTTCAGCGCGCGCGCGACTTCTTCGGTGGTGGTGCCCAGGTTGATGAACAGCGAGGCTTGATCGGGAATATGCGTGGCCACCAGCGCCGCGATGCGCCGCTTCTCGTCATGGAACATGCGCTGCCGCGCGGTATAGGAGACGTTCTCCGAACTCGTCGGCAGACTCGCGCCGCCGTGATAGCGGCGCAGCAAGTTCATGTCGGCCAGCCAGTTGACGTCGCGGCGGATGGTTTGCGGTGTGACATCGAAATGTGCTGCCAGGTCATCCACGGTGACGAAGCCGTCGCGTTGTACCCACTCGAGCAATTCCTGTTGACGTGCGTTGAGGGTGAGGCGGGGGTCTCGGGTCATGTCTCTCGGGTCACGTATTTGCGTCGGCGTCGCAGGCAGCGCTCAGCGCCAGAAGCGGGCAGCGGTTAAACAGCGTGGTGCGGTGAGCGTATTGTAAGACCATCCGACGGGTTGTCCGCCAACTCGCGCGACATGCGCAGGATCACAGACGACTTATTCAGCAAGCTGCTGCATTGATTCATTTGATAAATGAATTTGCGTTTTCTGTCGGTTCGCGCTGCAATCCATGGTTCCCCCTGCGATGGTTTTCTTGATGATCCCGGCCCGTGTCTTACGCCGGGACGTGCTTTCCGAGAGTCTCCGACATGACCCGCTTCAACTGGCAGAACCCTTATCCCACGCCCCGTCTTCCTGTGTTCGCGCGCAACATCGTTTCCACTTCCCATCCGCTCGCGGCGCAAGCCGGCTTGCGCATGTTGTGGAAGGGCGGCAATGCGGTCGATGCGGCAATCGCGGCGGCCGCCGCCATCACGGTGGTCGAGCCGGTGTCGTGTGGTTTGGGCGGCGATGCCTTCGCGCTGGTATGGGACGGCGCGAAGCTGCATGGTTTGAACGCGTCCGGCGTAGCGCCGGCAGCATGGAATGTGGACTACTTCAAGCGCAAGTACGGCGAGGACAACGGTCTTGCGATCCAGCCCAAGCGGGGCTGGGACGCCGTCACCGTGCCAGGCGTGATTGCGGGCTGGGAGGCCTTGCATCAGAAATTCGGTTCGCTGCCGTTCGCCGATCTGATGGAACCGGCCATTGAAATCGCCGAGCGCGGTCATGCGGTCGCGAGCATCGTGGCCTACAAGTGGGCCGCGGCAGTGCCTGAGCTACGAGACCTGCCGGGTTTTGCACAGACCTTCATGCCGCGCGGCCGCGCGCCGGAAGTGAGCGAACTGGTGCGCTTCCCCGGACATGCGAAGACCTTGCGCAAGCTGGCCGAACAGGGGCCGCGCGCCTATTACGAAGGTGAGATCGCTGATCGGATCGCGGCGTTCGCCCGTGAGAACGGCGGCGCAATGACGGCTGACGACCTGCGTAATTACCGGGCCGATTGGGTCGAGCCGATCGGCAAGGATTATCGAGGCTATACGGTCCACGAGATTCCGCCGAATGGCCAGGGGATCGCCGCGCTGATTGCGCTGGGTATCCTCGAGAAGTTCGATGTGGATACGCTCGCGGTGGACAGCATCGAGTCGCAGCATTTGCAGATCGAAGCCATGAAGCTCGCATTCGCCGATGTCTACCGCTACGTGGCGGACCCGCGTTCGATGGAGGTCACACCCGAGCAGATGCTCGACGACGCTTACCTGAGTGCACGGGCCAAGTTGATCGACCCTAAGCGCGCCACGCAGTTCGACTTCGGTATGCCCAAAGCGGGTGGCACCATCTACATGTCGGTGGCTGATGAGCGCGGCATGATGGTCAGCTTTATCCAGTCAAATTACATGGGTTTTGGTTCGGGCATCGTGGTCCCAGATACCGGCATCGCGATGCAGAACCGCGGTTGCGGTTTCTCGATGGACCCAAAGTCGCCCAACGTCGTCGCAGGTGGCAAGCGGCCATTTCATACGATCATCCCGGCGTTCCTCACGCAACAAGTGGACGGCAAGCAGGAAGCCGTGATGAGCTTTGGTGTGATGGGTGGCGACATGCAGCCGCAAGGGCATCTGCAGTCGCTCGTGCGGATGCTCGACTATGGCCAGCAGCCGCAGGCGGCGTGCGATGCGCCCCGCTGGAAAGTGAACCGCGACTTCACGATCGACGTCGAAGCGACCCTCGACCCCGACGTCGCGCGAGCGCTGCAAAACCTTGGCCATACGATCAAGTCGGTCGACGATCCCTACATGGACTTCGGCTCTGGCCAGTACATCTGGAAGCTCGACCGTAATGAACCGGAGCGTGGCTACGTCGCAGCCAGCGACAGCCGTCGCGATGGTCTCGCCGCAGGCTTCTGAGCGGGCGCACAGCGGGTACATAGCGTGTTCTGAGGCCTTTCAGAATCTTATGAGAAGCGTGGGATCGCATCGCGCGTAGAAGCCCGTGAGCATCGTACAAGGCAGCCTTTTGCGGCTGCCTTTTTTATGCGCATCGCCCGCGATGTTTTGTTTTGGAACATTTGAACTACACGTTCTCCGGAACTGAAAAGGCCCGGCATGGTCTGTGCTGTGTTATCTGCAGAGTTCTGGAACACGAGCTAATATGCAAGATACAAGGGGTTAACTCTAATTCAAGGCGCTGTATCGACGAGAAGCCAGCCATGCGAAAACCGGGGCGTCGCAGGCTCGCTCATCGCGTCGATGCAGCTTTCGGAGTAAGGAACGATGCACACTGAGCGTACCCATGTGATGCCCTGGCGTATTGAGGATATTGACCTCAGCCGGGTTGACAGGCAGCGGGCCGTCGCCAACGAAGATTTGCTGCTGCTGCTGTGCGCAGCTTCATTTATCGAAAGCGGTACAGACCTCTATACAAGTAACCTGAGCACCTTTTTTAACGACGACCCGGAAGTGTCGGCCTGGCTCAACAACGAGTGGGAGCCCGAAGAGATGCAGCACGGCCGGGCGCTGAAGACCTACATCGCTCACGTGTGGCCGGAGTTCGACTGGGATACGGCCTTCCACAATTTCTTCGAAGAATACAAGTTGACGTGTTCCGTTGAGGACTTCGAAAAGACCCGCGCACTTGAAATGGTTGCACGCTGTGTCGTGGAAACCGGTACGGCCACGTTGTATCGCGCGATCGGCGAGTGCTCGGATGAGCCGGTGCTCAAGCAGATCACCGACAACATTCGCACGGACGAGGTGCGCCACTACAAGCACTTCTTCAAGTTTTTCAAAAAGTACAACAGGATCGAAGGCAATGGCCGCCTTGCAGTGCTGGGTGCCCTGATGCGCCGCGTGCTGGAGATCAAGAACGAAGACTCCGAGATCGCGTTGCGGCATGTCTTTGCGATTCGCTACCCGGAGCGCGTGCACGATTCGGCCTATAACCGTGATCGTGCCGCGCGCATCAACACGCTTGTGCGACGTAATCTATCGGCGGATATGTGCGTGAAGATGCTGCTCAAGCCGCTCGACTTGCCTGCGAAGATTCAACCCGGCGTGCATTACCCGCTCGCCAAGATCACTCAGCATGTATTCTTCCGTTGATGCGTGACGCCTGGCGTTCAGCGCACGTCAGGCGGTGCTGAGCCGAGTGACGCAGCGAGTGGTTTGAGCCAATGGCCCGCGTCTGCGGGCCATTTGTGTTTGAGGCTCGCCCTCAAGGCAGTTGTACTGAAGACAACGGAAGCGCAATCATGTTGCGTGGGCCCGGAGTGCTCTGCACGAGCCCGAAGTAAGTGCTTTGTATGGGACCAGAGTAAGGCGCCAACTCCGATCGACAGTGGAGACAAGCAATGACTGATTCTGCCTCTGAGCGTTCGCTCGAACACGAGGTGTTCGACGAATGGCCTGGCGCGGCGCGCGCCTTGTTCGATGGCTCCTCGCTCGCGAGCAAGACAGGCTTCACCGCATCGTTTCTGACCATTGATGCGAACGGGCACGTACGTACCTCGTTGCTAGGTGTGGGCGAACTGTACGCGCCGGATTCGCGCACGCTTGGCGTCGCGCTGTGGCCGCGCTCGCGCGCAGCGGCCGTGCTCGCACAGAGCGGACGCGCGACGCTGACGTTCGTCTGCGAGGACGCGTTCTATCAGGTGCAGTTGCGCTTCGAGCCATTGCAGCGCGTGGCAGAAGACAACATTGGGCTCGCGTATTTCTCGGGCTCTATCGATACTGGCGAGATGCAGCAAGTCCGTTATGCGCGCTTAACCAGCGGCATCACGTTCGAACTGGAAGAGGGGGGAGAGGCGGTGCTCGATCGATGGGAACAGCAGATCGAGCACTTGAAGCAGGCGACTGCGGCGGCCAGACGTTAGAACCGCGTCGGTCGTTGATTCAGCATGGATAGGCCTCAGGACAATCTGAAAGCCCTGGAGAGACTCAACCGCCAGTTCGTGACGGTTGAGCTTAACGGTTCGCTTCAGTGCTCGAGCCTTAACGCCCGCGCTGTCCGCCATTACGCGGCGGCTGCGATGAACCGCGCGGTGCATCTCCGCGCGGCTTCGCGCCACCGAGCAGCGCGCCGGGGTTACCGCCTTGCGGCTTACCCTGGCCCTGCGGTTTGCGCGGCGCATGGTTCGCACCGGCGCCGTCATGTGTATTCACCCCCGGCTTGCCATGATGACGCGTGGTCTCGTGACGCGGGTTGTCCTTGCGGACCTGTGGTTGCACCGGCGCGCCTGCGGGCTTGGCGCCCTGTGGCTTCGCCTGCGGC
>NZ_JBAURZ010000330.1:0-5412 GCF_049581445.1 Paraburkholderia sp. | reverse complement strand
GAACGGTGGCGCCGGCCGCCGGGTTGCTGTCGACGCGGTCGATGGCGGTTGCATAGACCCACGGGTGGCGGCGCAGTAGCGACTTGTCTTTCGACGGTTTGAGCGTAACGGTATTCATGGAGCGTCGTGGCGAGGTATTCAGCAGAACAATGGGCGCCGCATTAGGCGGCGAAACTGTAAAAGCCGCGGAGACGGACCCGGCGCGCAGCTTCGGGCGGTACGGGCGGCTTCTCTCAGTCGCGTTTTTTGGCGCGCGGATGCGCCTGATCGTAGACGTGCGCGAGATGCTGGAAGTCGAGCGCGGTATAGACCTGGGTCGCGGTAATGCTGGCGTGGCCAAGCAGCTCCTGCACCGCACGCAGGTCGCCGCTGGATTGCAGGACATGAGTGGCAAACGAGTGACGCAGCACGTGCGGATGGACGTTGGCCGGCACGCCCGCGACGAGCGCCATGCGTTTGACGCGCTCGCGCACGACGTTCGGCGACATCCGGTTGCCACGCACCGAGAGAAACAGCGGGTGCGGATCGTTTTTGACAAACTCACCGCGCACCGCGAGCCAGGCGTGCAATGCGTCGAGCGCCTTGCGGCCGACCGGCACGATCCGGCGGCGGTTGCCCTTGCCCAGCACCTCGACCTCAGCCGCGTCGAGCTTGAGCCAGCCGGCGGAACGGTAGCCGTCGGCGTCGGCAAAGCGGGCGTCGAGTCCAACCAGTTCGGCCAGACGTAGGCCCGATGAATAGAACAGTTCGAGAATCGCGTGATCGCGCAGCCCTTCGGTGGTGTTGGCGGCGGGTGCTTCCATCAGGCGGTTGGCGTCGTCGACCGAGAGCGCTTTGGGTAGCGTTTTCGCCTGCTTCGGCGCGCGCACGGTGGCAACCGGATTGGCAGGCAGATCGACCCGCCCGGCCAGCCAGCGATAAAACGCTCGCCACGACGAGAGGCGATGGCTGATCGACCGTGCTGTCATGCCGCCCGCGTGGGCGCGTGAAACCGCGCCGCGAATATCGATCGCACTCAGGCTTTCGAGCGGTCGACCCTTGGCCAGCAGCTTCAGTTCTTCCAGCTCGTGGGTATAGCCGCGCAGCGTGTGCGCCGAGAGGCGCCGCTCGTGCTCGAGATGCGACAGATAGTCGGCGATCGGGTCGGCGGCGCTCACGGTATCAGGCGAGGCGGGTTGCGTTAGCGCGGCAGCAGCCGGCTTAACGCCGCGCTGGCGAGGGCACCGATCTGCGTAAGGAAGTCGGTGGCCATGCCTTCGTGAAAGCGGCGCGGATCCGACGAACCCATCACCAGCAGGCCGAAGGTCGGTGCCTCTTCGTTGCCTTCGGGATCGCGCAACGCGAGCAGCGCGATCGATTCCGTCGCCTGTTCTCCGTCTGCCGTAGAGGTTCCTTCGGGGGACACGGCCATCAGCGTCGGCGCGAGCCATTGTGCCGCTTCGAAGCCGGTGTTGGCGCCGCAATACGGCGTGGTGAGGCTGTTGGCGAAGATTCGCACTTCCTCACCCACCTGACGCGCAAATTCGGCCTGGGTATACGGCTCCGCGACATCCCAGACACGCAGCGCCGCTTGCGGCACATCGAACACATCGCGCAGGCCGTTGGCGATCGTGCGCGGCAGCGCGTACGGATCGCGCTCGGCCATCACGCGGATCGTCCAGCGGTTGAACTTGGACGCAATGCTGTCGTTCTCGTGCCCGTAGCGCAGCAGTTCGGCGAGGCGCCGCTCGAGATGCTTGTTCTTGTCGCGCAGCATTTCCATTTGCCGTTCCTGGAGCGAAACCGCGGCTTTGCCGTGCGGGTTCGCAAGCCGGATCGTGGCGAGCATTTCCGCGTGTTCGGCGAAGAAATCAGGGTTGGCGAGCAGGTATTCGGCGACTTCGCGATCGTTCATGGTTTCGGCTAAAGGACTACGCCCTCACGTGGGCGCATCGGTCAATGGGGTCAGTCGGCCAGCTCGATCTCGCCTTCGAAGACGGTCGCAGCCGGGCCGGCCATCAGGAGCGGCGCCGGGTCGCGTTCGCCGTTCCAGGAGATTGTCAGCACGCCGCCATGGGTGTGCACCTTCACCGGCGAATCGAGCAGGCCGCGCCGGATACCGGCCGCCACCGCCGCGCAGGCGCCCGTGCCGCAGGCGAGTGTTTCGCCGGCGCCGCGTTCGTAGACGCGCAGCTTAACCTCGTTGCGCGCGACGATCTGCACGAAACCCGCGTTCACCTTCTGCGGGAAGCGCGGATGACGTTCGATCACCGGGCCATCGACGAGCACCGGGAAGGCTTCGACGTCGTCGACCACCTGCACCGCATGCGGATTGCCCATCGAGACCACCGAGATCCAGTGGGTTGTGCCGTTGACATCAAGCGGCCACAGCGTGTCGTCACCATCGTTGCGGCCTTCGAGGCCTTTCGCATCAAACGGCACGCGGGGCGGCTCGAACACGGGCGTGCCCATGTCGACGGTGACGTCGCCGTTCTCCTGCATGGTGAGCGTGATGATGCCGTTCTGCACCTGCACACGTACGCTGTGCTTGTCGGTGAGGCGCGTATCGCGCACGAACTTGACGAAGCAGCGGGCGCCATTGCCGCAATGCTCGACCTCGCCGCCGTCGCAATTGAAGATGCGGTATCTGAAATCCACGCCTTCGATGGTGGGCTTTTCGACCAGCAGAAGCTGATCAGCGCCGACGCCAAAGTGCCGGTCCGCGAGCGCACGCACCTGCGCGGCGCTCAGGTTGAGCGGCTGCGTAAAGCCGTCGAGCACGACGAAGTCATTGCCCGCGCCGTGCATTTTGGTGAATTTCAGTTTCATGCCGCTATTGTAAGGGACAGGCGCAGTGGTGCGCCGAACCCGTTTTAATTGCGTTGCGATTAGTCATGGCGAGGATTCCAATCGCGTCAATAGACGCTGGGCACGCCGGGCGGCCGCGTCTTGAAGCGTTTGTGCACCCAGTAATACTGCTCCGGCATCAGGGGAATCTGCTCTTCGAGGAATGCATTCATGCGGCGTGCGTCGGCGTCGTCATCGCCGGTGGGGTAGTTGTCCCACGGCTTGAACACCTTGAGGCGATAGCCCTTGTAGTTGGGCAGCACCTCGCCGATAAACGGCACCACCTGCGCACGGCCCACCTTGGCGAGCCGCCCGACGGCGGTCAGCGTGCAGGTCGGCACGCCGAAGAACGGCACGAAGGTCGAATTGCGCATGCCGTAATCCATGTCGGCGCCGAGCATGACCGGCTTCCTGTCGCGCAGCCAGCGCAGCACGATGCGTGCGCTATCGGCTCGGCTCGCCATGTCCGCGCCAAAACGCGCCCGCGCAGATTTGGCGACTTCCTCAAGTTCCGGGTTCGACATGGGCTGATAGAGCGAACCGCATTGGCGCTTGAGCGAATAGTTCAGAAAGATCGAACCCGCTTCGATACCGACGAAGTGAAAGCCCAGAAACAAAGTAGGCGGCAGGTTCGGATCGGTGAGGTCGATTGCGCTGTCGAGCTGGATCAGCTTTTCAAGCTTCTCTGCAGACGCGAACCACTGGACGCTGCGCTCCAGATAGCTGCGGATCGCGTGCCGGAAATGCTTCTGCGCGACTTCTTCACGGCGCTCATCGTTCCATTCCGGAAAACACAGCTTCAGATTGATATGAACAATGCGTTTGCGCCGGCTGGGGATCTTATACAGCAGCCAGCCGAGGCCGTCGCCGATGCGGGCAACAAGGCCATACGGCAGTAGCGCGAACAGTTTCAGCAGCCCAATGGCGAATTTCGCCCCAAGGTGGCTCAGCATGCGGCGGCTCCGCATTGTGCGCTGGCCGACACTGTTCTCAAGAAAACGGCAGACGAGTCGGAATACAACACGTGTGGGTACTCTGTGACAATTGTAGGAAGTCGCTATAATACGGGCTTCGCCGAGTTAATAGACAACTTGCGGGGCGAAGCTGGGTGATGTGAATCACGCGAATTACGCGATTCACACCGCTCAGTCAGGAAATCCGCTAAAGCGTCGCCGCTTCAGGCTCCCGGAGCTGGCTACGTGAAACTCAACCGTAACCACACAACAGGAGTCTGCAACGTGGCAAACGACTATCTCTTCACCTCCGAATCCGTTTCGGAAGGCCATCCGGACAAAGTCGCGGATCAAATCTCCGACGCAATTCTCGACGCCATCCTGACCCAGGACAAGTATTCGCGCGTTGCCGCCGAAACGCTGTGCAACACGGGTCTGGTCGTGCTGGCGGGTGAAATCACCACTACCGCGAACGTCGATTACATCCAGATCGCGCGTAATACGATCAAGCGTATCGGCTACGACAACACCGATTACGGTATCGACTACCGCGGTTGCGCAGTGCTGGTCGCCTACGACAAGCAGTCGCCGGACATCGCGCAAGGCGTCGATCGTGCGCACGACAACAACCTCGATCAGGGTGCGGGCGACCAGGGCCTGATGTTCGGTTATGCCTGCGAAGAAACGCCGGAACTGATGCCGCTGCCGATCCATCTGTCGCACCGTCTGGTCGAACGCCAGGCTAACCTGCGCCGCGACGGCCGTCTGCCCTGGCTGCGTCCGGATGCGAAGTCGCAGGTGACGGTTCGTTATGTCGACGGCAAGCCGGATTCGATCGATACGGTGGTGCTGTCCACGCAACATTCACCGGACATCGAACTGGCGACGCTGCGCGAAGCCGTGATCGAAGAAGTCATCAAGCCGACCCTGCCGGCCGAACTGATCAAGGGCGACATCAAGTTCCTCGTGAACCCGACTGGCCGCTTCGTGATTGGCGGTCCGCAAGGCGATTGCGGTCTGACGGGTCGCAAGATCATCGTCGACACGTACGGCGGCGCAGCCCCGCACGGTGGCGGTGCGTTCTCGGGCAAGGATCCGTCGAAGGTCGACCGTTCGGCCGCTTATGCTGGTCGGTATGTCGCGAAGAACATCGTCGCAGCCGGTCTCGCGTCGCGCTGCCTGATTCAGGTGTCGTACGCGATTGGTGTGGCGCAGCCCACTTCGGTGATGGTCAACACGTTCGGCACGGGTCGCGTGTCGGATGCGACGATCACGCGCCTCGTGCAGGAACACTTCGATCTGCGTCCGAAGGGCATCATCCAGATGCTGGATCTGCTGCGTCCGATCTACGAAAAGAGCGCCGCTTACGGCCACTTCGGCCGCGAAGAGCCGGAGTTCACGTGGGAAGCCACGGACAAGGCTCTGATCCTCGCCGAAGCCGCAGGTACGGAACCGGTTGCTGCGATCGCCTGAACGCGTTCGGCTGCTTCAGCAAAAGACCCCGCCGGCGTAAGCCGGGCGGGGTCTTTTCTTTTCAGCGGCTGGCGAAGCCGAACCAACCTTCGTTGCCGAACGACATGCGGCGCGGGCGCCGACTGGTGCTGCGCGGCTCGATCGCGCGCGGCGCCGGCAG
>NZ_JBAURZ010000329.1:0-4105 GCF_049581445.1 Paraburkholderia sp. | reverse complement strand
GCGCCAACCAGACCGCTGCGGCGGCGCGGCGGACGATCAGGTTTCACTCGGCGGGCATCCGCGCCGTCAACGGTTACGGTATGGATCCGGTGATGCGGCGCCTGCTTGCCGAACGCGGCATTACAGCGGGCATGCATCAGGCGCGGCGTCTGAACCGGCAGTTCGTGCGCGACGCGGACCTCGTGCTGGTCACGGAACGCTGCCAGGTAAAGGACGTCGAGGCGCTCGAGCCGACTTCACGCGGCAAGGTTTATCCGCTCGGCAAGTGGGAAGGCTCGGATGTCGCTGACCCACATGGCGGCGTTGAAGCCGCATATCGCGAGAGTCTCGCGCTGATCGAACACCTGGTCATGGGATGGCTGGACAAAATATGCTGAAACGAAATCTCACTGCCACACTTTTGCTGACGACTTTTTTGTCGGCATGTGCCTTCGCGCCCGGTTATGACCTCGACACGTCGTCCTTGAAGGAAGATGCGCAGGGCAAGCCGGCGCAAAGCTATGCGGTGCATCTGATCGATGCCAATCTGATCCTGCAGCAGGCGCAGCAGGCGGCGGCCCAACAGCCGGCGTTGCCGCCGGGCAAGTTTGCCGATCCGTCGCAGTACCTTTACCGCGTCGAACCGCAGGACATTCTTGGCATCACCGTGTGGGATCACCCTGAGCTGACGACGCCGAACGGCAGCACGCTCTCCACGGGCGACAACACCACGCAAACGCTCGCGGGCGCCGTGCAACAGCCGTTCACTACCGCCTTGCCGGGACAGGCCGATCCCTACGGCCAGACCGTAGGCCCCGACGGCATGATTTTCTTCCCGTTCGTCGGTCACGTTAAGGTGGCAGGCAAGACCGTTGGCGACGTTCGCAACGAACTCGCCGCGCGGCTCGTGCCGTATATCCGCAATCCGCAGGTGGACGTGCGGGTGCTGTCGTTCCGCAGCCAGAAGGTGCAGGTGACGGGCGAGGTGAAGTCACCTGGACCGCTCGCCATTAGTGATGTGCCGCTCACGCTGGTCGATGCGATCACACGCTCGGGCGGCAGCACGGAAATCGCCGACATCCAGCGCGTGCGACTCACGCGTAACAACCAGTTGTACGTGCTCAACGCCGACAGTCTGCTCGATCGTGGCGACACGAAGCAGAACGTGATGCTCCAGGCAGGCGATATCGTCAATGTGCCGGACCGGGTGGACAGCCGGGTCTTCATCCTGGGCGAAGTGAAAACGCCGCAGACGCTCTCGATGATGCGCGGCCGTCTGACGATTGCCGACGCGCTTACGCAGGCCACCGGTCTTTTGGACACCGATGCGAATCCACGCCAGATTTTCGTGATGCGCGGCTTCAAGGACGACCCGGATCATCCGTACAAGCCAGAGGTGTACCGCCTCGATATGACGCAACCGGACTCCATCATGCTGTCGTCGCGCTTCCAGCTTCAACCGCTGGATGTGGTCTACGTCGGCACCGCAGCGTCGACCACCTTCAACCGGGTCGTTCAGCAAGTGCTGCCGTCGCTGGAATCGCTGTTCTATCTGAAGGAACTCACGCGCTAGGCGCCTGACCCGCTAACGCTTCTGCACTGCGCGCGAACATGCGTAGTGCAGGAGCCGAGGCGACCCAACCGGGATCGAATTGTGAGCACTCAAATAACTTCACAGATGGCCATGCCGGCCAGGACCGAAGAAGAGGACGTCGTCCTCGGTCAACTGCTGCAGGTCATTCTCGACGACATCTGGTGGCTGATTGCCATTGCGGTGACCATCGTCGTGGTTGCCGGTCTTTACTGCTATATCGCCAAGCCGGTGTACTCGGCCGACGCGTATGTGCGAGTCGAACCGTCCGATAACACCTCGCAAGCACTCACGCAGACGCAAACAGGTGCGGTGATTTCCAGCGGTCAGACGTCGCTGCCGACCGACGCGGAAATCGCCATGATCCAAAGTCGTGGCGTAGTCGGGCCCGTGGTGCAGCAGCTCAAGCTCGACTTCAGCGTTGAGCCGAAGACGATTCCGATTCTCGGTAGCCTGGCGGCGCGCCTCGCTACGCCTGGCGTAGTGGGCCGCCCATGGCTAGGCTTGACGAGCTATGCGTGGGGCGGCGAACAGGCCGACGTCGACTCTGTCGAAGTCACGCCCGCGCTCGAAGGTCAGAAGATGGTGATGACCGCCATCTCTGACACCCAGTACGAGTTGCGCGCGCCGAATGGCTCACTGCTGCTGCGCGGCCAGGTCGGACAGACGGAACAGGGCGGCGGTGTGACGATCCTCGTCAACAAGCTGGTCGCACGTCCGGGCACGCAGTTCATCGTCATGCGCGCCAACGAACTCGACGCGATTACCGGGTTCCAGTCCGGCATCAAGGTCGAAGAGCAGGGCAAGCAGACCGGTGTGATCGAAATCTCGCTGGAAGACAAGGACCCGGCGCATGCGGCGCTGGTCGCCAATGCACTCGCTGAGTCGTATCTGCGCGAGCACACGGCGGCCAGGCAGACCGACGCCAACAAGATGCTCGACTTTCTGAAGAGCGAAGAGCCGCGTCTAAAGGGCGACCTTGAAAACGCCGAAGCCGCGCTCACCGCATATCAGCGCCAGTCCGGCTCGATCGATGCCAGCGACGAAGCGAAGGTTTATCTGGAAGGCAGCATCCAGTACGAGCAGCAGATCTCCGCTGAGCGTCTGCAGATCGCTTCGTTGCAGGAGCGCTATGGCGACGAGCATCCGCTTATCAAGGCTGCACGTGAACAGATGGCCGAACTCGAAACACAGCGCGACAAGTACAGCGACCGCTTCCGCGATCTGCCGGCGACCGAGGTCAAGGCAGTGCAACTGCAACGCGACGCCAAGGTAGCGGAAGACATCTACGTGCTGTTGCTCAACCGTATTCAGGAACTGTCCGTGCAGCGTGCGGGAACGGGCGGCAACGTGCATATGGTGGATCTGGCCATGCGCCCGGGTACGCCGGTCAAGCCGAAGAAGGTGCTGATTCTCTCGGCGGCGGTGATTCTTGGCCTGATCGCGGGTACGGGTTTTGTGTTCGTGCGCCGCAACCTGTTCAAGGGGATCGACGATCCCGAGCACGTCGAACGCATGTTCCATCTGCCCATCTACGGCCTGGTGCCGCTTTCCGGCGAACAGGCAGAGCTCGAGCATTCGTTTGTGCGCGGTGGCAACCGTCTGCGTTCGGTGCTGGCCGACGCGCATCCCAAGGACGTGTGCATCGAAAGCCTGCGCAGTCTGCGTACTTCGTTGCAGTTCACGATGATGGATGCGCGCAACAGTATCGTCATGCTGACCGGTCCGATGCCCGGTGTCGGCAAGAGCTTTTTGACGGTCAATCTCGCCGTGCTGCTCGCACACTCCGGCAAGCGTGTGCTGATGATCGACGGAGACATGCGGCGCGGGGCACTGGAGCGCTACGTCGGCGGTTCGGCGGACAACGGTTTGTCGGAACTGCTGAGCGGGCAGATCTCGCTGGAAGAAGCCATTCGTTCCACCAGCGTCGACGGGCTGAGCTTTATCTCATGCGGCCATCGTCCGCCCAACCCCTCGGAGCTGTTGATGTCGCCGCGTTTGCATCAATACCTCGACGGTCTTGCCAAGCGCTACGACGTGATCCTGATCGATACGCCACCTGTGCTGGCCGTGACCGACGCGTCGATCATCGGCGCGTGCGCAGCCTCGACATTCTTCGTGATGCGCTCGGGCGAGCACAACGAAGCGGAAATCGCCGACTCGTTGAAGCGCTTGCAAGCCGCCGGTGTGCGCGTACAGGGTGGCATCTTCAATGCGATGCCCCAGCGCGCTCGTGGCGGCTACAACCGCGGCTACGCCGCCGTGCAGGAATACCTGAGTGCCTGATCCAACCCGGCCCGTGCGCACCGCAAGGCGCGGTGCGCACGGACATCTCTCACAAGGAGCATTAGCGATGAAAGTGACGGTACTGGTTCCCACGTTTCGCCGCCCGGGCGATCTGACGCGGTGTCTCGCCGCATTGCAGCGGCAGTCACGCGCGCCCGATGAAGTAGTGGTCGTGGCGCGCCCCGATGACACAGCGACGCATGCGTGTCTGCGCGATTCTCGGGTGCGTGGCGCGCTGCCGCTCACGGT
>NZ_JBAURZ010000328.1:0-40936 GCF_049581445.1 Paraburkholderia sp. | reverse complement strand
GCCAAGGAGAGTGGGCATCCGGTCGCGCGAGGTACGCCCGATCGCGGCGGGCGGATTGATCAGCGGGCGCTCGCACGTACTCACGAACCGCGCGAGCCGCTCGGCGAGCGGAACGGCCACGTCCGGTTCGCCGATTGCGTTGAACACGAGATCGAAGGGCGGCAACTGCGCGTCCTCCTCGGGCGCGGCGTAGTCGATCGCATATTTGATCCGGCAATTGACTGCGCCTGGCAGCAGCGCCTCGAACGGCACGTTGCCGGAGGTCCGCGCGGCGCACAGCACTAATACGCGGCGCGTCTGGCCTGGTGCCTGCTCGATGAAGACGCGCTGGATCTGATAGGCACGCTGCCGGTAGGCATCCGCTTCGGCGCTGCGCCCCGCGCTGGCACGAATGGCCGCAAGGTTCTGGCAGGCGATCGCGCTCTGCGGGTTCAGCGCGAGGACGAGCCGATACCAGCGGGCCGCGGCCTCGTGATCGCCTTTCATGAAATAGCCGGTCGCGACGTCGCACAGGTTGGCGGCGCTGACGTCAGACGCGTGGCTGGCGTAGGCGTCCAGCGTGTGTGCGGCGATCAGGTGGGCGATTGCGCCAAGTTCATCGCCAGCGGCGCGGCTGGCATCGGCTAACGCGCGATGTCGCGCAGGGTCGAGCGGTTCGGTATCGGTGACCGGCTCGTCCAGTTGGGGTGAAAGCGCGGGTTCATGGCTGTCCGGGTGTTCGGTTGCGTGCGTAGCCGTGCCGGTTTGGAGGCGATTGAGATCTCGAGTCATAGTCCTACGGGATGTACGTCGTAGCGATGCGTAGTCGCGCGCCCGAAGGAGGCCTGGCGCGCGGCATCCAGATTACAGGCTTTGCGTGAGCGTTGCGGGAATTTGCGACACGAGATCAGAAACGCATGCCGGTTGCGCAGCCGCCTGCGAAGGCGCCGCCGCTGCCGCCCCCGGCGCCGCAGAACACGCCGCAGCCTGAGAGGGCGAGGGCCGTAACGGCACCGATCAGGACGGCACGCGCAACGGACACATGACGGCCGGCTCGGAGATCATTGCGTACTGCGCGTGACTGTGCAGCGCATTGGGCGCTTGAGGCGGGCGACGCAGCGCAAAGGAATAAGTTGGAACGGCTTCGCATCTTGGGAAACATAGGGAATCTGAACTCTCGTTAGTCTGGAACGGGGCAGGGCGAGGACCGTCTGGTCATTTTGTAGGCAATGTGTAAAGTTTGCCATCATGAAGCGGCCCGCCACTTCGCATCCTGGCGGATGGTATGCGTCCCTCAAATACGCTGAATCCGAAAATCAGAGGAGGTCGTCAGTTGAGGCGTTGAAATTTACGTGTGGCTCCCTGATAGAATGCGTTGGCCGCAACGTAGTGGACTGCAGATGAGATTGCTTGATGCGTTAGTTGAACAGCGAATAGCCGCCGCGGCGGCGCGTGGTGAGTTCGACGTTTTGCCGGGCGCGGGCGCACCGCTTGCCCTGGACGACGATTCCCTGGTTCCGCCGGAAGTGCGCGTCGCCAACCGGATTCTGAAGAATGCGGGTTTCGTGCCGCCTGCGGTGGAGCAACTGCGGGCGTTGCGCGATTTGCAGAACGAACTGAACGCGGTCAGCGACCCGTCAATTTGTTGTCAACTGCAGGCGCGGATGCTGGCCCTCGACATGGCGCTCGAATCGCTTCGAGGCGGCCCCTTGGTGTTGCCGCACGAATACTGCCGCCGCATCGCCGAGCGGCTGTGCGAGCGCGCCGCGGGCAACGAAGCTGCGGGTTCAGACGGCGGTTCCATCAACGGTTTGGCCGCGGGTTCAATCTCGGGTTCCGCCGATGATCTGAGGCCGCAGTGAGCGAGCCGCTACCTGCAACCTCGGCCGGTTCAGTCGATCCAGCCGACGTTCCTGATCCTGCTGCGCCAGCGCTTCAGCCGCTGGCCGCTCAACCTGATCCGGTTGCAGCGTTATCTACCGAAGAATCTTCCCCAGTTTCCTTCTCCGAACGCGATCTGCACTTCATGAAGCTGGCGCAAGCCGCTGCCGAGGAAGCACGCGCCGTGGGTGAAGTGCCGGTCGGCGCGGTGCTGGTGCGCGGCGACGAAGTCATCGCCAAGGGCTTCAATCATCCGATCGGCGCACACGACCCGTCCGCCCACGCTGAAATGGTCGCCCTGCGCGCTGCCGCACACACACTCGAAAATTACCGCTTGCCGGGATGCGAGCTGTATGTGACGCTTGAACCGTGTCTGATGTGTGCCGGTGCGATCATGCATGCGCGGATTGCTCGCGTAGTGTTCGGCGCCCGTGATCCGAAGACGGGCGCATGCGGGAGTGTCGTCAATGCGTTTGCGAATCCGCAGCTCAACCATCACACAACTGTGCTCGGCGGCGCGCTTGAAAACGAGTGCGGCGCGGCGCTCAAGTCGTTTTTCGCGCAGCGGCGACGCGCCTTGCGTGAGGGACGCGCTGCGCGCACCACGAATGACGAGACCGGACTCGAAGCCGGGCCAACCGAGCCACACTAAAACAACTTCTCATCTTACTGCCGACTGCCGATCATGACCGCCCATCGAACTTTCGAACTGATCGCGCCATCGGGCTATCCGCATGATCCGGAGGCGATTCACCGCGCGTTGCATCGCCTGCATGCGCAAGGCCATCGCGTCGAAGGCGTGAGTGCCACCGAGCGTCGCTATCAACGTTTTGCCGGCACCGACGGCGAGCGCGCCGCCGAGTTGAACCGTCTCGCTGATCCGTCTCGAAAGCTGCCGGACATCGTGCTCGCGGTGCGCGGCGGCTATGGTGCCGTGCGGATCCTGCACGGTCTCGACTACGAAGGCCTGCAGCGGCGTTTGACCGACCAGCCTGTTGCTTTTGTCGGTCACAGCGACTTCACTGCGATCCAACTGGCTCTCCTGGCCCGTGCCGGATTGAAGACCTTCAGCGGCCCGATGCTGATGGGCGATTTCGGCGCGGAGGATCTGAACGAAGCCATGCAACAGCACTTCTGGCAGGCGCTCACCAAGCCGAGTCTGACGCTGACGGGAACCGTGCCGCAGCCGCGACCGGTGGACGTCAGCGGCACGCTGTGGGGCGGCAATCTGGCGGTGCTGGCATCGCTTGTCGGAACGCCGTATTTGCCGCCGGTGGAAGGCGGCATCCTGTTCGTGGAGGACGTCAACGAACAGCCGTTCCGGCTCGAACGTTCGTTGTATCAACTGCACCTGGCGGGGATTCTTGAGCGGCAGCAGGCGCTCGTATTGGGCGATTTCTCGGGCGGCAAGCCGTTTGAATACGACAACGGCTACGATCTGAACGCAATGATCGAGCACGTGCGCTCGGTGATTGGCATACCGGTGATCACCGGACTGCAGTTCGGACATATCCCGAACCTGGTGACACTGCCCGTCGGCGCGGATGCGCATCTGGTCGCCGACTCCCACGGCTTCAAGCTGACTGTGTCGGGATACCCGTACCTCGCCTGAGTTTCGGGAACAAAGCGGGGAGGGCGCGAGCGGGCAATGCCCGCTTTATTTTTGCCCACAAACGCAACTAACAGCCTATGTATTTAAGCGTGCACGGGCACAGGGGTTCAGTGTGGCGCGTCGGTTTTGTTGACAATATTCGCCACCAAAACGGTGCCAGTTCATGGGGCGATCGCGTTCTCTGCCTTACCCACAAGCATTCTGAGCGGATGCCTTGAATACCCCACATAAATGTCACTTCAGGATTGTCGAAAATCCACTCGAAAAATTGTTGACAATAATTATGTCCATCCTATGATGGCCAACATACCGGAACGCACATCATGTCGATGCCACCCTCAGTCAACTCGAATAGTTCGAAACCCGAAGCGATCGCCGAGCGCATTCGCGCAGCGATTCTCGAACATCGTCTGGCCCCAGGTGCCAAGTTAACCGAAGCGCAGTTATGCGAAGTATTTAGTGTCAAGCGCGGGCCTATCCGGCAAGCGCTGGCGCAACTGGCGACAGACCGGCTCGTCGATCTCGAGCCGAATCGCGGCGCGTTTGTCGCCAGTCCGTCGCTGCAAGAGGTGCATGAAGTGTTCGAGATGCGTCGCATCATCGAACTGGCGGTAGTCGAACGGATCTGCGCGGGACACGGTCCGCGGCGTCTGAAGGCGATCGGCAGCATGATCGGGCGGGAGCGCAAAGCGTTCGAGACGCGTGACTTTTCCGCGTGGATCCGGCTGTCAGGCGAATTTCATACCGAGCTTGCGTCGCTCACCGGCAATACGGTGTTGTGCGATTGCCTGAACGGACTGGTTGCGCGCTCAACACTGATTTCGGCCTTGTACGAATCGCTCGGCCGCAGTCCGTGTTCATTCGAAGATCATGAAGCCATTCTTGCCGCACTCGACGCCGGCAATGCCAAGGAGGCAGCGGCCCTGATGTCGCGCCACTTGCAAAGCGTCGAACTGAAGATGCTCGACCGGCCCGCAGGCGGTGCAGCAGATCTGCACGAAGTGTTCGGCGCCCGGCCGGGGAAATCCGCGTCACCCTGAGGCGTCCCGCCTCGACGCGCACCCGTGACTGTCTCTGAAGGGTGTGCGCTGCAACGAACTTGAAACGACGAATCATCGCGACATGGCGGTGCGGCGCAACTCGCCCACGGCTGGCGCGCGTTCGCCCACACGGCGTCGCGCATTCGCAGAAACGCTTCGCCACCAATCCGCGGCGGATGGCGGGGCGATGACAACAAGTGCGTAAGTACGGCAATTACCGCGGTGCCGCCATGCGGGTGTGCTAACCCCTAGCGGGAAAGGACGTTCGACATGCCGGATGCAATGCCCGTCGAGGCGTAATCGACGGTCCCCCAAAATCCAGGAGGAGCTATGGCTCAGTTCAGTGCAGCACCGCATAATCCCGCCATTCCCAGTTTCGAGAGCGACGCTACCGGCGGCGATTCATCCATGCCCGCTGGCTACAGCGAACGGCTCTATAACGAGGACCTCGCCCCGCTGCGTGATCAAAACTGGAGTGCCTACAACATCTTTGCGTTCTGGATGTCGGATGTGCACAGCGTGGGCGGTTACGTATTCGCCGGCAGTCTCTTTGCACTCGGTCTCACCAGTTGGCAGGTGCTGATTGCGCTGCTGGTGGGCATCACGATCGTCAATCTGTTGTGCAACATGATCGCCAAGCCGAGCCAGCAGAACGGCGTGCCGTATCCGGTTGCATGCCGCGCCACTTTCGGTGTGCTCGGCGCGAATATCCCTGCGGTGATTCGAGGCCTGATCGCGGTCGCGTGGTACGGTATTCAGACCTACCTGGCATCTAGCGCGCTGGTGATCGTGTTGCTGAAATTCTTCCCCCAATTGTTGCCTTACGCGGACGTCCATCATCATGGGCTGTTTGGTCTGTCGACGATTGGTTGGGCCGGCTTCATGCTGCTCTGGGTATTGCAGGCATTCGTGTTCTGGCACGGCATGGAGACGATCAAGAAGTTCATCGATTTCGCCGGTCCCGCCGTGTATGTCGTGATGTTCATTCTGGCCGGCTATATGGTGTGGCGCGCCGGCTGGCAGAACATCGGCATTAACCTGGGCGGTGTGAAGTATCACGGGCTTGAAGTGGTGCCGGTGATGATCACGGCGATCTCGCTTGTCGTGTCGTATTTCTCCGGGCCGATGCTGAATTTCGGCGACTTTTCTCGCTACGGCAAGAGCTTTCGCAGTGTGAAGCGGGGCAATTTCTGGGGTTTGCCGATCAACTTCCTGGCGTTCTCGCTCGTCACGGTGGTGACCACGGCGGCCACGCTGCCGGTGTTCGGACAACTGATTACGGACCCGGTGGAGACAGTGGGACGGATCGATTATCCGACGGCAGTGATTCTCGGCGCGCTGACCTTTACGATTGCCACAATCGGTATCAATATCGTAGCGAACTTCGTCTCGCCGGCGTTCGATTTCTCCAACGTCGCACCGCGCCTCATTAGCTGGCGCATGGGCGGGATGCTCGCGGCCGTGGCGTCGATTTTTATCACGCCGTGGAACCTGTTCAACAACCCGGCTGTGATTCACTACACGCTTGACGTACTCGGCAGCTTCATTGGTCCTTTGTATGGTGTCCTGATCGTCGATTTCTATCTGGTGAAACGCCAGAAAATTGTACTGGACGATCTTTACAGCGTATCCGAAACTGGTTCGTACTGGTATCGCAACGGGGTGAACTACAAGGCTGTAGCAGCTTTGCTGCCGGCTGCGGTGATCGCGGTGGTCTGCGTGATGGTGCCCTCGCTTGACGGCATGGCGAATTTTTCATGGTTCATCGGCGCGGCCCTCGGTGCGGTGTTCTACCGTGTGCTGACGCTCAAGTAAGCACGTTGCAACAGGAGTTCAATATGCGCATCAAACTGATCAACCCGAACACGACCCAGCGCATGACCGACGCTATGGGGCGTTGCGCGCGGGAGGTCGTGGCACCCGGCACCGAAGTGATCGCGGTGAGTCCGACGATGGGACCGCCGTCCATCGAAGGCTATTACGACGAAGCGCTCGCCATGCCGGGTCTGCTCGCCGAGGTGGCGGCGGGCGAGCGCGAGGGCGTCGACGGCTACGTAATCGCCTGCTTCGGCGACCCCGGTCTATATGCCGCGCGTGAACTCGCGCGCGGACCGGTGATCGGCATTGCTGAGGCGGCGATGCACGCGGCAAGCGTGCTCGCCCCGGCCTTCTCGGTCGTGACGACGCTCTCGCGCACTTGCGGCATGGCCTGGCATCTGGCGGAGCGCTACGGCATGACGCGTTTTTGCCGTAACGTGCGGGCCACCGACGTCGCTGTGCTCGAGCTCGATCAGCCGGGTTCGGAAGCGCGCCGCATCATTCTCGACGAGTGCCGCCGGGCTCTCGAAGAGGATGGTTCGGACGCCATCGTGCTGGGTTGTGCGGGCATGGCCGAACTGTGCAGGGAGATTGAAGACGCGCTAGGCGCACCGGTTGTCGAAGGCGTGACTGCGGCGGTGAAATGGGTGGAGGCGCTCGTTTCGCTGCGGCTTGGCACGGCCAAGCGTGGCGATTACGCGCGGCCGCTTGCCAAGCAGTACGACGGTGAGTTGGCCCGATTCAGTCCGGAATAGGTGCTGTCTCTGGCGAACGCGGTGCCGGCGGCGATAGTGGATACGCCGGCAAGAACGGACCATGCCATCAATGCGCCCCGGACGCGGGTAAACGCTAGCGTGCCGGGGTCCTAAATCGCCGGCGGGCCGGCCTTGCACATACATTCCTTCTGACACGCACTATCTGCCCGGGTGTATGGGCGCACCCGGGGGTTTTCGCTAAACTGGTCCCACCAGGCGCTGAGAGACTCAACCGGCATTTCATTGCGGCTTGTGCCCGTGCCGGCGCGCGTCTTCTGCGAATTTCGCGTTTCGTCACTTCGTTTTGTCACCACGTATTCGTCAAACCATGCCACTCGACTCGAACTATCCCCGCGATCTGATCGGCTACGGCCGCCACCCGGTGCAGGCAAACTGGCCCGGACGGGCACGCGTCGCGGTGCAATTCGTACTCAATTACGAAGAGGGCGGCGAAAACTGCGTTTTGCACGGTGATCCGGGCTCAGAGCAGTTTTTGTCGGAAATTGTTGGGGCGGCGTCTTATCCGGCGCGCCACATGAGCATGGAGTCCATTTACGAATACGGCTCGCGTGCGGGCGTCTGGCGGATTTTGCGCGAATTCGAAAAACGCGGGTTGCCGCTGACGGTGTTTGGTGTCGGCATGGCGATCGAACGGCATCCTGATCTTGGCCGTGCCTTCGTGGAACTGGGGCATGAGATCGCGTGCCACGGGTATCGCTGGATTCACTACCAGGATGTGTCGCCGGAGAAAGAGGCGGAACATATGCGCCTTGGCATGGAAGCGATCGAACGCATTACAGGCGAGCGTCCGCTGGGGTGGTACACGGGGCGCGATAGTCCCAATACGCATCGCCTCGTCGCCGAACACGGTGGCTTCCTGTACGACTCGGACTACTACGGCGATGATCTGCCGTTCTGGATGGACGTCGAGGTCACCGGCGGCGCGAAGACGCCGCAGCTGATCGTGCCGTACACGCTCGACACCAACGACATGCGCTTCGCCAGCCCGCAAGGCTTCAATACGGCGGATCACTTTTTCACCTACCTGCGCGATGCGTTCGACGTGCTCTACGAAGAGGGCGACGAAGCACCGAAGATGCTGTCGATCGGCATGCACTGCCGGTTGCTCGGCCGTCCCGGTCGCTTCCGCGCGCTGCAGCGTTTTCTTGACCACATCGAACAGCACGATCGCGTCTGGGTGACACGGCGCGTCGATATCGCGCGGCACTGGCGCGAATACCATCCTTACCAACAAAACCACCGCGGGGCTGCGGCATGAAGGCGATGCAATACACTCTGGACCAACTTAACCGCATCTCGACCGACGCATTCGTCGCAGCGCTGTCGGGCATTTTTGAGCACTCGCCGTGGGTCGCGGAAATTGCGGCGAACCAGCGACCGTATGCGAGCATCGATGCGTTGCATCAGACGATGTCGAACGCCGTCGAAACCGCTGGCGAAGCAAAGCAGCTCGCGCTGATCAACGCCCACCCGGAGCTTGCCGGCAAAGCTGCTGTACGCGGCGAACTGACTGCGGAGTCCACTCGCGAGCAAAGCGGTGCCGGGTTGGCTCAATGTACGCAAGCGGAATTCGACAAGCTGGTCGCGCTGAACGCGGCGTATCGCGAGAAGTTCGGCTTCCCGTTCATTCTCGCGGTGCGCGGTTATGACCGGCACGGCATCATCGCCAACTTCGAAGCGCGCGTGAACAACAGCCGCGCTGACGAACTGCGTGCGAGCCTCGACATGATCTACCGTATCGCACGCTTCAGACTCGACGATCTGATCGACGCTTAAGCGCGTCGCAATCTCCGAAACGTAGCGTTTTCTAGCACGACTTGCTCTAACAGACAGGAAGGACGACAAGATGGCACTCCCGATTCTCGACCCCAACGCACCGGACTTCACCCGCCGCTATGTGAACCTGGCGGACCCGCGTCTCGGCGCGCAGGCGCTCGAGGCTAGCGACGATTTCTTCGCGCCGAAGGAACGGATGCTGAATCCGGAACCCGCCGTCTTTATTCCGGGCAAGTACGACGAGCATGGCAAGTGGATGGACGGCTGGGAAACCCGCCGCAAGCGCACCACGGGTTACGACTGGTGCGTCGTCAAGCTTGCACGTCCGGGCGTGATCAAAGGGCTCGATCTCGATACGAGCCACTTCACGGGTAACTTCCCGCCGGCTGCGTCCGTGGAAGCGGCGCGCGTCGTGGAAGGCCAGCCGAACCAGTCCACCCAGTGGACCGAAATCGTTCCTTCGACCACGCTGCAAGGCAATAGCCACCACTATCACGAAGTCAGCGACACCAACGCCTACACCCACCTTCGCGTCAACATCTATCCGGATGGCGGGATTGCGCGTTTGCGCGTCTACGGTCAGCCGCAAGTGGATTGGGCGGGCGCGAGCCGTACTGAGCAGTTTGATCTGGCTTCGATGGAAAACGGCGCCTATCTGGTGGCGGCGAATAACCAGCACTTCGGCGCGGCGTCGACGATCCTGATGCCGGGTCGTGGCGTGAACATGGGCGACGGCTGGGAAACGCGCCGTCGTCGCGAGCCGGGCAACGACTGGGCCATCGTCGCGCTGGCACAGCCAGGCGTGATCAAGAAGATCGAAGTGGACACCGCGCACTTCAAGGGTAATTTCCCGGATCGCTGCTCGATCCAGGCCGCGTACGTCACGGGCGGCACGGATAGCTCGCTCATCACGCAGGCGATGTTCTGGCCGGTTCTGCTGGGTGAACAGAAACTGCAGATGGACAAGCAGCATTACTTTGAAAGCGAAGTCGCCGCGCTTGGTCCGGTCACGCACGTGCGCTTTAACATCATTCCGGACGGCGGTGTTTCCCGTCTGCGTCTGTGGGGTACGCTCGCATCATGAAAACGCTGGCCATCGAACCGTTGACGAAGGAAGCGTTCGCCGCATTCGGCGACGTGATCGAACTCGAAGGCGCGAAGCAGATTCCGATCAACCTCGGCACGACCATCCGCTATCACGATCTCGCGAAAGTGGACGTGACCGACGAGGGCGGTCGCACGCTCGTGAACCTGTTTCGCGGGCAGCCGCGCACGCTGCCATTCGAGGTGAAGATGCTGGAGCGGCATCCGCTCGGCAGTCAGGCGTTCGTGCCGGTGAACGACAAGCCGTATCTCATCGTGGTTGCGCCTGCTGGGGAACTGGACGCGACGCGGATTCGGGCGTTCGTGACAAGTGGCTGGCAGGGGGTGAACTACGCGAAAGGCGTGTGGCACCATCCGCTGATCGCGCTCGGTGAGGTGAGCGATTTTATCGTCGTGGATCGCGGCGGTGATGGGCTCAATCTGAATGAACAGGATCTCGTTGAGTCGCTCTGGTTGACCGAAGACGCGTTGAATACGGTGACGGTTTGATTCTTGGGTTGTAGCTTATCGTTTGACCCATCTGAACAAGAACGCCCACGGCATTTGCCGTGGGCGTTGTCGCATGTGGAGACGCTGCAGTGCGCAGTGGCCACGCTGGAGATAACTGCAAGCCTATTTGCGGCCGCGCTTGCCGAGCAAAGGCGAGTGGCCGATGACTTCGCGTGGCCGCTCAGGCGGTTCGGCGGCGGAGAAACCTGCGGCTTCGATAGCGGTCGTGAGGCCCTTGAATGGCACGCTCTTTTTCGGCGAGCGCAACGATTCCATGCCGTCGTTCCACGCGTGCAGCATCTGTTTCGCGACGCCGCGCCACTGCGGTTCGTTCTTCGCCGCTTCGATCAGCTCATGACCTACCGCGACGGCCGAGTCGCACAGAGCCTCGACCATTTGCGCATATTGGCGTGGCGCAATCCCGACACGCGTGTTGAAGAAGCGCTCGAGTGTCTTGCCAGCGGCCCACGTTTTTCGACCGTCAATGGGAAGGCCGGGCGGATTGGCGGCGAAACGTGGATAAGCCTGGGTGGTGACAATGTCGTAGACGGGTGTGAACGCTACATCGTCAACGGACGTGTAGAACAGGGCGATGTTTTTCGTGTGGCAATCCGCGTTGCGCACGACGTAGTTCGTTAGCAGATGCCAGCCCAAATGTTGCAGTTGTTGACGCATGCTGTCCCGGTTCAGCAGATAGGCCTTCGCCGCATTCAGCATTTTCTCGGTCGTCGAGTTGTATTTTTCATGCGGCGGTAAACCTAGTAGTCCGCACATATCCTCGACCCCATAGACGGGGAAACCTTCTGCGTTCACGTCGAAACGCTCGACTACGAGGGCCCGGCCGTCGTCCGACATTTGTGTGGGCGCAACGGGCACGACACCGAGCCGCTCGAGCACGCGCATCGAGTAGAACTCGTTAAAACCGAGGAACGGCGTGCTTTCGTCGGATCCTTTGACGATATAGCGGCTTGTTTTGATGGTCGGCTTACCGAGTGGTACGGCAGCGAGGCGTTGTACGCCCTCGGCGGTGTCTTTCTCCGGGGCAATGAATTTGGGAACGGCACCGGAGATGGCGGCGCGTGCGTAGTCGCGAACCAGCCTGGCAAAATGATCCGCCGTGTTGTCCCCATGGAGGATGTCTTTGACGTCCAGCGGCTGCAACTCGCTACCTGGTGCAACACCTTCGGGGGTCACGGTGACGCGCCCGATCCCCATTGCGCCGACCACCGCGAGTAGCGAGAGGTCCGTGCCGTCCAGCAGGGGACCGAACTGTTCCCGGATGAGGTTGAGCAGATAGCCTTCGGGCAGGTTCTGGCGAAAGAAGGGATGCAGATCGCGTGGCCAGCGCCACGGCTCTTCCCGCACGGGCATTGTCAGGCTGACGAAGTCACCTGGCTTTGCGTCGCGGTCGTATAGGAGTACATAGTCATCGCGATCACGGAAGAGACTCGCGACTTTTTTAGCCTGAACCTGAACGTCGAGCTTCATGAGTTGGAGCCCGACGATGCTCGTTGTTCGGCAAGGATGTCCTCGAGCGTTCGGCCGTGACCATGGGCGACCAGCTTAAGGTCATAGCCGGCGGCTTCGAGCAGACGCACGAGCACCGATACGCTCATATCGTTTTTAGCGAGCGTTTCCATGCGCGCGACCGTGGTGCGCGCCACCCCTGCGCGCCGCGCCAGTTCGTCCTGCGACAGGCTGGCTTCACGGCGCACTTGTTTGAGCATGTCCGAAACGTCGGCGAGGGTAGTCATTTGTAGCCTTGGGGCATCCATTTTCCAGAATTCATCGTATATTGTAGCCCAAAAGGCACAAAACATCACGCATCATTTGTGTCCCAAGGGCTACGAATTCGAGCTCATCGATCAATTTTGTAGCCTGTGAGGTACAAAACACCACTCTCAAGGCTAAACCACAAATCCCGGGAACGTACTTGCAACCAGCGCCTGCTGGTCCACTGAACACGCCACGCCAAAAAAAGCGGGCTTTCCGCTCACGCGAAAAGCCCGCTTTGACTTCATTCACACACCGGACGCCGCGGCGTCCAGCTTCAGTCAATCACTTGACGGCACCGCCCTGGAACCAGGCGGCGATCTTCTGCCGTTCGTCGTCCGTCATGTGCGTGACGTTACCCAGCGGCATGGCCTTCAACGTCACAGCCTGTTGATACAGACGCTGCGCGTTCTGCGAGATCTCGTCGGGCGTATCGAACATCACGCCAGCCGGGGCGCTACCCATCAAGGTCGGATGCGCCGAGTGACATGCAGCGCAACGTTGTTGCAGGATCGGTGCAATGTCCGCCACCTTCAGTGTCGGTGCATTGGCGGCTTCGGCCTGCGGCACCACCGGCTTCGGCATGGTCCAGAAGAGGGCGCCAAACATCAGCACGATGCCGACCAGCGGCAGATACCAAAGCACCTGGCCACGGTGACGCATCACGAAGAACTGGCGAATCAATGCGCCTGCCAGCATGATCATCGTCAGCACGAGCCAGTTGTACTGGTTCGTGTAGGTCATTGCGTAGTGGTTCGACAGCATCGCGAACACTACGGGCAGCGTGAAATACGTGTTGTGCACGGAGCGCTGCTTGCCACGCTTGCCGTAGATCGGGTTCGGCGTGTCGCCCTTCAACATCGCAGCGACCATCTTGCGCTGGCCCGGAATGATCACGAAGAACACGTTGGCCGACATGATCGTCGCCAGCATCGCGCCCACGATCAGATACGCGGCGCGGCCCGCGAAGATGTGACAGGCAAGCCACGCGGCGATCAGCACGTAAATGCCGACGCAGATGCCGAGTACTTTGTCCTTGCTGCCCAGCAGGCGGCACAGCGAATCGTAGACGATCCAGCCGGCGGCGAGGAAACCAAGCGCGGACGCTACTGCCACCACCGGACCCATGTCCAGCACGCTCTTGTCGATCAGATACGTGCTCGGCGAGAACAGATACAGCACCGTGAAGAGGCTCGCTCCAGAGAGCCACGTGGTGTACGACGGCCACTTGGACCAGTGCAGATCGTCCGGCATTTCGGGCGGCGCAACGGTGTACTTCTGCATGTTGTAGAAGCCGCCGCCGTGCACGTGCCACAGTTCGCCGAACACGCCGCGGCGGCGCTGGTTCGGGTCCGTCGGCGGTTTCAGGCTGTTGTCGAGCGCGACGAAATAAAACGATTCGCCGATCCATGCAATGGCGGCGATGACGTGAAACCAGCGCAATGCCAGGTTCAGCCAGTCAGTGATAAAGCCTTCCATGAAACTCCTCCACTTCTGATTCGTTGTGCGCGCGGCGGTAAGTGGCTGCCCTTGGGGACACGACACCCGTCGTGTGAGGCATGCGGTGCGCCGCTCGCGCTGACTGCGGATCAGGGGCGCTGTACGCTCAGTTCGTCCGGCGTCAACGGCGGTCCCAACCCGGTCTCCATCCAGTTTTATTCGATGCGGCCTGGTAGCCTGCTTAGTTGCCTATTTAGCTGCCTCGATAGGTACTGTACGACCACGGCGACACCAGTAGCGGCACGTGATAATGAGCGCCGGCATCGGCCACGCCAAAGCGCAACACGACGCGGTCGACAAAGCGCGGCTCCGGCACCTTCGTGCCGATCGAAGCAAAGTAGTCGCCCGCGCCGAACACGAGTTCGTATTCGCCGGTGACAAGTGCGTCGCCTTCGAGCAGCGGCTGGTCGCAGCGTCCGTCGTCGTTGGTGAGGGTGGTTTTCAGCGCACGGCGCGTGTCGCCGGAGAGCGCGAAGAGTTCGACCTTGATGCCCGCGCCGGGACGACCGTTCGCGGTGTCGAGCACATGGGTAGTGAGCTTTCCCATTCGCAATTTTCCTTATGTGAATGCGGGGGTTCGGCGGCGGCCCGATCCAGAGTTACGTTGCGGCGGATCGAGGCTCCACGTCAGTGGCTACATACCCGTCGGCGAATTGAAGCGAGCGCCGTGGCAGCCATTGTAAAAAGGATGTTCCCGTCCGCGCGCGAGCGATAGGAAAGATAATACCTGGCGCATGACAGCTCGCTGAAAGGTGCGCGGCCATCGCGGGGAAACCCTTGTCGCGTTGGCCTCGTCACAGGTTGAGCAGGCGTCTCGATCCTACCGGTGCCAAAAATGCCCACTATATCGGCTGCCTGAACTTGGGTATCGCACTGGCGCGAGTTGTCAGCGTTATTTTGTCCGTCGAAGGTTACGTCTGTGCGCAGCAGCGATGCCGCGCACCCCGAAGACGGCGTAGCACGCTGGGTAACCGGGCCAATGGCGTTCGAATGGACGCGGCGGCACGGCTAGCGTGGCCGCCCCATCGCGTTCGAACGACTTTGCTGACTGCCGGTATGACGCGCCGTGACGGCGCGGCCGGTTCGGCCCCGTCGTTACCGCCACTTACGGCGTGCGGTAACGGCAGCAACAAAGTGGAGAAGCGAATGACGATGAAGCAGCAGGCTGGCACGAACGAAGGCAGAAGCGAACGCACAAGCGCGGACACAAGCGCACTCAGGAACGCAGGAACACGCGGCAAAACGATGCTGGTCAAGCACGCGGACATGCTGGTCACGATGGATGGCGCCCGGCGCGAACTGCGCGACGGTGGCCTGTTTATCGAAGACAACCGGATCGTTGCGGTCGGCCCGACGGCGGAACTGCCCGCGACGGCTGACGAAGTGCTGGATATGCGCGGTCATCTGGTGATACCGGGTCTGATCAATACGCATCACCACATGTATCAAAGCCTGACGCGGGCAATTCCCGCCGCGCAGGATGCGGAGTTGTTCGGCTGGCTGACGAGTCTTTACAAGGTGTGGGCGAATCTCACGCCGGAAATGATCGAGGTGTCGACGCTCACGGCAATGGCCGAGTTGCTGTTGTCCGGTTGCACGACCTCAAGCGATCACTTGTACATCTACCCGAACGGTAGCCGGCTCGATGACAGCATTGCGGCGGCGCGCCGGATCGGCATGCGCTTTCATGCGAGCCGCGGCAGCATGAGCGTGGGGCAGAAGGACGGCGGCCTACCGCCTGACTCGGTGGTTGAGCGCGAGCCGGACATTCTGAAAGATACACAGCGCCTGATTGAGACTTATCACGACGAGGGGCGCTACGCGATGTTGCGTGTGGTGGTGGCGCCGTGTTCGCCTTTCTCGGTGAGCCGCGATCTGATGCGCGAATCAGCCGTGCTGGCGCGGCAATACGGCGTGTCGCTGCACACGCATCTGGCCGAGAACGTGAATGACATCGCGTATAGCCGCGAGAAATTCGGCATGACGCCGGCGGAATATGCGGAGGATCTGGGCTGGGTTGGTCACGATGTGTGGCACGCCCACTGCGTGCAACTCGACGACGCGGGTATCGAACTGTTCGCCCGCACGGGGACGGGCGTGGCGCACTGTCCGTGTTCGAACATGCGGCTCGCTTCCGGTATCGCGCCGATCAGGCGCATGCGTCTTGCTGGTGTGCCGGTGGGATTAGGCGTGGACGGTTCGGCGTCGAACGACGGTGCGCAAATGGTCGCGGAAGTTCGCCAGGCGCTACTGCTGCAGCGGGTCGGCTTCGGTCCGGATGCGATGACGGCGCGCGAAGCGCTCGAGATTGCGACGCTGGGAGGCGCCAAGGTGCTCAATCGCGACGATATCGGTGCGCTCGCACCGGGTATGGCGGCGGATTTCGTGTCGTTTGACCTGCGTCAGCCGTTGTTTGCTGGCGCGTTGCACGATCCGGTGGCGGCACTAGTGTTCTGCGCGCCGTCACAGGTGTCGTATAGCGTGATCGGCGGCAAGGTGGTGGTGAAGGATGGGCAGTTAGCCACGGTGGAACTCGGTCCGGTGATCGAACAGCACAACCGGTTGGCGAAGGCGCTGTACGAGGCTGCGTGACGGGTATGTAACGCGGGTATGTCGCGTGGAATCACCAACAGGAGTCCCGCGCGTGGCCTGCACCGCGGGACCGCCAGCCTTAGGGCTTGTCGATGAGGGTCTTGGTCGCTTCGGCGACCAGGCTCCTTAACCACCGCACTTCGTCGGAGTAGTGAACGCGTTCATGCCACAACTGGTAGTACTGCATCGGCGGGAAATCCAGCGGCGCGGGCACCACGGTCAACGGCAGGAATTTGGCGTAGTAATCGGCAAACAGGCGCGTCGTCGTGAAGATCAGATCGGACTTGATCAGCACATACGGCGCGAGATTGAAGTACGGCAGAGTGACGACCACATGACGCTTGAGGCGCTCGCGCGCGAGGTGCACGTCGATCGCGCCGCGTTGGCCAACCGAATAAGGAGTCGGCGCAAGATGAGGCGCATTCAGATACTGGTCAAGCGTCAACCCGCCGCGCTTGGCGAACGGATGCGTGTTGCTCATCAGGCAGACGATCTGGTCGACGAACAGGTTCGACAGGTGCAACTGCTCAGGCGGTTCCGGCCAGTTGCCGACCACGGTGTCGAGCTTGCCGTCCTCCAGCGCGAGTTCATAGTCGAACGCCGGGCCGAGCGAATGAAATTCAAGCGTTGCATTGGGCGCGGCCTGACGAAACCGTTCCACGACCGTCGGCACGAACAACACGTTCAGATAGTCCGGACAGCCGATCCGGTAGCAGCGGATCGAAGTCGCCGGGTCGAAGTTGTGCTGCTGGAACTTGATGCGCTCGATCTCGCGCAGCGCGTTCTGCACCGGTTCGAGCAGACGCAGGCCGTATTCGGTCGGCACCATGCCGGATTTGCCGCGCACCAGCAGCGGGTCGCCGGTGATGTCGCGCAGACGGCGCAGCGCCGCGCTGATCGCAGGTTGCGACTGATTGAGTTTGACGGCCGCGCGCGTCACGCTGCGCTCCATCAAAAGGGTGTGCAAGACGCGCAATAAGTATGTGTCGATCGCCTCGCGTTGCTGGCTCATGACTTCTCCGATATATATGTTCTGGCTGATCGAGTGGACCTAGGGGTATATGACTTTTAATATGAACACAAAGATGCGTCAAGAGTGGGATACCCGCACAGCGCGGTGTGGCTTGGGTTTGCGGGGAATTTTGGCGGCTCGACTGACAGGGTCGAATTAGGTATTGTCATTGAGCTAGGGTCGTGAAACGGCGCAAACGTCCGGGGCGCGCCGTCTCGTCGCAAATTGCAGTCATTGGTGTATTACGAAATCACATGGGCGACTCTTCTTCTTATAACGGCGACGCCGCCGCTCATCCCGCGGGTGGGCCGGCCGTCGTGCCGCGCCTCGTGCTGGCGGGCATCAGCAAGCAATATCCGGCCGTGCGGGCCAACGACGACGTGACGCTCATCGTCGCCCCCGGCGAGATTCACGCCGTGCTCGGCGAAAACGGTGCGGGCAAGAGCACGCTGATGAAGATCATCTATGGCGCGGTGCGTCCCGACGCCGGTGAGATTCGCTGGGAAGGGCAAACGGTCGAGATCGCGAGTCCGGCGGCTGCGCGCAAGCTTGGCATCGGCATGGTGTTCCAGCATTTCTCGCTGTTCGAGACGCTGACGGTGGGCGAGAACATCGCTCTTGCGCTCGATGAACCCTTCGATCTGAAAACCCTGTCCAAACGCATTCGCGAGGTGTCCGCCGACTACGGCCTCGACATCGATCCGCAGCGCCATGTGCACAGCCTGACCGTGGGCGAACGTCAGCGCGTCGAGATCGTGCGCTGTCTGCTGCAGAACCCGCGTCTTTTGATCATGGATGAGCCGACTTCGGTGCTCACTCCGCAAGCGGTCCGAAAGCTGTTCGAAACGCTGCGTCGGCTTGCGGCCGAGGGCTGCAGCATTCTCTATATCAGCCACAAGCTCGACGAAATCCAGGAACTGTGCGACACGGCTACGGTGCTGCGCGGTGGCCGCGTGACAGGTCACGTGAAGCCGCGCGAAGAGACACATACGTCGCTGGCGCAACTGATGGTGGGTCACTCGCTGCCCGACTACACTCGCCGCACGCATACGCCGGGCGACGTGCTGCTCGATGTGAAGCAACTTTCGGCTGCGAGTGATGATCCGTTCGGCACTTCGCTTAAGGACGTCTCGTTCAGCGTGCACGCCGGTGAGATCTTCGGTATTGCCGGTGTGTCGGGCAACGGCCAGGCTGAGTTGCTGTCGGCGCTCTCGGGCGAGCAGCGCGGCGCGCTCGCCGATGCCATTACTATCTGCGGCAAGCCCGCAGGCAAGCTCGGGGCAGGCGGGCGGCGCTCGCTCGGCTTTGGCTTCGTGCCGGAGGAGCGCCTTGGTCGCGGCGCCGTGCCGGCCATGTCGCTTGCAGAAAACGCCTTGCTGACCGGGTACCGTCAAAAGATGGTGCACTCCGGCTGGATCAAGGCCGGCGCAATGCGCGCCTTCGCGAAGAAATGCATCGAAGCCTTCGACGTGCGCTGCGGCGGCACCGAAGCGCTCGCGCAAAGCCTCTCGGGTGGCAATCTGCAGAAGTACATCGTGGGACGCGAGATTCTGCAGGCGCCCAAGGTGCTGGTCGTCGCGCAGCCCACCTGGGGCGTGGACGTCGGCGCCGCTGCCTTCATTCGTCAGCAGTTGCTCGACCTGTCGGCGCGTGGCGTCGCCATTCTGGTGATCTCCGAGGAACTCGAAGAACTGTTCGACATCTGCGATCGCATCGCGGTGCTGGCGCGCGGCCGGCTCTCGCCGGTGCGCGTCACCGGTGACACCAACGCGGAGGAGATTGGCCGCTGGATGGCAGGCCTGTTCGGCAATCGCGAAGAGGGCGCCGCGCCGTCTGCGGAATTGCCAGCGCATGCCTGACCGACACCTTGCGACTCTTCACTCGACACTCACGCACAACCTCACGCTCCCACGCTGACTCATGATCTTTCCGTATCGACTCGAAGCCCGTACCGCGCCATCGCGCACGATGCGGATCGCCGTGCCATTGATCGCCGCGCTGCTCACGCTCGTGATCGGCTTCCTGATTTTCAGTCTCGTTGGCCGCGATCCGCTGGAGGCGATGCATGCGTTCTTTATCGAACCGCTCTCCGATGCCAACGGCTGGTCGGAACTGCTGCTCAAGGCCTCGCCGTTGTGCCTGATTGGACTGGGCCTTGCAGTTGGCTATCGGGCGAACGTCTGGAACATTGGCGCGGAAGGGCAGATGGTGCTCGGAGGCATCGCCGCGAGCGGTGTGGCGATCTATTTCGATCAGGCGAGCGGCTGGTGGATTCTGGCCACCATGATGCTCGCCGGGATTGTCGGCGGCATGGTGTGGGCAGCAATTCCTGCGTTTCTGAAGAGCCGCTACAACACCAACGAGATCCTCACGAGCCTGATGCTCACCTACGTGGCGACGCAGTTGCTGATCTATCTGGTGAGCGGCCCGTGGCGCGATCCGCAGGGCATGAATTTTCCGCTCTCCGAAATGTTCAGTGGCGACGCGTTGTACCCGACTTTCTCAGGCGACTGGCACTGGAAATTCCTGCACGGCACGCGGCTCAATGCATCGATCTTCGTCACGATCATTGCGATCCCTCTGGTGTGGGTTTTCATGCGCAAGAGCTTTGCGGGCTTCCGCATGAACGTGGGCGGACTGGCACCGCTCGCCGCGCGCTATGCGGGCTTCTCGGACAAGAAAACCATCTGGACCTCGCTGCTCATCAGCGGCGGTCTGGCGGGACTGGCCGGCATGGGGGAGATCGCTGGCCCGATTGGTCAGTTGCAGGCGACGTGGTCGCCGGGTTACGGCTTCACGGCGATCATCGTGGTGTTCGTGGGGCGTTTGCATCCGGTGGGTATCGTGCTGGCGAGTCTGTTGATGGCGCTGTTGTATCTGGGCGGTGAAGCCGTGCAGACGTCGATGCAGTTGCCTCAGGCCCTCTCCGGCGTGTTTCAGGGCTTGCTGCTGTTCTGCCTGCTGGGTGCTGACCTGTTTGTGAATTACCGCGTGCGCCGCCGTACCGTGGCCGTGCAGGCCCATTAATGTGCGTTCAAATGCACTAACGCCCACCCACGCTCACTGATTTACCCCGACCCGATCATATGGATATTCAACAAGCTAGCGCGCTGACTTCGAGCGCCGTCACCGCCGCGATCCCGCTGATGTTTGCGGGCGTCGGCGAACTCGTCACCGAAAAATCGGGGGTCCTCAATCTCGGCGTGGAAGGCATGATGCTGATGGGCGCCGTGAGCGGTTACGCGGTCACTGCGGTGACCGGCGATCCGTGGCTTGGCGTGCTCGCATCGATTGGCGCGGGCCTCGCCATGTCGCTGCTGTTCGGCTTTCTCACGCTGACCATGCTGGCTAACCAGGTGGCCACGGGTCTGTCGCTGACGATCTTCGGCATTGGTCTGTCGGCGTATGTCGGCAAGCCCTATACGTCGGCTGCCGTGCGCGCGACGATCGACGTGTGGACGATTCCGCTGCTCTCGAAGATTCCCGTGCTTGGGCCGGCATTCTTCAGCCTCACGCCGCTCGATTACCTCGCGTTCCTCATGTTCGCAGTGGTCGGCTGGTTTCTGTATCGCACCCGCGCGGGTCTGGTGTTGCGCTCGGTCGGCGAGTCGCCGCAGGTGGCGCATTCGGTGGGCTTCCCGGTGATTGGCGTGCGCTATGGCGCGGTGGCCTTCGGTGGCGGCATGGCGGGTCTGGCAGGCGGCTATTACTCAATCGTCAACCTGCATCTCTGGCAGGAACAACTGACGTCGGGACGCGGCTGGATCGCGTTGGCGCTGGTGGTGTTTTCGACGTGGCGGCCAGGGCGTCTGTTGATCGGCGCGCTGCTGTTCGGCGCAGTGACCGGGCTGCAGTTCTACGCTCAGGCGATCGGCGTGCCGGTGCCCACGCAGTTCCTCGCGATGCTGCCGTATGTGGCGACGATCGTGGTGCTGGTGCTGATCTCGCGCAATCCGAACACGATCCGACTGAATGCGCCGGCTTCGCTTGGTAGGCCTTTCTTTGCAGCGGGTTAGTGCCCCCCGGGAAACACAGAAATCGAAACAACGAATTGAAGCAACCCATCAAACGACCGGAGAGAACATGAAAAGAAGAAACCTGCTGACCGCTGCGGCGCTGAGTGCCGTTTCGCTCAGTCTTGGTGTGACGCTGTCGCAAGGCGCGCAGGCCGCGGATGCACCGGGTGTTGCATTCGTCTACCTTGGCAACCCGGGTGACGCGGGCTGGACCTTCGCGCACGATGCGGGCTCGAAGGAAGCCGAAGCCAAATACGGCAGCAAGATCAAGATTACCCGCGTGGAAAACGTGCCGGAATCCGCCGACTCGGAACGCGTGTTCCGCGATCTCGCCAACAAGGGCAACAAGATCATCATCGGCACGAGCTTCGGCTATCAGGATTTCGAACTGAAGGTTGCCAAGGACTTTCCGGATACGGTGTTCCTGCACGCAACCGGCTACAAGAAAGCGCCGAACTTCGGTACCTATGACGTGCGGATGTATCAGGGCGCGTACCTGGCCGGCGTGGTGGCAGGCTACGTGACGAAGACCAACACGCTCGGCTTCGTCGCTTCGGTACCGATTCCCGAAGTGGTGCGCAATATCAACGCCTATACGCTGGGCGCGCGGTCGGTGAATCCGAAGATTCACACCAAGGTCATCTGGATCAATAGCTGGTTCGATCCGGGCAAGGAAAAGCAGGCGGCTGAAACGCTGATCGGCCAGGGCGCGGACGTGCTGTTGCAGAACACGGATTCGAGCGCGACGCTCGCTACTGCGTCGGAGAAGCATGTCCATGCGTTTGGGTGGGATTCGGACATGAAAAAATTTGGCCCGGATGCGCACCTGGGCTCCGTGGTTGGAAACTGGGGCGTGTACTACAGCGCGGTGATCCAGCAAGTGCTGGACGGCAAGTGGAAGAATGACCCGGTGTGGTGGGGCATCCCGCAGAAAGCCGTTGATCTTGACGACCTGAACACGTCGGCGATTCCGGCCGCCGCTCAGAAGGACGTCGGGGCCAAGCGCGATCAGCTGGCAAGCGGCAAGTGGGACGTTTTCACGGGCCCGATCAAGGATCAGGCCGGTGACGTGAAGGTGCCTGCAGGCAAGACGCTGGGTGACGCGGACTTGCAGCGCCTGAACTGGTACGTGGAGGGAGTTGACGGCTCGCTGCCGAAGTAATGCTGACAGCGCCCAAGCGGCGCCCTGTGCCGCTGCGGTTGAAACCTCAACGGGGCGCCAACAGTCGACCAGGCGGCGGTTTAGCAACCGCTGCTTTCAAAAGCTGCATCCACGTGGACGCAGCTTTTTTTTGCGCCTACGCGGGGTGCGCTACTCGATTCGCAACCCCACCTTGATCGTCACCTGCCAGTGCACAACCTTGGCGTCCTCGATTTGGCCCCGCGTTTCGGTGATTTCGAACCAGTGCAGATTGCGCAGGGTTTTCGACGCCCTTTCAATCGCAGTGCGGACCGCATCGTCACTCGACTTCTCCGACGAGCCGGTCAGTTCGATCTGCTTGTATACATGGTCTTTCATCATCTCCTCCTTCTTCTCGGGTTGGTGGAAAAAGTATAGGCAATCGTGCCCGGGTGCGGACTGCCTTGTCGCGAGCCGTCGAGAGTGGAATTGGTTCGTGCAGCCTGGGTCTGATGGGCGCGCCGATGATTTGGCACTTGCTGCGCGGGGTGGGGGCGTACGGGGCGCTGATACTCGTCAAATTAGCGTGGATTGAGCGGCGAACGAGCCACCCATGGGCCACCCATGAGCGGGGAAGAGCGCTAATGGGTCGGCAACAGGGCGCAAAAATGGCGCGCGCGGGGGCTAACATCTTGATAACCTGCTAAAATATTGGGTTGTTCGCTGCAAACACCATTCAAAGGACGCGCCGTGCTGTCTACCGCAAATATCACCATGCAATTCGGGCCCAAGCCCCTGTTCGAGAACATCTCGGTCAAATTCGGGGGAGGGAACCGGTATGGCCTGATTGGTGCGAACGGCTGCGGCAAGTCCACCTTCATGAAGATTCTGGGCAGCGATCTGGAACCGAGTTCAGGCAATGTGATGCTCGAACCGAACGTGCGCCTGGGCAAGCTGCGTCAGGACCAATTCGCGTACGAAGACGTGCGCGTACTCGACGTGGTGATGATGGGCCACTCGGAAATGTGGGCCGCCATGACCGAGCGCGACGCGATCTACGCGAACCCGGACGCCACCGACGACGACTACATGCACGCCGCCGAACTCGAAGCGAAGTTCGCCGAGTACGACGGTTATACGGCTGAAGCGCGTGCGGGCGAACTGCTGCTCGGTATCGGCATCGCCATCGAAGACCACAACGGCCCGATGAGCAACGTGGCGCCGGGCTGGAAGCTGCGCGTGCTGCTCGCGCAGGCGCTGTTCTCGAAGCCGGACGTGCTGCTGCTGGACGAACCGACCAACAACCTGGATATCAACTCGATCCGTTGGCTGGAAGACATGCTCAACCAGTACAACTCGACGATGATCATCATCTCGCACGATCGACACTTCCTGAACCAGGTCTGCACGCACATGGCAGACATGGATTACGGCACGCTGAAGGTCTATCCGGGCAACTACGACGACTACATGCTGGCCAGCACCCAGGCCCGTGAGCGTCAGCAGAATGCCAACGCCAAGGCGAAGGAACGCGTTGCCGACCTCCAGGACTTCGTGCGCCGCTTCTCGGCGAACAAGTCGAAAGCACGTCAGGCCACCAGCCGTCTGAAGATGATCGACAAGATCAAGATCGAGGAATTCAAGCCGTCGTCGCGCCAGAACCCGTTTATCCGCTTCGAGTACGAGAAAAAGCTGCACAACATCGCGGTGGTGGCGGACACCATCACGAAGAAGTACGAGCGGACGATTTTTCAGAACTTCAGCATTAGCGTGCAGCCGGGCGAGCGCATTGCGATCATCGGCCAGAACGGCGCGGGCAAGACCACGCTGCTGCGTTCGCTGCAAGGCGGCGTGAAGACCGATCACGGCACGGTGAAGTGGGCGGAGAACGCCAACGTCGGCTACATGCCGCAGGACACGTACGAAGAATTCCCGGACGACACCACGCTGATGGACTGGATTGACGGCTACCGCCAGGAAGGTGACGACGAGCAGATGGTGCGCGGCACGCTGGGGCGCCTGCTGTTCAATGCCGACGACATCCGCAAGTCGGTCAAGGTGCTCTCGGGTGGTGAGAAAGGCCGCATGATCTGGGGCAAGCTGATGCTGGGCCGCCATAACGTCCTGCTGATGGACGAGCCGACCAACCACATGGACATGGAATCGATCGAGTCGCTGCAGATCGCGCTCGACAAGTATGAAGGCACGCTGATTTTCGTGTCACATGACCGTGAGTTCGTGAGCGGTCTGGCGAACCGGATCATTGAAGTGCGTACGGATGGCACGCTCAATGACTTCGGTGGTAACTACGAGGACTTCCTCGCCAGCCAGGGCGTGCAGTAACTGTCCCACCGCGCCCATTTATGTGACACCGTTGTTCCGCGGAGTTGTTCCGCTGGGACAATGGTTGTGCGGCGCGTAACCTGCGACGCAATCAAATCTATTCAGCGGCGCGAACAGCCGTGCAGGCCTCATTAAATCGCGTCTAGCGCAATTGGTCGCGACCAGGCATTGCCGCTGGCTACATCAGCAAGCGCAGCGCCGGAGGGGCCACGCGGCTGCTACTTGTATTCGTCAATTTCGATAGTGCCGCCAAGCGACTCCATCATCGCTCGAATGTCGTCAGGCACATCGGGTACACGCTCACCTGTCTCGTTGTACCAGTAGCACCAGAACCGGGCTTTTGCGCCCTCGCGCTCCAGTGTTTCACGAAGACCGGGCCGCGTGAGATCAAGTCGTTTTGCCAGAAAGCGCAAGTGTGGTTCGAGCGCATTGCTATGGACGAGTTTTTTGCTCGCGACGGCCCACAGTCCCACACGGCCCAGCGTGCGGCTTATCCGTCCAGAAGGTGTGATGAAGGGTTCGCCCTTTGCAATGGCGGTATCAGGATGGACACCGAAGTAGTCGGTCCAGAATGCAGGGACGACCGAGTCGCCCATTACGTGAAACGTTGCGTGCGCTAATTGTTGGTCAGCCATTGGCGATCCTGTCAGTTGGCCCAATCGTGGAAGTTGGCTGCGAAATTTCCATTGAAATAAACGTCTCCGTTGTCGTGCCAAATTACGTTGTCCGCCGGCCCAAGACCATTGGCCGGCTTGAATTCATGCAGGACATATCCGAACGTCTTGCGGTCGTATCCAAGCATTTTTGCAGCGTAGTCTGGATTGTTGGTAGAAGCCGCCAGCGCTTCAACATCATCGGTCAACGCGTCCGGTATGTACTCGAATGGCTGCGCATCACCGAGCGGTGTAGCGGCGCCCGCCTCGCCGCTTGCATCATCGGTGAAGGAGGACACGACCCCGCTCGCGAGGCTGGCCGCAACCGCCTGAACCTGATCGATCATCGCGTTATAACGCTTTATATAGTCCGAAGCCTCTTCATAAGTCATTCCGTAGCTTGTCATCAACGATTGTCGAAAGCTGGGAAGCCCTTGAGGCTTGGGCGACGAAGTGCCCACCGAACCGCCTGTCCGCGATTGCTCGGCGACGAGTACCACACTGTCGCCGCGAATCATGGACTGCAAGGTCTGTATGACCTCCAGATCGGCGCCGACCTTCGTCAGCCGATGATGCCAGTGGAAATTGGAGTTAAGGAAAGAGCGGACACGCTGCACGAGCGCGATATCCTTTGCCCACACGTCGGCGTAAGCGCGCTGGGCGAATTTCTTGCCTTCTTCAGCAGCCTGCTTTTGCTCAGCGCTCAGAAAGATGCGCCCAATTCCATAGGTTTCCTTGCTGTAGATCATCCATCGTTTTGTTGAATCCGTTTTCAGGTCGGTTCCGCCCATACCACGTCCTGTCTGTGAAGTCGGCAAACAAAGTACCAGATCGGTACGCAGCCTTGTTTTTGGGATGGGCATTAGGCCGTAGTGGCGCTCAATGGCCTTACTTGACTAGACCCAAACTTTGCTCTGGCAATCAGCCAGTATTGCGCCGCCGCATACGCTCAGCCTTTCCCATATTGCAAATCCTTGTATTCACTGGCCGGCCGTGCTTCGTGGGTATATCGCAGATGTCGTAGTCAATCAACGCTGTCTCGCGTCGCACCTCTCTGCGCCGTTCCGCCGTAAGTTTCGTTAAGCTTTTTCGACGCCATGTGCACCGCGTATTCCCTTCCTCTCCCGTTGCCAGAGGCCCCCACCCGCATCCAGATCCACGCCCGCCGTCAACGCCTCCAAACAATTTGACAGATCCTCTGAGCTTTTCTTGGCCAGGATCAAATTGAGCTTGAACCGTCCTTCGTAGAATCCCGCGGTGTACGCCGTTGTATGCGTCGCTTGCGTGTGGCGAACGTGTCGCGGATTTCGGGGTTGGCTCAATGATTAACAGGCAAACACAGGCAAACAGGATGAACAAGGGAGTCCTCAAAAACAGGGTGTGGATACCCCTCGGCGCTGCGCTGATGACATGTCTTTCCGGGTGTAGCGAGCTCGACGTGCTCGACCCGAAGGGTAGCGTGGGCGCAGCGGAAAAGTCGCTCATCGGCACGGCCACTTACACGATGCTGCTCGTCGTCGTGCCGGTGATCCTGATGACGTTGTGGTTCGCGTGGCGTTACCGGGCGAGCAATCGTCGCGCAACCTACGCGCCGAAGTGGGCGCATTCCACCGCGATTGAAGTCGTCGTGTGGACAATACCTTCCATCATCATCCTGTGTCTCGGGGTGTTGACGTGGAGGACCACGCACGAACTCGATCCCTATCGGCCCATCGAATCAGCGGTCAAGCCCATCAACGTGGAAGTGGTGGCGCTGGACTGGAAGTGGCTCTTCATTTATCCCGATCTTGGCATCGCCTCGGTGAATCAACTCGCGTTCCCGGTCGGCACGCCGGTCAATTTCCGGATCACATCCGACTCGGTGATGAACTCGTTCTTCATTCCCCGTCTGGGCAGCCAGATTTACGCCATGGCCGGCATGCAGACGCAGTTGCACCTCCTCGCGGATGAGGCTGGCGACTACGCCGGCGTCTCAGCGAATTTCAGCGGCAAGGGCTTCTCCGACATGAAGTTCCGGGCGCTCGCAACGAGCCCGGAGCAGTTCGACGCGTGGGTGCAAAAGGTCAAGGCATCGTCCGGCCGTCTGGATATGAACGAATACAACGCGGTCGCACAGCCAAGTGAGAAGGACCCGGTGCGGTACTTCGCGTCGGTCGATCCCAAGCTGTTCCATAACATCATTGCGAAGTACAACAACGGCAATGTTCTTGATCTGCAGAACAGCAACTGCAGTACGAAGGGGTAATGCATGTTCGGAAAACTGACACTTTCGGCGATTCCGTTCGATCAGCCCATCATCATGGGTGCGGGCGCCCTGATGGCGATCGTCGTGCTCGCGGTAATGGGTGCGTTGACCTGGTTTGGCAAATGGAAATGGCTGTGGAGCGAATGGCTCACCAGCGTCGATCACAAGAAGATTGGCGTGATGTACATCGTGGTGGCGGTGCTCATGCTGCTGCGCGGCTTTGCGGATGCCGTCATGATGCGTCTGCAACTGGCCTTGGCCTTCCAGTCGCCGGGCTATCTGCCACCGCATCACTACGATCAGGTCTTCACGGCGCACGGCGTCATCATGATCTTCTTCATGGCCATGGCGTTGATGGTGGGGCTCTTCAATCTGATCGTGCCGTTGCAGATCGGCGCTCGCGACGTGGCGTTCCCGTTCCTGAACTCGCTCTCGTTCTGGATGACGGCAATCAGCGCGATCCTGATCAACATCTCACTGGTGATCGGTGAGTTTGCGCAAACCGGCTGGCTGGCTTATCCGCCGCTGTCGGAGTTGCAGTTCAGTCCGGGCGTCGGGGTCGACTATTACATCTGGAGCTTGCAGCTCTCGGGCGTTGGCACGCTGATTACGGCCATCAACTTTTTCGTGACCACCATCCGCATGCGCGCGCCAGGTATGACGCTCATGAAGATGCCCGTGTTCACGTGGACGGCGCTGTGCTCGAACGTGCTGATCATGGCCACGTTCCCGATTCTCACCATCGCGCTGGCGTTGCTGGGTCTTGACCGATACCTCGGCATGCACTTCTTCACGAACGATGCCGGCGGCAACGCGATGGTTTATCTGAACCTGATCTGGGCCTGGGGCCACCCCGAGGTCTACATCCTGGTTCTGCCGGCGTTCGGTATCTATTCGGAAGTGATCGCAACCTTTGCGAAGAAGCCTCTGTTTGGCTACAAGACCATGGTGTATGCGACTTGCGCGATTTCGGTGCTGGCCTTCCTCGTCTGGCTGCATCACTTCTTCACGATGGGTTCCGGCGCGGATGTCAATGCGTTCTTCGGCATTATGACCATGGTGATTTCCATTCCGACGGGCGTGAAGATATTCAACTGGCTATTCACGATTTATCGCGGCCGGCTCGAATTCACCACACCCGTGCTGTGGACGATCGGCTTCATGATTACCTTCACGATCGGCGGCATGACTGGCGTGATGATGGCGATCCCAGGCGCCGACTTCGTGCTGCACAACAGCCTGTTTTTGATTGCCCACTTCCATAACGCGATTATCGGTGGAGTTGTATTCGGCTATCTGGCGGGTGTTCATTACTGGTTCCCGAAGGCATTCGGCTTCAAGCTGAATGAAAAGCTCGGCAAGTGCGCATTCTGGTTCTGGTTCGTCGGTTTCTACGTCTCGTTCATGCCGTTGTACGTGCTTGGCTTTATGGGTGCGACACGTCGCCTGAATCACTACGACAACCCGGCCTGGCATCCGTGGATGATGATCGCGGCATGCGGTGTGGTGTTGATTGCCGTTGGCGTGGTGTGTCAGGTCGCGCAAATCGTGGTTAGCGTCCGTAACCGGAATCTGCCCGCTTACCGCGACGTGACTGGCGATCCGTGGAATGGCCGCACGCTCGAATGGGCCACGTCGTCGCCGCCACCGGTCTACAACTTCGCGACGATTCCGGTGGTGCGTGAACTCGATGCCTTTGCGCACATGAAAGAAAGCGGCGAGGGTCTTGGCAAGGCGGCGGTGTATCGAGAGATCCATATGCCGTCGAACACGAGCGCAGGATTCTTTATTGGCATCTTTAGCCTGTTGCTCGGCTTTGCCGGCGTATGGCACATCACGTGGCTCGCGGTCCTGGCGCTCATCGCCATCATGGCGACGGTTATCGGTCGCAGCTTCCGCGACAACGACGGCTACTACATACCCGCCGCAACGGTCAGAGCGACCGAAGAGAAAAATGGAGCGGCAGTGCAAACGAAGCGTGAAGACGAACTCGCTGTCGCGGAGGTCAACTGATGCTGCAAAAAACCAATTTCGCCAACCTGGCCGAACTGGAGCGCGAGCACGCTCCGTCGCATTCGGTCTTCGGCTTCTGGCTATATCTAATGACCGACTGCGTGCTGTTCGCGTCGCTATTTGCGGTGTTTGCCGTGATGGCGCATCAGTTCGCGGGCGGCCCCTCGGGCAAGGATCTGTTCGACATTCCGGGCGTCGCCATGGAGACGGCGGTGCTGCTGCTGAGCAGCATCACGTACGGGTTTGCGATGCTCGGCGCGCACAAACGTAAGTCCGGTGTCGTGCTGGGCTGGCTGGCCGTCACGTTTGTGCTGGGGCTGGCGTTTCTGTGGTTCGAGCTGAACGAATTTTCGCACCTGATTGCTGAAGGCGCTGGCCCGAGCCGCAGTGCATTTCTTTCGTCGTTCTTCACTCTCGTCGGCACGCACGGTTTGCACGTCACGGTGGGTCTGATCTGGATGGCTGTTCTTGCCGTGCAGATCGTGCTCAAGCCGGAATTGTCAGAGCGTGAGATCACGCGTCTCGCATGCCTGAGTCTCTTCTGGCACTTCCTCGACATTGTGTGGATCTGCGTGTTTTCGTTCGTCTATCTTGGGAGCGCGATCTAAATGGCGCATACGCAATCGCTTCACGAAGAAGAGGCGCATGGCAGCGTTTCCGGGTACGTCGCTGGATTCGTGCTGGCTGTGCTGTTGACGGCCGCGTCGTTTGGGCTAGTGATGTTTGGAGTGGTCCCGCCACAATCGGCGATGCTGGTGCTCGCGGTATTGGCGCTCGCGCAGATTGTCGTCCATCTGGTGTTTTTCCTGCACTTGAACACGTCGTCAGGGCAACGGTGGAACGTGATGGCATTCTGCTATACGGCCATCGCCGCCGTCATTCTGATTGGCGGCACAGTGTGGGTGATGCACAACGTCAGCATGAACATGATGTCGCGCTAACCCGCGGTTAATAGACGCGATCGACGCGATCGACGCGATCGCAAACTGCCGCTGCGACAGTTCGCCTCGCGTACCGATCGGGTAACGCGTGATGTGGATCAAAAGAGCGCGTGCCAATCCCGGCACGCGCTCTTTTGTTTGACCTGCCGCAATGCGTGCGTCACCCCATTGGCGAGTATCGATGTTTTATCTCATCGATGCGGGGCCTCATGTTTTCATCTCATTCTTTTGCGCCGCTGGTTATACGTGGACGCAGACTGTTGCCGATTGTTCAGGGCGGTATGGGCGTCGGTATTTCGGCGCATCGGTTGGCCGGTAGCGTGGCGCGCGAAGGGGCGGTTGGCACGATCGCCAGTATCGATCTACGCCACCATCACGCGGATCTGATCGAACTATGTCGTGCGAATCCCGACCGTGCGACCCTCGAACGGGCCAATCTCACTGCCTTGGCGCGCGAGATTCATTCGGCCCGTGCGCTGAGCGAGGATCGCGGCATGATCGCCGTCAACGTGATGAAGGCGGTCACGGCCCATGCGGACTACGTGAAGGTTGCATGCGAGAGCGGCGCGGATGCGATCGTGATGGGCGCGGGGCTGCCGCTCGATCTGCCTGACATGACGCAAGGCCACGACATTGCCTTGATTCCGATCCTCTCCGACAGCCGTGGTATCGGGCTGGTCCTGAAGAAGTGGATGAAAAAAGGCCGCTTGCCCGACGCGATTGTGATCGAGCATCCGGCCCACGCCGGCGGTCACCTGGGCGTGACGAATCTCGCCGACATGAACGACGGCCGTTTTGACTTCATGCGCGTGCTGGAGGAGGTGGAGGCGATTTTTACCTCCCTTGGCGTGAGCCGTCAGGAGGTGCCGTTGATCGTCGCCGGTGGCATCAACAGTCACGAGGCGGTTCGCGAATGGCTCACGGCGGGTGCCGAGGGTGTGCAAGTGGGTACTCCCTTCGCGGTGACGGAAGAGGGCGACGCTCATCCCGCCTTCAAGCGCGTGCTGGCCGAAGCGAGACCCGAGGATATCGTCGAATTCGTCAGCGTGACTGGACTGCCGGCGCGCGCAGTCAAGACACCGTGGCTGACACGCTATTTGCGCAACGAGAGCCGCATTCGCGAGAAGATCGGTGCGCTAAAAGCCGTCTGCCCGACCTCGCTGGAATGCCTGAGCGTGTGTGGCTTGCGCGATGGCATCGAAAAGTTCGGACACTTCTGCATTGATACCCGCCTCGCCGCAGCGCTACGCGGTGATGTCGCTAACGGGCTGTTCTTTCGTGGCCGTGAGGCGTTGCCGTTCGGCAGTGCGATTCGCAGCGTGCATGACCTGATCGAACTGCTGCTCACCGGTGTGGCGCGACCTGCTGTCGCAGGTCGATTGGCCTTTTCTCTCGGTTGATGCCAGTCAACGCGACGTCTGCGCAGACCTTCGACAATCCCCGCAGCTATTACATACAACGGGGAAGAACATGGCAAAGAGAACGAAGCAAGGTATCAAGGTTGCGTTTGCCGCAGCCTGTTTGACGGGGATGGGCCTGAGCATGTCGCAGGTCTATGCGGCCAGCGACGACGACATCAACGGGATCCACGCCGGCGATGTACTCGTGCGTCTGCGGGCCATCAGCATCGTGCCGAACGTGGAGACCACCAACACGTTGTCGGCACTCAATGTTGGCGTCAACAACGCGATCGTGCCGGAGCTGGATCTGACCTACATGATTCGCGACTATCTCGGCGTCGAGCTGATTCTCGGTACGTCGCGCCATCAGGTGACGTCCAGCCTTGGTAACCTGGGCGGCGTGAACGTGCTGCCGCCTACGCTATTGCTGCAATATCACTTCAACCATCAGGGCCGCATCAGACCCTACCTGGGCGCGGGTCTGAACTACACGTATTTCTATAACAACAGCCTGAATGCGGGTGGTCAGCCGGTTTCGATCACCAACCATAGTTTTGGACCGGCCGTGCAGGCGGGCGTCGATGTGCAGGTCACGAAGGCATTCTTCGTCAACGCCGACATCAAGAAGATCTGGATGCACACGGATGCCTCGCTCGGCGGCGAAGCACTGGGCCGCCTGAGTATCGATCCGGTGGTGGTGGGGTTGGGCGTCGGGATGAAGTTCTAGACGCAGGCGCGGTTCAGAGCTTGTCGTTCTTGAACCGCATCGCTGTGCCTTCCTGTTCGATGCGCGTCCAGACCGCGCGCTTTTCCTCGTCGCTCAGAAAAACCCAGTTCGATACCTCGGTCGCCGTGCGTCCGCAGCCCTTGCAGATTTCATCGAAAAGCGTGGAGCAGACGCCGATGCATGGGCTGTCGGGAAGAGCGTGGAGATTCGAAGCCATCGAAAACCTTGGGACGGGAAGCAGGGAAGTGCCGCTATGTTAGCCGATACGACGGGGTCGTCCGGTTTTGCCCGGGGCGGCCGCAGGGTTGCTGAGGGGGCATATTCGATCGGCATGTGGGATGGGGAGCCGCTTCATTTGCACGATGTCGGGGCGGCAGCAGCGGCGCCGCGCTAGTCTGCCAGCGCAGCCAGTGCAGCCAGTGCGGGCTACGCGGGCTACGCGGGCTACGCGGGCTGCTTATTACAAAAGCCCTTCGTACCGTGCACGAAGGGCTTGCCGCCGGGGTCCACCCTTTACCGCGCGGATTGCAGGACTGGAATGAAAGCCAATCGAATGGATTCCGCCCAATCTGGGTTTTTGAATCCCACATATATCCCGGACGTGCCTGAACCGCTCAGCGAAAACGTCACCTGAAGTCCACCTGCCGTCGGCAAAACTCCGCACGGCGTCATACCACGTCCCTGCGGAGTTTTTTTCCCGGTGGACATGTGGCGATAACCGGCTAAAATTGCGCGCAATTTTGTGTCAACGTGGCACGCTCGACTCCAGACGCGAGCGGCTTACGCTGTACCGTTTGTGCGACAACGTGGCATTTTTTTTGAAGCGCGCAATAATTAGTGGTAGTTTTCGGGTTTTTCAGGGGAGTCGCAGGCGTCGCGCCGCGACACGTGGAGTGGACGGTCGGCCACGGTCGATCAGATCGGAGAATCGGGATGAAAAAACTGGTGGTGAGCCAACTAGCGGCGCTCGTGCTGTGCGCCACGCCGTGGTTGACGGCGGCAGCGAAAGATACGCAATTGAATGTGTATAACTGGTCCGACTACATCGCCAAGGACACGATCCCGAACTTCACCAAGCAGACCGGCATCCAGGTCAAGTACGACAACTACGATAGCGACGACACGCTCCAGGCCAAGTTGCTCACCGGTAACTCGGGCTATGACATCGTCGTGCCGACCAGCAACTACGCGGGCAAGCAGATTGCGGCGGGCATCTTCGCGCCGCTCGACAAATCGAAGCTGCCCAACCTGAAGTATCTCGATCCGGCGCTGATGGCGCTCGTCGCCGGCGCGGATCCGGGCAACAAGTACACGGTACCCTGGGCCTACGGCACGACGGGGCTCGCCTACAACGTCACCAAGGTTCAGCAGATCCTCGGCAAGAATGTGCCGCTCGACAATTGGGACATCCTGTTCAAGCCCGAATACATCTCGAAGCTGAAGACGTGCGGCGTCTCGGTGCTCGACGCACCTGACCAGATGTTCGCGGCGGCGCTGCACTATATCGGCAAGGATCCGATGAGCACGAACCCGGCCGATTACCGTGCCGCGCTCGAGATGATGAAGAAGATCCGCCCGTACATCACGCAGTTCAACTCGTCGAGCTACATCAACGATCTGGTGGGCGGCGACATCTGCTTCGCCTATGGCTGGTCGGGCGACGTGGTGATTGCCAAGCACCGTGCGATTGAAGCGAAGAAGCCGTACAAGATCGAGTACTACATTCCGAAGGGCGGCGCGCCGATCTGGTTCGACGTGATGGCGATTCCGAAGGATGCGAAGAACAAGGAAGCCGCGCTCGAGTGGATCAACTACATCGAGACGCCGCAGGTCCACGCCGCGATCACCAACGAGGTCTACTATCCGAGCGCCAACCTCGAAGCGCGCAAGTACGTGGACAAGGACGTCGCGGAAGATCCGGCCGTCTATCCGCCGCCTGATGTCATCAAGACGCTGTTCCTGCTGAAGCCGCTGCCGCCGGAAATCCAGCGCCTGCAGACGCGACTGTGGACTGAATTCAAGTCAGGTCGCTAAAGCCTACGGCCTGAATGACCGCAAGCAACGCTCCATCCTCAAGCCCCCGGTGTTCACCGGGGGCTTTGTTCGTCAAACGCGAGAGTGAAGTAGCAAATCATGAGCAGTGACCAGTCGGGTGTGCCGGCAGGGGCCGGCGCGCCGCCCTTGGGCAGCAATGCCGTTGCAGATAATGCAGCGGAAAACTTCGTGCAGATTGTCGATGTCGTCAAGAAGTTCGACGAGACGGTTGCGGTCAAGCAGGTCAATCTGTCTGTCCGAAAAGGCGAACTGTTCGCGCTACTCGGCAGCTCCGGCTGTGGCAAGTCCACGCTGCTGCGCATGCTGGCCGGTCTGGAAACCGTGACCTCGGGCAAGATCCTGATCGACGGCGAGGATCTCGCGCAGATGCCGCCGTATCGCCGGCCGGTCAACATGATGTTCCAGTCGTATGCGCTCTTTCCGCATATGACGGTTGAAGCAAATGTGGCCTTCGGTCTGAAACAGGAAGGCGTGGCCAAGGCCGAACTCAAGGAACGCGTCCAGGCGGTGCTGGATCTCGTGCAGATGGGGCGCTTCACGAAGCGCAAGCCGCATCAGCTTTCGGGTGGCCAACAGCAGCGCGTGGCGCTGGCGCGTAGCCTGATCAAGCGTCCCAAGTTGCTGCTGCTGGACGAGCCGATGTCTGCGCTCGACAAGCAGATTCGCCAGCGTACGCAGATCGAACTGGTCAACATTCTCGACAAGGTTGGCGTGACCTGCATCATGGTGACGCACGATCAGGAAGAGGCGATGACCATGGCAGGACGGCTTGCCGTGATGAGTGAAGGCGAGATCATCCAGCTCGGCACGCCGCACGAAGTGTATGAATATCCGAACAGCCGCTTCTCGGCCGAGTTCATCGGTTCGACCAATCTGTTCGACGGGAATGTGGTCGAGGACGAGCCGGATCACGTCTTCATCGAAACACCGGACCTGCCGGTACGCATGTATGTGAACCACGGCATCACCGGGCCGCTTGGCATGCCGCTAACGATCTCGGTGCGGCCGGAGCGTATCGCGCTTACCCGCAAACCACCCGAAGGCGCTTACAACTGGGGCAAGGGCGTCGTCACGAATATTGCGTATATGGGCGGATATTCGCTGTATCACGTGAAGCTCGACGGCGGCAAGACGGTGGTGGCGAACGTCACGAGTCTCGCGCTCTCCGAGATCGATCCGCCCACGTGGGGCGACGAAGTCTACGTGCGCTGGAGTGCTTCTGCGGGAGTGGTGCTGACGTCATGAAGAACGCATTGAGTGCTTTTGCGTCCTGGCCGGTGCGGCGTTTCGGCCTGACCGGACGCACGGCCGTGGTGGCCGGACCTTTTGTCTGGCTGCTGCTGTTTTTCCTCGTGCCGTTCCTGCTGGTGGTGAAGATCAGTTTTGCTGACCTGCGACTGGGCATTCCGCCGTATACGGAGCTGACGAGCTTCCAGGACGGCGTGGTGCATATCGCGCTGGATTTCTCCCATTACGCATTTCTGCTCACTGACAGTCTGTACTTTGCGACCTATGTGAACTCGGTCGTGGTCGCGGCGGTGTCGACGTTGCTGTGCCTGCTGCTGGGTTATCCGATGGCGTATTACATTGCGCGCTCGAACCCGGCAACACGCAACATCCTCATGATGGCCGTGATGCTGCCGTTCTGGACGTCGTTCCTGATTCGGGTCTACGCATGGATCGGAATTCTGAAGAACAACGGTCTGCTAAATAATTTTCTGATGTCGATTGGTCTGATTCATACGCCGATCGAGCTGTATCACACGAACACGGCCGTTTATATCGGCATGGTGTATTCGTATTTGCCGTTCCTTGTGATGCCGCTTTACGCGCACCTCGTGAAAATGGATATCACGTTACTGGAAGCGGCGTACGACCTCGGCGCGAAGCCGTGGAAGGCGTTCTGGCAGATCACGCTGCCGTTGTCAAAGAACGGCATCATTGCCGGCTGCCTACTGGTGTTTATTCCCGCGGTGGGCGAGTACGTGATTCCTGAATTGCTGGGCGGCGCCGACACGCTGATGATTGGCCGCGTCATGTGGAATGAGTTCTTTGACAATGCCGACTGGCCGATGGCTTCCGCCGTGACGTGCGCGATGGTCTTGCTGCTGCTGGTGCCGATGGCGTTCTTTCAGTACGCCCAGGCGAAGGCGCTCGAGGAGCGGCGCTAATGAAGCCAAATCGCTTTTTGCGGCTGATTGCCCTTGGGATTGGTTTTCTGTTTTTGTATATCCCGATTGTGAGCCTGGTGGTGTATTCGTTCAACGAATCGCAACTGGTGACGGTGTGGACGCACTTTTCGACGCGCTGGTATTCGGCGCTGCTGAGTGACGATGAACTGATCGCGGCGGCGTGGTTGTCGCTGCGTATTGGTTTGATGACGGCGTTTGCGTCGGTGTTCATCGGCACGTGGGCGGGCTTCGTGCTGGCACGGATGGGGCGGTTTCGGGGCTTCACGCTCTATACGGGGATGATCAACGCGCCGTTGGTGATTCCGGAAGTGATTCAGGGGATTTCGCTGCTGCTGTTATTTATCGAAATGGCCAAGTGGCTTGGCTGGCCGGCAGGGCGTGGCGTACTCACGATCTGGATCGGGCATGTGATGCTGTGTATTTCGTATGTGGCGATTATTGTGCAGTCGCGTGTGCGGGAGTTGCATCCTTCTCTTGAAGAGGCCGCGCTGGATCTGGGTGCGACGCCTTTGCGGGTGTTTTTCTTCATCACCTTGCCGCTGATTTCTCAGGCCTTGGTGGCAGGGTGGTTGTTGTCGTTTACGCTTTCGATTGACGATCTGGTGTTGTCGGCATTTTTGTCGGGACCGGGGTCGACGACTTTGCCGCTGGTCGTGTTTTCGCGGGTGAGGTTGGGGTTGAATCCCGAGATGAACGCGTTGGCTACGCTGTTTATTGCAGTGGTGACTGTCGGGGTTATTGTTGGGAATTATTGTATGCAGCGCAGTGAGAGGAAGCGGGTGGCGATGGCGGTTTGATGTTGGGGTATTAGCGCGTTCGGCTATGATATAGCCCCGAACACATCCAACAGATGTTGGCCAGAGAAATGCCTCACACCTTTGCGTTCCTTACCGGCTGGCAGCAGCTCTACCAGCTGTGGGAACTGATTCTGATGGCCTTGAAATTCCTGTGGGACGTACTGCGTTTTCTAGGCGGTGGTGGTGGTGGGTAATCGCCCACCTGAAGCCTGCAAACCTGAACTCCAAAACCAAAAACCTCACCACGCAACCGCGTACCCCTCAGAAAGAAACCCACCAGGATCGGCCAGCACGCGCTCGGGTGCCTCCTCCATCGTCATTGGTACTATGGGGTGCGAAGGATCGGTGAATTCCGGTCGCGCATAAAGAAACAGGCCCCTTGATGAAGGGGCCTGCGGTCATACGTGCTTCGCTTTTTCGTCGCGGGCGGCGAAGGCCGCGCAGGGATCGCTCAGGTATCGCTCCAGCCACCTGAATCGTCGTTGCCCATATCGACACCGCCACCACCGCTGCCGTCGTCCCAGTTGTTCGAACCCTGGCCGAAATCGAGGCCGCCGTCGTTGTTGCCGCCGCCGTCGTCGCGTCGACGGCGTGACTCGTCGTCGACAATGACTTCACGTTGACGGCCACCACTGAGCGCCTCACCGAGCAGCACGCCAGTCAGCAAGCCGCCCATACCACTTCCAAAACCGCCGCCTTGCTGGACGACAACTTGAGGTTGTTGCTGCGGCGGGTAAGGATAGGGCGCCTGCGGCGGATTGCCGAAGCGCTCGGCTTCGCGCGCATAAGCCGAGTCGCTGGAGCTGGCTGCCTGCGCCGCGTATGGGTCGGGCCGGCCTTCAGCGCGCGCCCTGAGGCTCGCCACGCGTTGCTCCAGTTCGTCGAGTTGATATGGCGGCACCGGATTCTTGCTGTTGGACAGCGCTTCAACCAGACTGCGCAACTGGTCTTCCGTACCTTCCACTTCTTTCTCCAGCATCTCATGTCCGGCGATGATGGAAAGCTTGACGTCGAGCTTTAACGAACGCACGGCATTCAACAGATCCGTGGCGCGCTTGAGTTGGGTGCGACGATCGTCGTCGGCACGCGAATCATCCTGCGTGCGGGCGCGCCGCAGCGTCCAGCGCAACACCAGAGCCACTGCTATGAGCACGATCGCAACGCCGATCCACAGGCCCATTGACGGCCCGTGCCGTTGCGGCACTTGCGGCGCCATCGCGGCTGTCTGCTGAACAGAAGCCGTGTTCTGCTGTGCAAACGAATTGGCTGTGCTGCCAGTAGTGGCGCCGGCGCGTTCGGCGGCACGGCGGATCGCCGCTTCGGTTTGAGCGAAGCGGGTCGGATCGGTGAAGCGGATTTGCGGATCGAGCGTCTTGGCTTGCTGGATCTGCGCCAGCGCATCAGCGGCGCGGCCTTCGCGCACCAGAACCTGGCCGTACAGATAGTGCGCGCGCGCGTTGTTCGGATGCGCCTGCAGCACATCGGTGAGTTCGGTATCGGCTTGCTGCCAGTTGCCCTGCGCCATCGCCGATTCGATCTGCTGGGCGCTCGGTATCGCAAAGGCCAACGAGCAGACCAGCATCAGCGAGCCGAATGCAGCTGCAAAAAGTTTTTTCATGTTTCGGGCCGGGCGGTTTAACGCCCGTCTCCATGGCAATCGTCTCCGCTGTGACACGCAGCGCCGCTCGATAGCCGGCGCCGCGTCACAGCCGGTGTACTGCGTGTTACTGAGCCGGCGTGTTCAACTGCTTCTTCAACGCTTCGAGGCGGTCTTCCACTGACGGGCCGCGATTCAGGTCCGCGAGCTTGTCGTCGAGCGCCTTGCCGCTCTTCGTGTCGGCCGAATTCAGCCGGGCGTCCGAGCGCGCATTCGAAAGCGCTACCTTGTCTTCGAGCTTCTGGAAATCCTCGGACAGGTTCTTGCCGCCGATGCCGCCCAGCGCGGTCGCCGCGACGTCCTTCGCCTGCGCGATCTGCTGCTTGGCCTGCAGGATATTCGAGCGTGCGTTCAGGTCATTGCGGCGGGTGCGCATGTCGTCGATCTGGCTCTTCAACTGGTCGACCGACGGTTCGAGCGTGGCAAGTTCCTTCGCCAGGGCGTCGCGCTCCGCTTCAGCGGTGGCCTGCGCGCCGAGCGCTTCGCGGGCGAGCGCTTCGTCGCCGGCTTGCAGCGCGCGTTTGGTGCCGTCTTCGTATTTCCTCGCCTTGTCTGCGGCAACATCGCGCTTGCTTTGCTGAGTGGCAACCTGCGCCTGAATCTCGATCAGCGAGTTCTCCGCTTTGGCGATGCTGGCGTCGAGTTCGCGCACGATCTGCCGCGAGTCGCGCGACGGGTCTTGCACGGAATCCGCAGCGTCGTTCAGGAGACCTTTGAGCGTGCGCGAGATGCTGTCAATTAGCGACATGAATACCTCCGTAGAATGAAATCGGCGCTGAGTACCAAGGCGCACTTAACTACCTGTGACCACTAGTTTATGCCCCTGCGCGCAGGATTGCGCAGGCAGCCGGTGCGGAAATCGGGGCACGCCGGCCAATTGCAATAGCGCTGCCGCAAATTGTTCGACGGCTGCGTGATGCCTGTAGGTAAGCGCGAACCTGGGGGCTCAAACGCTGGCGGATATTACACCACGGCATGTCTTAAAAGCGTCTTAAAGTGGGGCTTCCGGAGAGTTTCAAACGTCGATTGCGTCCATTCGCACACGGAATATTTCAAGGTTTGTTAAGAGTGATGCGAAATGTATCGAACGGGGACGTGAGGAGGGGGCGGGCGACACAGTGCGTACGTCGCCAGCGTGCATGGCGTTTAGGCAAACCGGCCGTCTTCCGGTGTCGGATCGTTACGCGGATCGTCTTCGTCGCGGCTGGGTTCGATCCGCACGCGCCGTCGCAGGACCGGCAATATAGCCGGCTCGGCGGGCTCATGCGGCGCCGGCTGCGCGGTGGTATCCGGATGCAAGGCGGTGAATGCGGCCTTGGCGGCGGCCACTCGCTGTACTGCCTCGGCCTCGGCTACGGCGAGTTCCTCTTCGGGCGTGCGCACCAGTGCGGCTAGCACATCGGCGGGCAGCAAAGGCTCCGGGGT